>JBARPZ010000045.1:0-1651 GCA_049643445.1 Sedimentisphaerales bacterium
ACACCCATTATCGGAATCGATGCTAATATATACGAGTCCGGCAGGTTTTCGTTCGCTTCCGCCGGCAGGTCCGGCTATACCGGTTATTCCGATTGCAAAGGTTGTCCCTGCTCTTTTTCTGGCGCCCTGAGCCATAGCATGGGCGACCTCTTCGCTGACAGAGCCGTGTTTTTCAATCAAATGAGCAAGTATGCCCAGTTCACTTATCTTAGCGTCGTTGCTGTAAGTTACCCAGCCGTGTGTGAAGTATCTGCTCGCTCCGGGGATGTCGGTCAGCAGCTTGGCTATAAAGCCGCCCGTGCACGATTCAGCTACAGCGATTGTCTGTTTCTGCTGAGCTAATTTTTCGCCCACCACTTCGGCTAAAGTCTGTTCGTCCGTACCATAAACCAACTCTCCCAGCTTATCACGGAGGGTTGTTTCGTCTTTTTCGGCCATTTGTTGTGCCTTATCTTTGCCCTTTGCTGTGGCGGTGATTGTCAGGGTAATCACGCCGCAAGAGGCGGTGCAGTTTACAAGCGGATTTCTGCCTCGCTGCATAATATCACCGAGCGATTCAGCGATATTCGATTCGCCTGTTCCAAAGCATCTTAGTTTTCGCACTACCACGGCCTGCTCGATAGATAGACTTTTAAGCTCCGGGAGAACCGATTCTTCAAACATTTGCTTCATTTCAGATGGCACGCCGGGCAAGGCGAAGAGCGATTTGCCTTTTAATTCAGCCATAATGCCAGGAGCCGTTCCAAGATTGTTCGCAAGAGCTTTCGCACCGGCTGGGATATATGCCTGAATCTTATTCTTTGAAGACATTTGCCAATTACGGCTGGTGAACAAAGCCTGTATCCTCTGAAGGAGATCCTCTTGCAGTTGCAATTCGCTGCCAAGCAATTTTGCCAAAGCCTGACGGGTCAAATCATCATCGGTTGGGCCAAGACCACCGGTTGCTATAACAAAGTCAGCGTCATCGCACGCCAAATTAAACGACCGTACAATTGCGTCTATATCATCAGCGATAGTATAAGAGCTTATAACAGGTATACCGATTTCAAGTAGTCTTTGGCTTAGATATGCAGCATTTGTATTTACTGTCTGACCGCTGAGCAGCTCGTTGCCGATACTGATAATACTTGCTCTTTTCATAAGCCCTATTCATCTCCGAAAAACGTCATAAAGAAATTTGGCGGTACTTGCAGCTTACCAAATCCCGGGAAAAAGTCTATACTTTACCCTGCCGGCATATTCGACGTATCCATTTAACTCGCTATGAAGTGTTTTATCTTCCAACCAGGTTCGGATAATTAACACAAGACCGGCGATTCCTGCCGGAATTAATCCAACAATGGAACCAATGATTAGTGGAGTTGCCACAGCCCACAAAATTGCTCCAACATAACCGGGATGTCTTACTATTTTATACGGCCCTGTTGTTATCACCTTATGGTCTCTGTCATTTTGGATACGGACGGTCGCTTCAAAATGCGTGTTTACTATCATTGCCCAGTTAATAATAACAGAGCCGACAAGAAACAGGACAACACCTGCAATTGTAGAATAAAAGCCAAGGTATGACCATTGAAACCGTATATCCAATCCAGTTACGACAGGAAGAATATAAAAGCCCGTGATGCCAAATGCAATCAGCAGGACTTTG
>JBARPZ010000046.1:0-2005 GCA_049643445.1 Sedimentisphaerales bacterium
CATACTTGAAACCAACCTCAAAAGAATCCGGGTAGTTATCGGCAAAATCGGTCATAATTTTACCCAGGCCCGTATTCCAGACACGATGAATGAATCGCACCTCCCGGCCAGGCTGCTTTTTCCTGGCGTCCAGAATACCCAGGCCGTACGTTTTCCAAAGCCACTTCTCACGGTCGTATTCATCATTTCGGTTCTTCATATTCTCCCCGGCAGTAACGCCGATGCCGGCAAGCAGAGGATATGTCAGCACGGTTTCGCGAACGCATTGACGCAGATAGGCGATTGTCTTTGGATTGTCCTGCGCGTTGGTAATGCCGTATTTGCCTTCAGCGCTGTTCATCAGGACGTTCCAGGTTATAAAGTAGATATCTATCCCCCGGTCTTTCGCATATTTCATCACACGTCGCCAGTATTCAATCTTCTCGTCCATAGACATCTTCTTAACGACTTTAAGGTTTTTCAAAACCTCTGGTGAAACAAATTGCGGGTCTCTCCATGCGCCGGATTTATAGGTCGGCTTCAACGTCGTCACGCAGACGTTCTCCAGAGCGGCATCGGGATAATCCGGCAGCTTAACAATCGACGGGAAAGGATGGGGATTCCAAAGAGTGAGATTGTTATAACGACAGCGTGCCATATCATCCAGGAACTCTTTCCAAAAGGCAAAGTTCCACATCTCGGCATAATTGTTTTGCGCCGCGTCCCCCGTGTCATCGTAACTCGGCGTCCGCGCATCTAAAGGAATATTAAACTTAATCCCGCGTTTCAGGATACTCGGCTTGCCCTGCGACTCTCGAATGTCTGCCAGCTCCTCCCCGAGCCGTATCTTCTCTGCCAACTCGAGTCCACCGTACATACATCCCGCTGCATCTGAGCCGACTACCTGTATCCGGGCCGGACCGGCCCTGCGAATCTGATAACACTGCGGCCCCAGCGTCCCCAATTCCAAACCCAGAGTAATCCACGTCCCACTGGCAGGCTTGTTAGTGACCATGTACTGCCTGTCCTCCAGCGCCTTTTCGATCTCTTGTGCCCCGAATCTGATCGGCTCAAGCGGCTCAGAAAAGAGTACCGATACCAACTCTTTCGCACCTGCCTGTGCCCCAAAGGCACCCAAAATCACCACACAGCACATAACAATACTCTTGCACTTTCTACCTCTACACTGCCAACCTTTCATTTTGTCACCTTGCTTTCCATAAACTTTTTCACAACTACACTCGGGCATATGCTTTTGTAGCACAGCTGTAAAGAATGACGACTACCTCCAAAATCCTTTGCATCAGAAACTGCTTGCAGCAATCTACAGGAAATAGTAGATTTTGTACCTAACAAAAACAACGAAGATCTCACCATTGCTGAATGGAAAGATTTTCAAACAGATTCTCAGGATACCGAAATACTATCAGATGTATGCACTAATTGCAATGGCTTTGGCGTTGACCCTGCTGGTTGTTCTGCTGCGACTGAAGGTCAAACTTGGACGCTCAATGCTTCTATCATCAATCGCCCTGGCGATACTTTTAGGGGTAAATCCGAGCGAGTTTTGGACTACGGTTGTTCACGAATGGCATAATAAGCCTTTGAACCAAACAACGGGATACCTTTTCATTACGCTGACAGTATTGGTAATTTCAGTGAACGTGCTTGGGATAGCTATGAAAGAGACCGGCGTTTCACAGCGTCTGACTCCTGCGATTCAGGGCTTGTTTCGAAGCCGACGTTTTGCCCTTTCGGCGATTCCCCTGATGATGGGCATGCTGCCCACACCAGGCGGGATTATGCTATCAGCACCGATGGTTCGTGACTTAGGCGACCGTATCGGCGTGGAACGGTCCCGTTCAGCAGCCATTAATTTTTTCTTCCGTCACCAGTGGGAATCAGTCTGGCCGCTTTTCCCAGCGGTGCCTTTGATCCAGAGCATGTTCGGCATATCCGCATTTTCGCTGATTTCTCATAATATGGCAATCATGCTCTCAGGTACGCTCGGCGGCGTGATTTTTCT
>JBARPZ010000047.1:0-3582 GCA_049643445.1 Sedimentisphaerales bacterium
CCGTAACCGCCCTGACCGCCGTAGCCACCGCCCTGACCGCCGTAGCCGCCACCGCCGTAACCGCCCTGACCGCCGCCGCCGTAACCGCCCTGACCGCCGTAGCCGCCACCATAGCCACCGCCGCCCATCATGCCCATGCCCATCATGCCCATGCGGAAATTGGCTGGCTGGCCAAGTAAGTCGGTCACATCATAAACTCTTGTTACCAGCTTGCTCGGAAGTGACTCTATTGTCGCTATGGTGATTACTCCATTCTGGACAACAAAGTCGAGATCTGCAAATCCGCCTGAAACCGCCTTTAACATATTTTCCAGTCCTGTGCCGAGCCGTACTGCCGGTATCCCATCCATATTTAATGGGGTACTAGGCAAAATATTAGCTGTCTCTTCCAAATCTCGCCAGAGCACAAATACCTTCAATGGCGGCTCAACAGAATTCTTTAATTCCTCTATCGCTTCGCTAAAAGGCATTTGCGGCGTCATTGCTGAAAGGTCAACGATTTCATCTAATTGCTTGTAGACCTCTATATCAATCGGATCCAGTCCGATTGGGTCCTCCGGTTTGCGGAAGGGGCTGGCGATTGTTTTCCGCCAATCCGGGGGGTAAGTCATCACTCCGGAATATGGTGTCGCGGCCTCATCAGTTTCTCGCAAAACTTGTTCTCTTTCCTTATTCCTTTTCTTCTCAACCTCTAACTGTTTGCGAAGGTTAACTGTATCCTCCAGTGTCTGTTTCTTTATCAGCGCATTGTTATTCATTGGGTCTAGCACGAGCAAACTTTCCAACTGGCCAAGAGCTTCTTCATAGCGCATCTGCTCCTGACAAGCAATTGCGTTCTCCATCAGCTCAGCTATTCTTCTCTCTCTGTCAGCTTCCATTTGTGTTCTGTGCTCCCGTGCCGCCACCATCGCTGCTGCGCGTTTCTCTTTCTCCAACAGCTTAGTCCTCTCGTTCTGTCGGAGGGCTATTTCATCAGTCATTTCTTTTAACTGTGAGTCATATTGCTTGTACAAAAGTTCTCCGAGGTCCAGTTGGTTTCCATAGACGGTTCGCTTGGCCGTCTCAACTACTTCTTTTGCCTTATCATATTCGTCCTGAATTATGTAGTCTCGTGCTTTAGCTATGGCATCATTAACAACTATTCTCGTGTAGCTTCGTCGGATATCTCTTTTACGATTAACCTTTTGAATGTAGCTGGCCCCTGCATTTGTTACCGGCTCAATGACCGGCTTTGTGACATACATGGTGGCCGGCTCGGTGGCCGGCTTGGTGACATACATGGTGGACGGTTCGGTGACCGGCTTGGTGACAACTACAGGTTTCCATTGTTCTTGATTTGTAATAGGAGCATCAGGCAACTTCTCAGCTTTAGCCTCTGTTTTCATTTTTGCAGCAATCAATTTTATATAATCTTCTGCTGTTTGCCCCCCCGATGCTACAAATACGCCGCTCTCTGCAACTTTAACGAAGCCTTCAAGGGCCTTTTCGAGCTGACCGGCACGGTAAAATTCCATGCTGCGGCTATAAAGGTCAACCATTTGTTTCGTCTGACCGCTCGGTTGAGTAACTAATTTACCAAGCCCTTCTGTGATTTGCTTCCGCTCTGCTTCAGTCAAATACTTATTGTCTTTGACATTTTCAAGATGTGCTTTGGCCTTTATTAGTTCGCCTTGCTGAACTAATCTGTCAGCCATTTGAATATGCTCCAAGATACGTTTTCTCTCAAGCACACCCAAGTGTGTCTGTTCTATAAGTCCGTTTAGTATCTTACGCTCAGTTGCAGTTAGGTATTCCTGGTAATCCTGCGCCCGAAGAAAGGATTGCTCTGCAGCCTTGAAGAAATTTCTTTTGTATTGCTCCGTCCCAACTTGAATCCACTTCTGAGCCACCTGCCGGACTACTTTCTTCTGCTCTTCAGTTCCACTCTCCTGAGATAAAGCAACCTTCGACAAGGATGTTGTCAGCAACAACGCAAATGCCAAGATGATAAGCGGGGACTTTTCACCGAAAGGTCCATTCAAAAATTTTGCTTTGAACATAAAGACCTCCTGCCAAAGAAAAAAACACCTTCCTACGGAAAATATTTCAATTCAAATTATAACCAACAAAAGTTAAACAGCCTCCAATTCAGAGGGGTTAGACTATTAACACCAGTTTATAAAGAAATCCGTGTTTTTGCAAGCGGAAAATTGATTTTTAAGCGTTTATCCGATAATATGTTATCGCTGCTTTAGCAAACTGATAAGTATAATTAGGAAAGCTGGGAAAAATAGCCGGCAAAAAAGCCGCTTTTTTTTGGCACAATGGGACTTTCTGAAAAAAAACGGTAAAAAATAAAAAAAATACCACTATTAAAAAAAATTATGGCAACAAATCCATTGATATTGGCCATTGAAACGTCCGGCAGGCTGGGCTCCGTTGCAATAGCAGTTGGCCGGCGTATGCTCGCCGAAACCGCCTTCTCCGGGCCAATGAGACACAGCTCAGAGGTATTTCCCGCTATCTGTAGCCTGCTAAACCGTTTCGGGCGAAAACCCAAAGACATCGAGCATCTCTATATATCAGTCGGGCCGGGCAGCTTCACCGGACTGCGAATAGCTGTTAGTATAGCAAAAACAATACACTTGGCGACCGGTGTGAAAGTTATCGCCGTCGACACTTTGGATGTAATTGCCATCAATACAGACGATTATATACGGCAGGAAAAGGGCGGCGTTGAGAAAATCGCCGTCATTCTCGATGCCAAACGAAGCCAATTTTATATCGCCGTTTACCAACGTATGAGCGACGAGCGACGAACGGCGAGCGAAAGAATATGGAAGAAATCCCTTCCAGATTCCTTAATGACTGCCTCGCAATTCCTTGACCGATTCGCCGGCAAAGACAAACCGGTATGGCTGCTCGGTGAGGGCCTGGTTTACTATGCAGATAAATTCAAAGCCGAAGGCGTTCGCTTTCTGGATGAACAATACTGGGTCCCGCGGGCCGAAAAAGTTCACATGCTCGGCTGGAAGATGGCCTCCGCCGGACAATTTACCGACCCCGTGACACTACAACCAAAGTACCTGCGCAAACCCGAAGCGGAAGAAAAATGTAAGTTCCGAACATAGCCGAAGGATTTGCAACAAGGCTGCTAAAGTTCTGCCAGCCAGTTTGCTATGAACTCTCGTAAATCGATGAAGTCTACATTCGTGTCGCAGTTAAGGTCCGCTCCACCACATTCACTGCACTCGGTTTCCATCCAGTATGCGGCTAACATTGTATAGTCAGAAAAGTCCACATCATTGTCACCGTCATAATTGCCAACAATAAAATCAACTCTTTTCTGTTTAGCAATTTCATAGTTTCGCCTCCTTTCATTTTCTTCTAACCGCTATCCGCCTTCTGTCATCCGTCGTCTGTCATGCGTCATCCGTCGTCTGTCATGCGTCATCCGTTATAGGCTATCTCTCCTCAAGCCAATGGAAGGCCATAATCCTAAAGTCCAGGAAATTAACCTTACAGTCGCCGTTTATATCACCTGCAACAATCGTTTCGCAAACCGGCTGGCCAAAATATGACTTGCTTGCCTCAGTTGTTCCG
>JBARPZ010000048.1:0-5690 GCA_049643445.1 Sedimentisphaerales bacterium
GTCGGGCCGTTATGGTAGTAGCAATGCAGGGTATGAAGCTTGCCAAGCATACCGCTTTGAGCAATATCGACAGCAAAACGAAAACAGCCATTACTACGTCGCTGGGTGCCGGACTGATAGACAGTCCCGAACCGTTTCATCGTATCGGCAACAGCCCTTCCCTCGGCGATGGTCAGGGAAATCGGTTTTTCGCAATACATGTCTTTGCCGGCTTTTGCCGCTTCAATGGCAATAACGGCATGCCAGTGGTCCGGCGTTGCTATCAATACAGTATCAATGTCCCTGCGAGTTAGTATATCGCGAAAATCGTTGTATGCTGAACAGTCCTTTTTGCCGTATGCGGAATCCACTGTTTTTTTTGCCCCGAGCCGGTGGTTCGTATCAACATCGCAGACAGCCAATATTCTCAGGTCATCACAGGTGAGGAAATTTCGCAGATTGTACATGCCCTGCCCGCCCAGGCCGATAGCACCCATCGTGATTCTCTCACTGGGGGCTGCAGTGCCGTCTTTGCCCAGAGCCGATGATGGGATGACATAAGGTACAGCCACCGCTGTAGTAACAGCGACCATACCGCTTTTTAGAAATGACCTTCGCGAAATCTGTCTCATTGGGCCAATCCGTGAATAGATTCTCCATGTCATTTTGCTTTAGCTGCCCGTTTAGTGAGAAAATCAAGGCTGTCCAATATGCAAAATGCACTTTTGGCTTATACTATAAGCACTCTGAGGATTTTAGCAAATATTTTTCCAATAATTGGGGGGTGTTTTTTGGTGTAGCTACGCGTACAGCAGAATACGAGAGCTGTTGTTAATATAGATAATCTGACGGTGCCTGTTCGATCTCACTTTTTGAAACCGGCTTTTATTTGCCAGCCGGGATTTGTCGCTTGTGCCCCGATTTCATAGGCGCCGACATCGAAAGGAGATTTTCTGGTGGTGTTGTTGAAATCCAGCTTTGGAGCGAAGGCCGGATCGGCAGTATTGACCAGCACAGAGCTTGGTTTGGGCCAATAGTTCTTTTTATCAGGGGCACCAAAGGTGTGTGTAGTGCTTGCTCCATCATAAAAACGAGAATTATCAATTTCTACACCAACCAGACGACCTTCAACGTAATTAGCACTGAAGATAGCATTCGTGACTCCGGATGCATCAACGGCTATGGAATCGGGACAATAAACAGCGTTATTACTGAAAATCATTTTGGTTGTTTTAGCCCACCGAATCCGGATGCCTCTGGGGTGATTGACGATGGTATTATTGACAATCCTGACATTGCGCACCTTGGGCACAGCGGCGTGTGGAGCGGCGTTTATTCCCGTCACTGAGCAATTAAAAATGATGTTATTTCGTATAATCGCATCAGAGACTACCTGAATTCCTTCCCCGGCGTTCCAAATGACGTTTCCTTCAACGATGTTTATGCCTTTGCCGCCGCCGTATACAAAGATGCCCGGATATTTCCGACCAATGTTCGTGTCGTGAATGACATTATTGCGGATAGTATTGCTGTACGAGCCGACTTTAATTTCGATGCCGTCGTTTCCGCCGTTGCTTGTGCTGCGTAAATGATGAATGTAGTTGCCTTCGACCAAAGTATTGGTCGTTCGACATGAACCGGAGTGGCAGCCGATATACATACCCTCTCCTTCGGTTGCACCCCTCTTGCTTAAGCCCGTGTGATGAATATGATTTTTCCGAATTACGAAGGCATCACAGTTTCCGCTATTCATTGTCAGTGCGTTATTGCCTGTTTCGAAGATTTCACAGTTTTCAAATGTGATATGGTGTCCCCGGATAAACCGAACACCGGAACTGCCGCCTTTTAGCCTGATTCCTCGAATGGTCAGATAGGAACAATCGATGAACTCGATATTATTATGTTTGTCGATGTTATCAGCGGGACGGGTGAGCAGCGGTGATTGGCCATCGGCGGCACGAATAACGATGGGTTTTTCGGCAGTCCCTTTAGCAGTAACAGCCCGACGGCCATTTTGTGAATAAATTCCTCCATATAATATTAGCTCATCGCCGGGCTTTAGCGAGTTTGCGATGTTTTCAAATTCTTCACTGGAATTTACCGTTGCCGGGTGGATTTCAAAGGTAGCTGCAAAACAGGCAGGCTGACCGGCCCAAACGGCCACTATGCCCGAAACTATCAAGATATTCAACAATCCAAGTTTCATAGTATCCAAGTCTGAATTCAGGGCTTTGTCTTCTACTAATGTAACCGTTTCTCAAATAATTTTCAACCTTTTCTATTCATCAAATTGGCACCGAGTTTTTTTAATACCCTTGCATTGTTTCGACATATTTGTAATAATTTTACGAGTGTTGGCTGGTAGCTACCTTTACCAACCCGCGTTGTTTGAGTGAGGTTCTTGAACTTCTCTTATTACGATAGAAATTCACTAACAATAGGAGACCCTGTTATGACAAAACACCACAATATAACACGACGTGATTTCCTTCAGAAAGGTGCGGCCGCCGCTTTGGCTGCCCCATTGTTTATTAATTCGAAGGTGTTTGGCGCCAACGACCGTATCGTCATGGGATGCATCGGTATGGGCGGTCAGGGCAGTGGCGACATGGGCGGTTTCATGGGCTTTGGTGACGTCCGGGTTGTGGCGGTTTGTGACGTGGTAGACGATCACCTCAATCAGGCCAAGAACCGGGTTGACGGCAAATACGGCAACAAGGACTGCAAGGCTTACAAGGACTTCCGCGATGTCGTTGCCCGTGATGATATCGATGTGATATTCATCGGAACGCCGGATCATTGGCACGCGATTATCTCTATCGCGGCAATGAAGAACGGTAAGGACGTGTACTGCGAAAAGCCCGAGACGCTTACGGTCCGCGAAGGACGGGAGATGACCAAGGTCGCCCGCCGTTTCGGGAGAGTTTTCTCGGGCGGCAGCCAGCGAGTATGGGGGGACTACAACTGGTTTCACAGGATGATATATGGCGGCAGGATCGGACAGGTTCAGGAAGCATGGGTAAACGTCGGCGGTCCTTCGGGCCCATGCGACCACGCTCATCAGCCTACTCCCGCGGGAGTTGATTGGGACATGTGGCTTGGACCGGCCCCGTGGAGGCCTTACCACCCCGGTCTTATCAGGGGCGGCTTCAGGCCATTCCGTGACTATTCCGGCGGCGGCATGACCGACTGGGGCTGCCACACATTCGGCGGTGCCCTGTTCGGCTGCAACCTTCACAGGACAGGCCCGGTAGAGATAATTCCGCCGGACGGAAAAGATGTCAAGAACCTGACGTATGTCTTCGAAAACGGCGTGAAGATCTATCATGGCGGTGGTTGGGGAGGTATACTGACATTCAAGGGAACAGAAGGCGAGATCGGTGAAAGAGGCGATAGGAGCGGTAAGAAAGAATCACCTCCGAATATACATATACCCAACTACAAAGGAAACGGCGGGATATTTGGTGACTTCCTGCATTGCGTGCGCACACGCGAGAAACCGTTCCGCGATATCGAGATTGCCCACCGCACGGCCACGCACTCTCACTTAGGCAATATAGCCTACTGGCTCAACAGGCCGCTGAAATGGGACCCGGCCAGGGAAGAGATAATCGGTGACACGGAAGCAAGCCGCTGGCTTGACAGGACAAAACGTGAACCGTGGAGTCTCTAAGATACGATTAATGGTATCCCTTACATAGAAAGGAAATATCGATGCAAATGCGAACAAAAATACTATTGCTGGCTATAGTAATGAGCCTTACGGCTGTAGGTACAGCGGCTGTCGAAACGGAGAAGCTTGTCAGTTCAATAGATACTCTCAAGTCGTATAAGTACGGTAATTCAGGCGGAGTCGACCTGCGCTGGGTGGAGACACAGGTTGGGATGGCCTCGAAAGAATCGAGCATCCGGGGGCAAATCGAGCAGAAACTTATCGAGGCGCTCGCGGCGGCAACGACAAACGATGCAAAGCAGTTTCTCTGCAGGCAGCTTCGTACAATCGGCACGGAAAAAGCCGTACCGCAGCTCGAATCAATGCTGATCGACCCGGAGATATCCCACATGGCACGATATGCCCTCGGTAAAATTGACTCTCGCGAGGCGGGCGAAGCTCTACATAGGGCACTCAAAAAGACATCGGGCAAGGTGAAGGCCGGCATCATAAACACCCTGGTCCAGGCCAACTACGGCAGGGCGCTGGGGGATTTCATGCGACTAATCGGCAGTTCGGATAAGGACGTGGCAATCGCAGCCATCAGGGCCACCGGGCACTTCCCCTGCAGTAGTTCGGTAAGTGCACTGCGGAGAGCACGTCGCTCCGCTGGTAAAGATATACAGATTGAAATAGACACCGCCCTGCTCACCAGCGCCGAGATCTTTCTCGAAAAAGGTGATAAACAGCGGTCAGCGGCAATCTACGAGGATTTCTACTCCGGCAAATATCCCGCTCATCTTCGGGTATCAGGCCTTAGAGGTCTTGCAGCGGCACGCGGCGAGGGAGCTGCCAGTGTGCTGGTCGAGGCCATCAAAGGGGACGATGCGGACCTTCGCAGGAACGCTATCGGCATGATGGCACTGATAAAGGGCAAAAAGACAACGGACATATTTGTAAAGCTATCAAAGTCGCTTCCCGCCGACGGACAGGAACAGGTTGTCCGTTCGCTGGCTGCGCGTGGGGATGTGTCGGCTGTCCCGGCAATTATCGAAATGACAGGCAATGAACATGAGAACGTTCGTCTTGCCGCACTGGAAGCACTCGGCGATATCGGAACTGCACAGGCCATCAAGTATCTGGCGAAGTCGGCGGCAACTGCGGGTGACAGGGAAAAGCGAATCGCCCGGTCAAGCCTGGTACGTATGAAGGGTAAGGGTATCGACGAGGCGTTTATCAGCGCGATCAATTCCGGAGACTCCGAGAGCCGGATAGAGGTCATTCGCGCAATCGGCCAACGGAGTTCCCAAAAGTCCTTCTCTATACTGCACAAGGTCGCTAAAACTGATGCAGATGAATCCGTTCGTCGTGAAGCTATCCTTTCGATGGGCAGGGTCGGCAAGGCAACAGACCTTGAAACACTCGTACAGTTAGCGGTCACACCGAAAGAGCCAGGCGACCGTTCTTCAATCGAAAAGGCTATTGTTATAGTTTTCAATAAGATCGAGGACAAAAATGCTCAGGCAGCTCCTGTCATAGCCGCCTTAAAGAATGCTCCAGATGAGGCAAAGCCGATACTGCTGAGTCTTCTTACCAGGTGCGCTACTTCGCAAGCTCTTGACGCAGTGCGTGCTTGCGTTAAATCTTCCGACAACAAGGTCAGTGACGCAGCTATCCGTGCACTGGGCCAGTGGCCAGATGCCGCTCCTGCCGAGGAACTTTACCAGATTGCTTCCAGAAGTTCGAATCCCGTGCACAAAGTGTTGGCCCTTCGCAGCTATATACGCATGGCAGAGCTGATGCAGGATCCCATGGCTGCGTATATCAAGGCGATGAAACTGGCAAGTCGAACCGATGAAACCCGGCTTGTGCTGGCCGGACTGCACCATGCCGGTTCGCTGGAAGCGCTCAAAATGGCGGAAAAGTATATGACTGACGAGACCCTGAAGGCCGAAGCATTTATGGCAGGCGTGAAGATAGCAAATGTCTACTGCTGGCAGGATGGGGCAAGGGCAAAGGTTACATTGGATAAGATCATCGCCGAAGCCCCGAATGACAA
>JBARPZ010000049.1:0-11667 GCA_049643445.1 Sedimentisphaerales bacterium
TTGCTAATGGTGACGTTACGCATCACGCCAATTTTGGGCTTTTCCATGTCCTTTTTGAACGGGCGGGCGCGATTACCAAGACGCAAAAAGATCGGCGCACCAACGCCGTTCATCGCGATGTTTGATATAACCACTCGGTCCATCGTGCCGCCATCCACTATTTCCAGTGCGATGCCCGCCAGATGGGTATCATAGATTGAGCAGCCTGTAATGACGATATTCTGAAAGCCGCCGTTTGATTCGGTGCCCATTTTCAGGGCGTTACAGGTGCTTCTCAACACGCAGTTGCTGACTGTTACGTTTCTGCAGGACCGTGCCGACGTACTCTTGAGCACGATAGCATCGTCCTGTGAATCAACGTTGCAGTTTGAAATAATTACCCTGTGGCATGAGTCGATGTCTATGCCGTCGTTGTTGCCGTTGACATGGCTTCTGACCGTGATTCCATCGATGCGTACGTCGTCACAAGCTAAATAGTGTTGCACCCACATGGGAGAATTTTGAATTGTCACATCCTTTACCAGAACGTTTTGGCACTGAATAATTCGAATCATGTATGGGCGCACCTTGTATGGCCCTTTGAACGCAGCGCCCTGGCCGTCGATTGTGCCGTTGCCTGTGATGGCGATGCGCTGCAGCTTTTCGCCGTATATCAGGCTCTTGTCTGTGTAGTTATCCGTGTAGGACCTGAAGGCCTGCACGGTCGGGGGATAGTCTTTTAAGTTTTTGCTGCCCAAAAGTGTGGAGCCTGTATCGAGTCTGAGCGTGACGTTGCTTTTCATATAGATTGTGCCGGACAGGAATGTCCCGGGCGGGAAATAGACGGTCCCGCCGCCTTGTTTGGCGCATTCGTCGATTGCCTTCTGAATGGATTTTGTGGACAGTGTTTTGCCGTCCGGCTTGGCGCCATAGTCACGGACATCATAAATATTTTCAGCGCCGAAGACAGAAGCCGTTGTGAAGAGGCACAGGAGCGCTATTGAAATCCGGTATTTTGTTCTTCTCATAGTTCCTTCTCCTAAGATAATTGTGATGTTTGCTATCTGTAAAATCGCAGCGACGCATCTCCACCGCCAAGCTACCCTTCCACTAAGGAACGGACAAAGATATAAATCGCCACCACACATGCCCAGCCCGCCAGAAAACCGAGGACCGACATCCGTGAAGGAACCGCGATCTCGAGATTACTGTTTGCGAAGATATTTCGCTTCTGAGGGACTTCTGCGCCTTGCGGGAGCGTGCACGGCGCGTCGACCTGCTCACCCGGCGTGATGGGCGTGCGAGTGAGTGCGTAGAAATTCTCGAGCTTTTTTTCGGAGACAGGCTTCGTAAACAGGCTGACAATGATTCCGCTTATCAGCCCAGCGCCCAGATAAAAAATCATCTGCCAGGGCAGGTACAGCTTGTCCTGGAACAACATGAACTTCGGCAGCACCTCGGCAAAACTGGCATTGAAGTCCCAGAGCACAAATCCGAAAAAGGCGATTCTGCCTGTGAGCAGCAACACAGCGAAGCTGACGAGCGTTGTCGCCCAGGCGCCTGCCACCGTCATGCGCCGCCAGAAGAGGCCAAGCCAGAACGCGATGCCCATCATAGCGGAGATCTTCCAGAATATCTCAAGGCCGGCAACGACGCCTGGCAGCCAAAATGCAAACACAACGCCGCCCGAAACGACCACGACAGCGGCGATGCGTCCAACGGCAAGATAGTGTTTCTGCGAACGCCCCGGTTTCCAGGGGGTGTAAATGTTCTGAGTAAACAGAGCCGAGGAGGATATCATGAAGGCATCGCACGAGCTCATGACGGAGGCCAGAAGCGCCGCGAGGAATATGCCCAGCATCCCTGGCAGTATCTTTGGCAGGAAGTCACCGGCGACGGCTCCGAATACTTTGTCCGGCTCGACTTGGACTTCTTTGCTGGCGAAATAAACTATGGCCGCCACGCCGGTCAAACACCAGGGAATAGTGCAGATGCGCTTGATGATGTTGCCGAACATCCACCCGAACCTTCCCTCCATCTCTGTCTTTCCGGCGGCACAGTTGCCCATCGTGTGGGGCTGGGTGACTATTCCGACCAGCGCATTAAATGCAATCACGGCAATATAGAAAAATCCGATCCCCGCAGGCGCGACTAAAGAGAGCATCTGCGGATCCGCTATCTTCTCGCGAATCCCCTCCATCCCGCCGACGGCGTTCATTATCAACGGAAGCAGTAAAAAGGAAAAGATTATCGTTAAGATTCCCTGGATAAAATCAGTGATGATTGCGGCGGCAAGACCCCCGGCGACCCCATATATAACAAAAACCACGGTCATCACCGCTATCGCCACATTCGCCGAGAGCAAGCCCTGCGTACTGGCCGATATGACCTCGCTCGAACCGCGAAGCATCAAACCGATATTCACAGAAAGATTCAACATCCCGATGATCGCGTACAGGATCGCCACACTGCGACTGTAACGCGCCTCAAAAACATCTCCTGTGGTAATGGCACGAAAACGCCTCATAACCGGCGCGATGAGCCAGTAAAACGGTGTGCAGGGCAGCCAGAGCCATTGATACCATATCCCCGACAGACCGCTCGAATAGCTCTTCGAGGCAACGCCGACCGCCTGGTCCGAGTGCGTCCCTGCCCCGAATGCAAACATGACCATCATCGCCTTGCCGAATCGCCTGGGCATGAAGAAGTCGGCAGCCTTTTTTATCTTCTTTGCCGACCATACCCCGATCGCCGCCATGCCCAGCAGGTACAACCCCAACACCACGATATCCGCAAGCTTTAATCCGAACATACAAACTGCCCTTATGATTCGCCTTTTAGATATTGGCTAATGAAGACTGAAAGATAATAAGGCCTAAGTAGTAAATTGAAAAAAAACCCCGCGGTGCATCCATTCACCACGGGGAGAAAAAAAACAAGTTTCGCAGTTCACCCCGTTAGAGGCATTTTCCTTTGTTTTCGGGTCCCTGTTTCTAAGGGCCCTGGAACGGAGTGTGTCTTGAATCATAATTGACGAATCGGGAGCCTCGAAATTCTTTCCGTGACTATTCCACACTCTTCTCCGGCATCATTTGGTTTATCTCTGTCTTTTGTGGTATTTTAATTTCCACGCCGAGCTGTCCCAATGTTAAAGCCACATCCGCCTGGTTGGGCTTAATTTCAAAACTGCGGGTCAAAAAATCCCTGGCGCGGACCTTGTCGCTTTTGCTTAAATAATAGTATCCGATTTGTTTGTAGTTTTCTGCAGAATTTGGCTCGATACGAATCGCCTGCTGGTAACATGCCAGAACATAATCATCGAGCCCCTGCTTCTGAAAAGCCATTGCAAGCCGACGTGAGCCATTTGAGGAAGTGGAGACCTGCCTCATATATTCAAGCGCCTGGAGTTTGGCATTTTCTGTTTCGCCGCCGTCGGCCATCATCTTTACCATTGCCGCCTGTGTATCCCTGTGGACAGGGTCAAAGCGCAGGGCAATATTGTAGTGATACTCGGCGGCAACCCTCAATCCTTCGGCCTGGTACACTTGGCCGAGCTCGAAATGAGCATCGGGATTTTCAAATCTTCTCTCGATTTGTCTCAGCAGCTTCTTTTTTTTCTCCTGGCCCGAGATCTGTGCGATCCTGGTTTCCTGAGGCGTCTTAATCATTTCATCTTCAGTAGTTTCGACGCACCCAGTGGGCAGCAAAGTGCAAACGAAAAATGCAAAGAGGAGAGCATAAGTCGCGAAAGTGTGGAGTTTGACAGATTTCAGTTTTGAGTTTTTGTTTTCGAGTTTGTTTTTACCGGCCATTTTATTCTCCCTAATTGAAAATCAAGTTACTGCCATTTCGCCATCCTTTGCGAATCTCTATAAGCCCTATTAGAGCTAACCGGTATGGCGGCTACAGGTTTTGATACCAAAAAGTTTCTGCCGGGGCAAGGAAAATTTTAATCCATTAGAAAAATTCCCTTTTGCGCTATGTCAGGAGTACATCCGTTATTGGTGATAGTGCCCGGCGTCAGGTTGTTCGTAAGAAGGTAATCTGGGAGAGATGCGCCCCGATTATGCCGGCTTTAGGGGGTTCTTGACAATGGCCCGGAGATAACTTATGTTGTGTTTCTTTCATGTATTTACGAACATGACGAGGTCTGAAATGGTTGTATCGCGTTTTGCGCCATCCCCAACAGGTTATTTGCACGTCGGCGGGGCCCGAACGGCCCTTTTTAACTGGCTCTGTGCCCGGCGGGCGGGTGGAAAATTTATATTGCGTATTGAGGATACGGACCAGAAGCGTAATACTCCAACGGCGATTGATCAGGTTATTGCGGACCTTCGCTGGCTGGGCATCGAATGGGACGAGGGCCCTGAGGTTGGGGGGGCGAATGGGCCATATCTGCAGTCGGAGCGGCGGGAGATCTACGATAAATACATAAAACAACTTCTCGATGAGAAGAAGGCCTATTATTGTTTCGATACGCCCGATGAGCTTCAGGCTATGCGCAAGCAGGCGGAGGCGCAAAAGAAGAGCTTTGTCTATCCACGTCCCGAGGATTTCCCCGATGACAGCGACGCCGAGAGGAAGCGAGAAGAAGGTCGGTCTGTAACAGTGCGTTTTGCGGTCGGTCGGGATGAGCCTATTGTCGTGGACGATATGGTGCGTGGCGAGGTCAAATTTGCAGCCGGTGAAATAGGGGATTTTATCATACAAAAGAGCGATGGATTTCCCACGTACAATTTTGCTTGCGTCGTCGATGATAAGCTTATGGGGGTGACGCACGTTATCCGCGGGCAGGAACACCTGATGAATACGCCGGGTCAGCAGGAATTGTGGAAGGCTTTGGGGTTTGGCGAGCTTCCGAAGTATGCGCATACGTCCGTTACGGTCAGCGATACCGGGGGGAAGCTTTCCAAACGCGAGCGGCCGAAGGCGCTGCGGAAGGCCATCAAAAGTACAGAGGATATCGACCTTGAAAAACTTGCAAAGGTTGGTGATATTACCGTTGAAGAAATAAACAGCTTTCTTAAGGGTAAAACTACGCCGGATGTGCCCGCCACCGATGCGATGGGGAAATATCTCGGTGTTCATCTGCCGGAGATTAATATTGTTGATTTCTTTAACAGCGGTTATCTGCCCGAGACAATGGTTAATTTTCTTGCACTGTTAGGCTGGAACCCCGGGGGGAGTCGTGAAATTATGTCGCTCGAAGAATTAGTCGAGTGTTTTGACCTTTCGCGTTTGACGAAGGCCAACAGTCTGTTCGACCGTGAGAAGCTTCTTGCCTTCAATACCGAGCACATTCGTAAAGTTGGCGGAGAAAGACTTCTTGGCCATTTTAAGGAGTACCTGAAGGCCGTCGAATCGCCGGTTATTGGCGCCGATGATGAGAAGCTTGGCAGGATTATCGAAATTTGCGCAGGCGCAAGAACGTTAGCTGATATCGAGAAAAAGAGCAGGTTTTTGTTTTTGGCCGATGAGAGAATAGAGTACGATGAGAAAGCGGTTAAAAAGGTTTTGCTCAAAAATGACGGATTAGCTATATTAGCAATCGTTCGTGATAAACTTGCGGCTATGGAGCAGGTTACCGTTGAAAATGTCGAGGGTATGCTGCGCAGTTTAGCGGAAGAAAAGCAGGTCGGATTGGGGAAAGTCGCTCAACCCTTGCGTGTAGCTATTTGCGGTACTACAATCAGTCCGCCGATTTTTGATTCGGTGCAGATGTTGGGCAAAGAAAATACGTTAGCCAGAATAGATAATACGATAAGAACAGTCAAAGCAAAGGCGCAGAATTAGAGGAGAGTAATACGTGTCGTTATTGGTAACGGGTTCGATTGGAATTGATACTGTCACAACGCCTTACGGGGTCAGTGAGGACTGTTTGGGTGGTTCTTCGGTTTATTTTAGTATGGCGGCGAGCTTCTTTACGCCGGTGCGGTTTCTCGGGGTCATCGGCCCGGATTGTCCTTTTGATTTGGCTGAAGTCTTTGCCGGCAGGGACGTTGATTTGAGGGGTTTGGAGGTAAGGGCACAGAGCAAGACCTTTCGCTGGACAGGCACATATAGCGATAATATGGATGACAGAAGAACGGATTACATTGAATTAAATGTTCTTGCCGAAGCTCCTCCTGAAGTGCCGGAGGCATATAGAGACAGTAAATACGTTTTTCTTGCAAATACGACGCCGGGTCTTCAGGTGCAATTGCTCGAACAGGTGCAAGGGCCTGATTTTGTGGCGGCCGATACGATGGACTGCTGGATTAAGGACGACCTTGATGATTTGAAGCGGCTGCTTGAAAAAATCGACTGCTTAATACTCAATGACGGTGAGGCGCGGATGCTGGCGGACGAATATAACCTGATAAAGGCGGCGGAGAAGATTTCGGATATGGGGCCTGGAGTTGTGATAATCAAGAAGGGTGAATCGGGTTCGATGGTGTGCAAGGCAGGCGGGGAGCGATTTATTCTGCCGGCTTATCCAGCCGGTGAAGTCAAAGACCCGACGGGTGCGGGGGACAGCTTTGCAGGAGGCTTTATGGGTTATCTGGCACAGGCGGGCAAGACAGATTTTGCCTCGTTAAAGACGGCAGTTGCGTACGGCACGGTGGTTGCCTCGTTTACGATTGCCGATTTTTCACTGAAGGGTCTGACGTCGATAAGTAAAAACGATATCGACGGCAGGTTGGAGACTTTGCGGGAAGTAACACGTTTTTAGGTAGGGCGCGGCAAGATGCGATGCTTTATAGCTATAGATATTGACGAGAATAACAGGGCCGCGTTGGGCGATTTGCAGCAGCAGCTTCAGAGCAAAGTTGATGTTAAGAGAAGCGACGTCAAGTGGGTGAAGCCGGAGAACGTGCACCTGACGTTGAAGTTTCTGGGGGAGATCAAAGATGAGCAGGTCGTTGATGTCTGTAATATAGTCAAGGAAGTTGCGGGCAGACATAACAGCTTCGAGCTGGGTATAGAATCGGTAGGCCATTTCGGCGGCCGAAGCGCCAGAGTTTTATGGGTTGGCACGGGCGAGGGGCGCGAAAATTTGTTAGAATTGCAAAAGGACCTTGAGCAGCAGTTGGCTTCGGCTGGTTGGCCGGCGGAGAAGAGGGCCTTTTCAGGCCATTTGACGCTATGCAGGGTAAGGAACCCCCAAGCAGGTTTCAAGCTGGTGCAGATAGTTGAGCAGTACAAGGATTTTAAGGTCGGGATTATGGCGGCCGATTCGGTCCTGGTTTACCAGAGCGAGTTGACGCCCGCCGGACCTATTTATACCGTTTTAGGCGAATACAAAATGCGTGAAACATAATGTGTAAAGCGAAACAGGATATATGGAAAAGGAGGTTGTAAAATGGCAAAGACAAAGACGTCGCAAACAGGCAAAGGTAAGGTAGAGAATTTGAGGCCGCAAACAAACGGCAAGGAAACCGCGTTGCAGCGTGTGATTGCCCAGATTGAGAAGCAATACGGCCAGGGCGCGATTATGCAAATGGATGAGCACAAGTACGCCAAGGTCGCGGGCATACTGACCGGGTCACTATCGCTGGACATTGCTCTCGGCGGTGTGGGGGTCCCGCGCGGCAGGGTTACAGAACTTTTCGGCCCGGAATCGTCGGGCAAAACTACGCTGGCGCTTCATGTCATTGCAAGCGCCCAACGCGCGGGCGGTGTGGCGGCGTTTATCGACGCCGAACACGCGCTGGACACAACCTGGGCCAAAAGACTGGGCGTCGATGTAAGCAGTTTGCTGGTGAGCCAGCCCGATACCGGTGAACAGGCGCTTGAAATTGTGGAGATGCTGGTGAGGTCCAATTCAGTGGATGTTATAGTTGTAGATTCGGTGGCGGCACTTACGCCGGCAGCGGAGATCGAAGGGCAGATGGGCGACAGGCACATGGGACTGCAGGCAAGATTAATGAGCCAGGCGATGAGAAAACTTACGGCGGTCATCGGCAGGAGCAAAACGGCCCTTATTTTCATAAATCAAATCCGTATGAAAATCGGCGTGATGTTCGGCAATCCTGAGACGACTCCCGGCGGAAGGGCGCTGAAGTTTTACAGCTCGGTCCGAATCGACGTAAGACGGCTGGCGACTATTAAGGACGGCGGCATCGCGGTGGGGAGCAGGGTGAGGGGCAGAGTGGTAAAGAATAAAATCGCACCGCCTTTCCGTGAATCGGAATTCGACCTTATGTTCGACCACGGAATCAGCTACGAAGGCGACTTGCTTGATTTGGGAGTTGATTGCGATTGTGTGGAAAAGAGCGGTGCCTGGTTAAACTACGGGGACATCCGACTCGGACAGGGCAGAGAGAACGCCAAGAAATATCTGGCGGAAAATAAAGATTTGTGCGATGAGATAAAAGATAAAATCCTCGTTGCCAAAGGATTAAAGCCAGAGACGCAAGACGAGAGTTGAAATGTTAAGCGCAGAGCAAATCAGAAGCGGCTTTATAGATTTTTTCAGGGACAAGGGGCATGAATTTGTCCCCAGCTCACCGATAGTGCCTATCGGTGACGAGACGCTGCTTTTTGCCAACGCGGGGATGAACCAGTTCAAGGACATTTTTCTGGGCCTTGTGTCGCCTGAGTATGGGCGTGCGGTGAACAGCCAAAAATGCCTTCGTGTAAGCGGCAAGCACAATGACCTTGAGGAAGTGGGTAAAGACACCTATCACCATACTTTCTTCGAGATGTTAGGCAATTGGTCGTTCGATGATTACTTCAAGGCCGAGACAATCGAGTGGGCGTGGGAGCTTCTTACAAAGGTTTGGTGTATTGGGCCGGAGAGCTTGTGGGCGACGGTTTTTGCCGGTTACGAGGCCGACGGCCTGCCCAGAGACGATGAGGCCGCCAGGCTTTGGACGAAGGTGACACCGATACCCGCCGAGCGTGTTCTGGCTTTCGGCAAGAAAGATAATTTCTGGGAGATGGGGGAAGTTGGTCCCTGTGGCCCGTGCAGCGAAATACATATCGACCTCGGGCCGGATATGTGCGACAAAAAAGATGTCGGCGGCCACAAATGCGCGGTCAACGGCGGGTGCAGCCGGTTCATTGAACTGTGGAACCTTGTCTTTATACAATATAACCGTACTGATGGGGGCAAACTAATTGAACTGGGCGCTAAATACGTCGACACGGGTGCCGGGCTGGAGAGACTGGCTGCTGTGCTGCAGAAGAAAAAGAGTAATTATGATACCGATTTGTTTATGCCCATAGTCGAAGGTATCACCGAGATAACCGGCCACAAATATACGTCCAAGCTGAACAACAATGTCGACAATGCCTTCAGGGTCATATCCGACCACATTCGGTCGCTAACCTTTGCGATAACCGATGGGGCGACACCTTCTAATGAGGGCAGGGGTTATGTGATTCGGCGGATACTTCGGAGGGCTTCGAGGTTTGGCAGAGAGCTGGGGATGCATGAGCCGTTTATGTATAAACTCGTGCCGGTGGTTGCTGATTATTTGGGAGATGCGTTTGGCGAGTTAAAGGAGAGGGCCGACCACGTTTCAACGGTGGTCGAATCAGAAGAGGAAAGCTTTGGCAGAACGCTCGACAGGGGTATTGAAATCTTTAATTCTGCTGCCAAGCGGGCACAAAAATCAAGAGACAAAGTTATCAACGGCGAAGATGCCTTCCAGCTTTATGATACTTATGGCTTTCCGCTTGATTTGACGGAGCTTATGGCTGAAGAGCGCAGCCTCAAAGTCGATACAGCCAAATTTGACGAGCTGATGGAAGAGCAACGTCAGCGAGCAAGGGCGGCGCAAAAATCGGCCTCGCTAATCTCGGCTTTGGCCGATGTCAAGCTGCCTACGACGAAAGATTTGCATAAGTATCATACGGACAGTTTCGATAGTGAGATAGTGGGTTTTGTTGATGAGAAGGGATTCAGGAACGAGGGTAGTGTTGAGCTCGACGGCGAGATTGGGATTGTCCTCGACGGGACCTGTTTTTATGCCGAGGCGGGCGGTCAGGTCGGCGATTGCGGCGTGATAGAATCGGGTAAAGCACGGTTTATTGTTGAGAATACTGTCAGGATAGCCGATTGCGTGATTCACCGGGGTAAAGTTGCGGAAGGGTCGTTTGCGGTGGGGCAGACTGTAAAGGCAGTGGTCAGCAAAGACAGGGACTCGATAAAGAAGAACCATACCGCCACTCACCTTCTGCAGTGGGCGCTTCAAGAGGTAATGGGCAAATCGGTGGCTCAGCAGGGCAGCCTCGTTGGGCCGGACTATTTGAGGTTTGACTTTACCTGCCCCAAGGCATTGAAGGACGAGCAGGTAAAGAAGGTTGAGGATTTAGTGAGGGAGAAAATCACGGAAGATTTGCCTTTAACTTGTGTTGTGATGCCGAGAGCGGAGGCGGAAAAACTGGGGGCCATGGCGCTTTTCGGGGAGAAGTATGGAAGCGAAGTCAGGGTGGTGGCTATTGGTGCAGCAAACGAAAAGCTGATTGAAGAAGCGTTTTCGCGAGAATTTTGCGGCGGGACGCACTGTGATAATACGGGACAAATAGGCGGCTTCAAGATAATCAAGGAAGAGAGCATCTCGGCCGGGGTGCGCAGGATTACGGCGTTGACGGGCTCCGGGCTCACCAAATATCTCGAAGAACGGGGCGAGATTGTTGAAAGGCTTTCGGAGATGCTTAAGACAAGCGCTGATGCACTGGTTGAGCGCGTCGAGCGGCTGATGAAGGAAAACAAGAAACTGGCCAAGCAGCTCAAATCGGGCGCCCGACAGGCGGGCACTGACACAATGGGCGAGGCAAAGAAACTTCTGGGAAAATGTGAAAAAATTGACGGCACTTCCGTAGTCATCGGCCGGCTCGAAACGACGTCGGTCGAGCAGGCCAGAGAAGCTATCGATATGCTCAAGAAGAAGGCAAAGTCCGCGGCTGTTGTTCTGGGCTTTGATGAAGATGGTAAGGTGACACTGTTGGCCGGGTTCACCGATGATTTAGTCAAGAAGGGACTGAAGGCGGGCGATGTGGTGAAGGCGATTGCGCCGATAGTCGATGGCGGCGGCGGCGGAAGGCCACAGATGGCCCAGGCCGGCGGAAAGAAGCCGGAGAAAATCAAAGAGGCCCTGGCCAAAGCAAAAGAGATAATAACAGAAAAACTGGCAAAGGGATAATTACTCAGCCAGACTTGCAAGCGGCGGAGACGAGCAAATGGAGACAGCGGAGACTCTATGATTAAGTTTTATTGTAAACACTGTGGTGAGCAAATCGGTGTGCCTGTGGGCCCTGCAGGCGGAGGAGCCAGATGCCCAAAATGTAAGAAGAAAGTTATTGTGCCGGAAGCGGAAAGCGCAGAGCCGGTTGCCGATGAAAGCAATATAAGCGACTCGAAGGGCGGGGCGAAATATGCGGGTTTTGACCGTGCCCTTTTTGATATTCCTAAAGAGGATGAAAGCGCAAGTCAGGTAAGCACTCAAGGCGGCATGTCTAAAGAGGAATTTGAAGAACTGCGAAGACGCAAGGAAGTATTAGAAAAGTACCAGGCAGAGCAAGTCGGCAAACGGAAGCTGCCCGGCTTTATCGATGTATTCCTTTATCCGGCGAGTTTCTGGGGCCTGGTTTATCTTGGGATTTTTATTGGAGTAACATTGTTTCTTGACACTGTGGGGAATATTCTTCCTTCCTACTTTGCTTGTTTGTTCTGGCTTTTAACATTAGTTATAAGGATCT
>JBARPZ010000050.1:0-4914 GCA_049643445.1 Sedimentisphaerales bacterium
GGATAGAAGCAGTTTCCGCTTTTACAGCTATGATGTCAGCCGCTATGTCAACCCCCGCCGCATTTGTGATAACGGCTGCCTGAATTAGTTTTAAAAGTGCCAAAGCACCACCGGCTCGTTCAATTGAGAAATGCCCGACAACTGCGTTAATAGTCGCAGCATCTACCGTTGCACCTTCAATCCTGACAAAGTATTCAGAACCAGTTACCCAAAAAGCAGCTACAGTATCATCGCTTGTGTCTATCTTAATCATGTGGCTACCAGTAATGCCGTCGAAATTAACACTTACGGTAATGCCAGCAGCATTATTTCGCTGGGTAAGACCATCATCTTTATGGATATGAACGTCTGTATTTATAAAATTAGTAATCGTAGAAGATGCACTTGGATCATCAGACGTAAAGGTGTTGAACATCAGATAAACTGTATCGTCCTCTGCAAAATCTCCAAGATATGGTACCATTTATATTGGCCCTCCCATTGGCCCGACTAACGGGCCGTAAAGTACGCTTGTTGGCGCGACTGCTGCACCCCCTGTCGGTATCGTACCTATATCACCCTTGCCCGCATATATTCTGCAACCTGTTGCAGTTCCACCACTCGTTCTTGCAAAAACACCACCATAGCTTCCTGCGTCTGGGGTTGTTCCGTAAGAGTCAGTACCCGTTAATATTTGATTTGCAGGAGGGTCTGACGTGCCGGTATTGACATTGTAATCATCTCCGGTAATATCCATACCAAGGTAATAATCTGTATCTACAGAGTATGTTGTGTTAGTATCAGAGGTAACAGCACTTTCATTTCCACCAACAGAACGCCTTAAATAAGTCCCTGCTGTTGTTATATAAAAATAATAATTAGTATTTGTTGAACCATCACCCTGGCAACGAGTCATGCCACCAACTGAGTAACCCACAACACCAGTTTGAACTAAAACAATTACATAATGGTCGTCACTACCAAGAGATGTTAGCCATTCTGACTTTGTATCCCGATATGTTCCGTCTGGATATAGATAAACATTCAGGGTGAACCCATTCTCAATGTCGGCCCAACCAGTAGCGTATGCACCTATATTAAATGTTTTTACAGCCATTATTTAACATCTTCCGCAAGAATAAATTTGTCTGTATCTTCAAGGACTCTCACAGTTTTTGTAAGGATGGTTTCTAACGTATCAGTTATGGAAACAGACGCATCCTTGATAACCGAAACGTCTTTTATGTTGGTAAAGTCAGCAAGGCTTAAAGATTGTTTTATATCCTCTTTGCCCTGGTCGTAACTTAAAAAAGGAGCCACGCCAACAGGAAGGTTTGCGACTATGCTGTCATAATCCTCATCGAAACAGACAACAGAGGAAACAAGTTTAGTGTAATCCTCATTCCAAAAATGCTTGGTTTTTACACGAAACCTTGCCCGACCTTTAATCTTTGACGTTTCTATGTTCCATATATTGAACGTGGAATTATTGAAATTATCAATTTTTTCAGGTTTATCAATTAGCCATATAACTTTCATTGTTGCCCCTTATTTCTTCCTTTTTAGTCTTTCCTTCGCCAATTCCTTAGCTTCCTCACCCTGTAAGGAAGTTGTTGCCTCTATTCTTTTTATTTCAGAGGACAGCCGCCTTAAATCAGGGAACATTTTGTGCCGTACCCTCTCTTTAACAAGGTCTATGCGATCACTCAGCATCTTTACCTTGATATGCTCTTTCTTTCTGGAATAGCTCGGCCTTGAAATCGCCTTAGTAAGTTCTTTAGCAATCTCCATCCCAGCCCTTTCCTTAAAGGCTTTGTACTGCTTGTTGTTTAACTCCTGCCCGAAAGCAGACGTACTCGGAAACCCCATGGACATTTTCAGCCTGGTTAATTCTTTATTCAACTCGGGATAATCCTTTCCTTTCAAATCCCAGCTTTGAACGCCACCGTAAGTCTGAACTCCAACCCCAAATATAGCCGGTGTACCCCAAGGAACGCCAGCAATGCCTTCCTCATTATACAAATCGTGTAAATCCTGCATTACCATGGGGGTGAATCTGTTAGCGACTTCTGTTGGAACATCGAATCTTTCTCCCAAAGACGTTCGCCCTCGCATCAAACCCAAAGCAAAAGACGCTACCGGTGATGTCTTATATTCGAAGTATCTTCCTACAACCCCAGCCCTTGTTATCGGCTTATACCCTTCTCCTAATGTTAAAGTCTTGCCGGTGGTTGAGCTAATAATTTTACCGCTTGCAAATTGAGCGGCTAACCTGATTGGTTGCTGAAACCCGCCCAAGATGTCAAACCGCGTATTGCCCATTTTAATCTTCATAAAATCGGCACTCCGCGGATCCCACTCCATTTTTGCTCCGGCCATACCTGCCAACCCCGCAACCGTTGCAGCCGTTGTGCCGAAAGTAAATAACGATTTCAAAGCTTCCTTTCTGACAGTAGGTTCAAGCCCGATATAAAACCCAGGGTTCAGTAAAGTTAATCTCGACGTGGTTAGCCTTGGAGAAAACAACACAGTATTTAAAGGAACTGCCGCACCCTCAAGTGGCCCAAGCCCACCCCTTCCTGTTGCTGCGTTTATGAATCGCCCGAGGTCTTTTAGGAACTTAGGATTTTCAACGTCAACTCCGGTTTTAATAGCGTTCTTGAGTATATCGTCAAAGGTGTCTGCTCTTAGCGTTCTAATAAACCCTGTGAAAGCCTGAGAAGATGCTTTAACAGCATGCCCTACTCCGGGGATCATCTCTGCATAGCTTGATTGGAACATTTCCTCTCTGGTTGCCATAGAACCAAGATCGGTCAAAGCCAGCCCTGCTTTTCTCATTAACATATAGGTTGGTCTTGACCTTATTTCTAATGCGTTGGCTTCGAAAGCTTTGGGGCTTCCAAAGAATTTGAACATATTTTTAAACGCTGGCCCCCACTGTTTCGGACGGCCGATCAGAAACACTCCCTGTCTTAAAGGTGCCGATAAATCAAACGAAGCCATTATAGCGCGTGGAATGTTAGCTACTTCAAGTCCGGCTTTCGAGAACTTTTGAAACATAGACCTGTGCTGCATTAAAGCTTTTACAAGCTTCTCCCCGAAAATCTCGCCCAACCATTTTAATTCGCCTTCTGTTGGAACTTTACCGCCGAACTCTCCGAACAGTTTAGCTAATCCTTTAGCGGCTGGTAATTTCTCCCACTCACCTATTGCGGTACTATCTGCGATTTGGTTAAACAGGTTGTCCACTTCGCGCTGCCCGAGCTTGCCTTTGATGCTCTCAAATTGAGCCTGTGTGTATTCCCCTTTAAATTTTGATAATTGCCTATAATAACCAGCCTCTCCCCCTGTTTCTGTGCGGGCTTTAATTCCTTCTTTTAGCCTTGCACCCTTCTCTGCCGTGTAAAGGGCTTCTTGTTCTGCCCTGGTTATTGCCGCCTCGTCTAAGGTTTTAACAACCAAATCTACAGCTTCTCGATTCGCAATCATCTCAGGAGTTTCAACAGGTTTAGGAACAGCTGCTTTCGGTGGCACAACTTCGGGAGCAGCCTTTGGTTTTGCAACCGGTGGCTTTTTTAGGCTCCGTGCTTTGGTTAAAAATTCAGAAGTTTTGGGTAAATACTTTTTCAGCGTTGCACCGACTGCTTTTTTAGCTGCTTCAGCAAGTGGCTTCCATTGAGCAAGAACAGCAAACTCTAAATCTGCCAAAAGCAACTCCCTGATCTGAGCCTGCTTCTTCGTTTTCGGCTGATACCATTTCGCATCTTCCCCGTATCCGGTTAATTCTTGAAATCTTTTTACTTCAGATGGATAAATGTATTTAAACCATGCTATCTTTGATAAATCTTTGCCGGTTTCTACTATCGCACCCCTGCCTATCCCGTACAAATTAGGGTGTCTTGCCTTAAAAGGAGCCTTTTTTTGTATAGGTTGGGGTGCATCTAAGACAAAACACTCAGGAATCGCCCCAGATTTAGCCTGAGCTATGCTTTTAGGCGCTGAATCTAATACGAACCCGTCTGGCAATTTTGCCTGTTTTTCTATTTCAAATCCTGCTGGTAGCATTAAAATCCAAAGTCCTCTGCCGGTTGATTCTCAGGTTGCCATGGAACCCATTGACCACCCTTCGAAATTAATCTTGCCCCTGTAGCTTTGTTTACTATTATGGTTCCTTCCGGTTGTTCTGATTTCATAACTTCAGCTTTTGGTTCTGGTTTGGGCGGCTCAGGAGTTAGTGGGCCTTTCTTCTTTTTCTTGTCAGCCTCCATTTGTTGCATAACCTTTTTTATGCCCTGAGCCATGTCGTATCTTTCGACCGCATCAGCCCATCCCCATTCTTTTGTCTTGGATGCAAACATTATGGCTTTGTCTTCAAGACTACCCGAAACAACTGGTATGGCTTTCTCCCCCTCTATTTTATAAAGAGTACCACCAATCGGCTTATATATCGGTTTATCTCCAATCCCAAACTTGCTTTTATCCCTTGCAGCCACGCGAGTCTTTACAACCGCCCTGCCGGGTTCAGACATGGCAAGCAATCCTCTTGCTTCGTCAGACATTGCATCTTTCGTCAGCATACCGGTGCCTGCGGCAAAAGATTGTTCTTTAACTTGCTCTTTAAATGGCCCAACAACTTTTCCAGCATCTGCAATGCCTAAAACTCCCATCGCCTCAGATTCAATCTCTCTTATAGTTTCCAGCCTTTGAACATCGCTCAAATCTTTATTTACCATAGCGGCTTTAAGCTTTTTGAGAAAAGGATCTAATCCCGTGCTTTCCCACATTTCGTCAGAAATGTCAGGAACTTGTAATCCCGTATTCCAATTCTTGTTATGTTTTTTCCATACCGTATAAGCTTTTTTTCTGATTACAAGCGGAAGGTCTTTGTTTGCGAAAAGCTTGACCGACATTTCTGTTTCAAACAAAGCTCTTTTC
>JBARPZ010000051.1:0-5493 GCA_049643445.1 Sedimentisphaerales bacterium
GCTGGCGACCAGCCGAATAATGCACTATCTCTGAATGTTTTGAATCCGGGTGAGATAGCGGCCACGGCGGGGACTTCCGGTGTGGTCTACGGTATCAGTGATAGCGGTGATTACGACAGCAAATCGCGAGTGAATACTTTTGTTCACGTCAACTACAGTGCTGAGCAGCCGAGGTACGGCGTGCTTTTATGCCTTAACGGGACGGGGATATTGAACAGTTGGTTAAAACACAACGCAGCCGGCACAATCGACTACGACGAGATGAATGAGCTGGCCGGCCAGGTTGAAGTGGGTTGTGAAGGACTTGTGGTTTTGCCTTATGGCAATGGGGCTGAAAGGACGCTGGGAAATAAGAATATCGGCGCATCCATTCATGGCCTGAACTTCAACACGCATAACAGGGCACACCTGCTCAGGGCGGCACAGGAGGGTATTGTCTTTGCGTTGAATTACGGTCTTGGAATCATGCGTCAGGCGGGTGTGCAGGCGCAGAAGGTCCGGGCTGGCCATGCGAATATGTTTCTTAGCCCGTTGTTCGGCGAAGCCTTTGCGACGGTTACGCAATCGGTTGTGGAATTATACAATACGGACGGCTCGCAAGGTGCTGCGAGGGGGGCCGGTATTGGTGCGGGTATCTATAAGAGCCAGGAGGACGCCTTTGTTGGCCTGAAACCCGTTAAGACAATAGAGCCAAATGAAAAATTGGCTTCTGTCTATGAAAAAGCGTATGATAGATGGGAAAATGTTTTGAAGCAACAATTGGGAGCATGACTCTTGGCACGAGCAATTCGACGCGATAGTCAATTAGAAAGGAGTTGGTAAATGGCGGCGGAAAAATCTTTACACAGTATATGCAGATGGACATTTAATCCGGGCAAGGGTGGTTTTGTGCCCGGTGATATGCGGCCGGAATGGGGAGGATCTTTCGGGACGCCGGAGATGATTAAGCTGGTGAAAGACAAGGTTTCTCCTCGGCTGCCTGATAACGTCGAGCTGGGAATCGAGTTGCATTACGATGCTGAGGTGGATGATGATAACGCTGCGTCGGTAGCTGATGCGCTGGTTGATTGTGGCTTATACCTGGCGATGATAACGCCGGGGGCGCACTGTCACTTTGGATACGGTGGGGTAGCGTCTCTGGATGCGGCAGAGAGAAAGGCGGCTGAGGATTTAGGGACGAGGACGGTCGACCTGGCGTACGGGACTTTGAAGAAGGCGTGGCATCCCGATGAGAGCAAAGCGCCGGCCTTGATAATCTGGAACGGCTCGTTCGGTTATGACATTGCGACCATTGGTATCTGGCAGATGTATCAGAACCTGAAGGGAAGCATTGCCGGTTTATGTAAATATGAGCAGGAGAAGGGCGGGAGCCTGTATATTGGGTTTGAGCCGAAGCCTAACGAAGGGCATCCGGCTATGCTGATACCGACGGTGGCGAGCGCGATACTTTTCTGGAGAAAAATTGAAGAGGAGTTTGGGATTTCCAGGGCCAAAAAAGGTGTAAATAAAGAATTCGGGCATTCAGAAATGATAGGCCTTGACCACGTTGCAGATACGGTTGAGGAGCTGGACAACGATGCGATGGTGCACATGCACCTGAACAGCCAGGGATATAACGACGGTATTATTCTCGGGGGGCCGGGCAAGTACGATATCGACCACGGGGCGAGGGTCAATGGTATGAATATTGCCATTGCGGGTCTTATCCAGCAGGCGGGCTTTAGCCGATGGAAGGGTCACGACATGCAGGCACGGGCCTACGACAATGCAGAGCAGGGAATCGACAGAGTGGTGAGAAGCGTGTTGAGCTGGGAAGCGTGCGAAAAAGCGGCGCGAGAGCTGGACAATACCGCCCTGATGGACATACTCGGCAAACGGGAAACCGCCAAGGCTGAGGATATGATGAGAGACGCTGTTGTGGCCGCTCAGAAGTATTTCAATGAGATGTATAAATAAGGCCCATCAGATAATCAGCATTGCATCGCCATAGGAATAAAAGCGGTATCGCTGCTTGATGGCGTGTCTGTAGGCGGTGAGGATATTCTCAAGCCCTGCAAAGGCCGATATCAGTGCAAGAAGCGACGATTTGGGCAGATGAAAGTTTGTTATCATCGCGTCGACTATCTTGAACTTATAGCCGGGCTTAATGAAAAGCATCGTTTCGCCACTGCCGGCTTCGATTCGTGAATTGGTCGCTACAGTTTCAAGGGCGCGTGTGGAGGTTGTTCCGACAGCGATTGTTCGGCCTCCCTTATCTTTTGCTGCATTTATTATGCGGGCATTTTCCTCGTCGATGCTGAATTGTTCCTGATGCATTTGATGGTCTTCGAGATTTTCTGCGGTTATCGGCTTGAATGTCCCAGCTCCTACGTGCAGTGTTATATATGCGAAGCGAACGCCGGCCTGTTGTAATCGCTCGATTAGCGGTTGTGTAAAATGCAGCCCGGCTGTCGGTGCTGCTACCGCCCCGGGGGTCTTTGCATAGACCGTTTGATACCGCTGTTTGTCGATTTCCGCTACCGCCCGATCATCGTCACGTTTGATATACGGGGGCAAGGGGGGGAAGCCAATATTATCAAGGATGGTTTCGGTGTCTGCATCCGTTTCTATCTTCAGCCGGCATCTGCCATCGTCCATTTTGTCGAGAACTATCGCCCTGCAAAAATCCTTCTTTGCCTTGTCTTTTAGATAGAACGCATCGCCGGGTTTTACTTTGCGGGCGGCTTTTAAAAAAACCTGCCAGATGCCGGTTTCGCTTTCGGCCAGAAACAATCCTTCGAGCTTGCCTCCGGTGGGGCGCCTGCCGAAAAAGCGGGCCTGCAGAACTTTTGTGTCGTTTAGGACAAGGCAGTCACCGGGTGCCAAGAAATCGCCGAGCCTGTCAAATCGACTGTCTAAAGTATCACCGTTTTTGCGGTTGATAACCAGCAGTCGCGAGCTGCTTCGAGTATCGCCTGGCTGTTGGGCAATCAGTTCCGGCGGCAAGTGATATTGGAGCTTATCTGTCTTCATAACCCCAACGTTATCAGACGTTTAGCTAAATAGCAAAAAAATTTAGCCCAATAAAAAGCGGATTCTGACATTTAAACTGCGATAGGGCCCCCGCTGCGGAGATTTCGGCAAAAGTGCCTCAAAGCCGGTGACGATGTTAATAAGGCGAATCCAACTTACGGCATGTGACTCAAGTTGCCGCAAATCGCGTCTGCTTTCGCACGGATAAACTTGTCCCCGCGAACGAGGGGATGGGTGCCAAACAGTTTTTAGGAGATGAGGTCAATGGCTTCGAAATATTTTGACAAAGAGACAACTTCAATCGCGGTCCTGGACAGGGGCGAGCTTAAGAGACGAATCAGAAACTTCAAGGGCCGATTTAAGCTGGATTTTAATGAAGATTACCTTAACAGTCTCAGTGTAGACAGGTTGAGACATATCCTTTTGGCTGCCTTAATAAACGCAAAGCCGCACAATTAAAAAGTTTTTTGCCTTTCGGTTGGTTACTGCCCGCCCAGGTTGAGAAGAGATTTGATTGGGATTATCTGCCTGGCCCGAGCAAAAAAACTGTAAGCAATAAGGGCATCCTTGTTAATAAGTAGGATCATCATAACCCAATTTGCCCCAGCAGCCTTTTTGCATCCAATATAGGTCATGAAAGTCCGCGTCAGAAGCCGGTACTGTTTCGCCTTTGATCGTGTCACCCGGAACATAGCTGCCAGTGTGATCCATGAAGCCGGCCAGGCCGGCGAATACCGTCCAACGGCCTTTCCACTTGTGGTGCTCGGCGTGTCCGTCTGCAAAAGAAACGGTGGCCCCGTCACCATGTCGGACAGGAGCGTCATCGAACCATCGCTCATCTGTATAATAAACAGCGAAGGCGTCCGAAGTCATATGGCCCTCGTCGATAAATACGAGTCTGTGAGCCGGTGGCGGGTGATTAATCTCGCTCAGGCTTTTAACGTGTGCGCCGGTTACCCCCTGGACTTCGGTATGGCAAACAGCGTTCATGGAAAACATTATCGAGTATGTCAGGGCCTCACCGGCCAGACCGGTTGGGCACCTGTAGAGTTTGACATTGCCGGTATAAGGCCACAATGCCCCGTCCTTAATCCCTTGTATAGCTACGTCCCAAGTGCTGGGAGCCGCGTCGACCCATGCCAGCTCATTTGTGTGGTCGCCCCAGGGCATGTTGGCATTGCTGAATCCTGTGGCGCCGTTGACAAGCTTGTCCTCGTTGTCGTCTGCATACAAAAGCCATGCAAGCGTCAACTGACGCAGATTGTTAAGACACACGATACGCTGGCCCTGCTCTCTGGCTCGCTCCAGCGCCGGCATCAACATCGCCATCAACAGCGCAATAATGGCGATTACCACCAGAAGCTCTATCAGTGTAAATCCGGTTAGAAAAATCCCCCTTTGTCGCTTGGAAATCGTTTCTGAGATGGTACAAATATTCCGCTTATTCACAATAACTCCTTTGTTATTGCTAATCTTTGCGGCGATGTTTTGCCACCCGGTCCGGTTATAGACAAACCCGCACAGAAGATGACAAGACCTCAGTGCGTACTTCTAACGGGCAAAATTAATAAGCACTATACTGCGGCGGTGATTACGGTGTGTACCCTAATCGACCCCAGCAGCCTTTTTGTATAAACTGTAGGTCCCTTCTGTCGGCATCGCCTGCCGGCACGTTCTCTCCGTCAATCGGGTCACCTGGCGTATCGTAAGTGCCATCGTGTGTGCCGATTGTCGCCCAGCCTTTTTTTATCGTCCAAAAGCCTTCCCACTTGTGCCAGTCGCTGTGGCCGTCTGCGAAAGACAAGCTGGTCCCGCCACCATGTCTGACTGGTGGGTCATCCCACCATTTCCTCTCATGCTGCCCCTTATAATGAACAGCAAAACTGTCCGGGGTCACCCAGCCTTCATCGATAAAAACGATTCTGGAGTGCGGCCTGCGAATGTCATCCATATGTTTTGCCCAGCACTTATCGTTTTTCGTTTCTCCTCTGGCAAGACCATTGACGCCATCCATTCCGGCATAGGTGAGCTGCTCTCCTGCCAGACCGGTCGGGCACCGGTAAATTTTTATGCTCTTGACATATTCCCACATCGTTCCGTCTTTGATAGCGCTTTTTACTATATCCGGAGCTAATTGTACGCCTTGTCCGTAATTATCATGCCAACACCTGCCTACCCAGGGCTTCTCCAGGTAATGGTCATTGGCGGGGTCCGTAGGAAACGACGCTGTACCGTCTGGCGGGCCCTGTGTTCCAACGTTCACAAGTTTGCCATCATTGTCCTCTGCGTACATCATCCATGCAAGCGTCAACTGATGCAGATTGTTAAGACAAATTACCCGCTGGGCCTGCTCTCTGGCCCGCTCCAGCGCCGGCATCAATAACGCCATCAATAGCGCAATAATGGCAATTACCACCAACAGTTCAATTAAAGTAAAACCTCTTTTTTTGTTCATAATGACACTCCTTTTTAACTTAACCG
>JBARPZ010000052.1:0-1896 GCA_049643445.1 Sedimentisphaerales bacterium
CCATCCGTTTACGATTTTGAAGAGCAACAAGCAATTGATGTACGGTCAGAGAAGGCTCCTCAACTCACAACGCGCACTATTTTAGCAAGTCAACTGTTTTGGTCAAGAAAATTCTCAGGAATTTCAAAAAAAGGGGGGCACTGCTCAATTGTGGAAAGGATTTCGAGATGTATCTACTTTATTAACAAGAGCATATGGAAATATATACATAAAGTAAAATTTTTTGTTTTTTCGAAAAAAAAAGAAAAATCTAATGTCATTACCGCCGCCCAGCCCTCCTGGTCTTAATGCCCTCAAGATAATTTCCCAACAGGGAAGCATCGTCTTTACGGTTGTGGCGTAACATGAATCCAACACTCTCTGCCAGCAGGGTGATTGCCTCGTCAAAACGCCCCTGGACTTCAAGATTTCGGGCCAGCTCCAGATGGTTGTACAAGTCGCCGGGGTTGAGATTTAATGCCTTGTGGAGATGTTTTTCAGCCTGTTCGAGATGTCCCATTGAGGCTAAAGATTTACCTATCTTAAGGTGTAGTTCGGAGGATTTGGGCTTGCGGATTAATTGCTCTTCGAAATCCTCAATTGCTTTGTGAAACTGTTGGGCGGCTTCTTGAGGTTTGCCCATTCTCCTCAAGACCACCCCCAGGTTATAGTGAATGCTACCCGTGTGGATTTCAATGCCATCCCGAGAAATAGCTGCAAGAGCTTGGCTGAGGGCGTCAGCCGCGTCGGCCCACTTGCTCTGTTGAATCAACGCCAGGGACATATCGTTGTAGGCCCTTATTGCCATCGAGGGGGTCCTACGGATGATTTGCCGATACTTTTCTACGCTCTGATCGAACTTACCCTGTTGAAAAAGGGCTTGTGCCTGGTTGAAATATTCTTTAGCTAAATCGTATGCGGCTTTTCTGCGTACTACGGGCGCGAGCAGACTTTCCACGGGGGCGTAATCATCCGTTAAAACCAGGTCGGGTCGTTTGGCCCTGAGAGTGCGCAGGTCAGATTCGCTTAAATGCCGTAAAAAGGTGCCCTTTTTCCTGCACTCTTCATATAGGCCGTCAAGGTCGAGTTGCTGCCTGGCAGCAATGACGACAAAAGTGTTACGGTGGGAGGGGGGCACGCCGGCTTCTGTAATGACAGAAACATAAGCGAAGGTTTCCTGAAGTGTATTAACCACCGCGCCGAGAAACAAGCCGATATCAAATACGTCTATGAGATTGACCATATAGATGCCATCGTCAGCGAGTACCCGGACAATTTTTTCGTTAAATTCCCTGGTGGTAAGCTGGAAGGGCACGGAATAATCATTGATAGCATCTTCATAGATGAAATCATAACACGTTTTTTGCCCGGTAGCCCGTTCGTGTTCGAGCAACTCATCGACATAGTTTCGCCCGTCCATGGGAATTGTCCTGATGGAGGTGTTTCTATCAAGCCCGAAGGCCTGGATAGCGGCCTCGGTCACGCCGGGGTCGATTTCCGCGACATCAATGCGGCTGCCAGGCCAGAGGCTTTCAACGTAGCGCGGAAATACATATCCGCCCCCGCCGATGACCAGAACGGCAAGGGTATCTTTGTCTCGGCTGATTTTGCCCGTGATAGCTGCATATATACGCGTGTAGAAGTATCGCAGGTCCAGCAAGTTGTCCATATTGATTCGACTATGCAGCAGCTTATCCTGCACAAAGTCGCGTATGTCGGAAGTGCCCGGGATGCGGTTCACAGCAATATAACAATACTGGCTTTCATCCTCGTAAATAACATCCGGCTTTGGCGGTTTTCTCAGGGCAACGGCGGCCCCGGCCTTGCGGGCCCATTGCCAGGGTCCTGTCCCCATTGTCAGGGCACTGGCCAGCAACAACAGCCAGGCATACGGTATCCACAACCGGAACCAATAGC
>JBARPZ010000053.1:0-2492 GCA_049643445.1 Sedimentisphaerales bacterium
CGACGATTTTAACGGCATATCACCTCTATTCAAGTATGATTTACTGAAATTTATGTGTTTTTCGATGTTAAATCCCCGGCCAGTGAGACCTTTAAGGATTTTTTGTAAAGAAAAGTGCGTTGAAACAACAAGAATATATTACATGTTCGAAATCATTCGACCTTCCATAGCTTATTTAACAGCAGGTACATATTCGGGTCGTGCTGTTGCAATTCTGAACGGACAAAAGGATAAAAATCATTGGTCCCGAAAAATGCCTCGGTTGCCTCGGCAAAATATTCCTGGTCGTTGTTCAATGCGTAGGCACGTCTCGGACGACCGTTGATATGTAGAACCGATTCGTACTGTTTGCTCTTTACAGCATCCTTGTAGGCCAAATTGACTTCGGTATTGTCGTAACCCAGTACACAATGATGGTAAGAATGGGCCAGTTCGTGCATAACCATCCATGGCTGGTCGTGTGTCCATTTAAGGAAATTTTTAGCGTTGGCTATCTCGACGCTGCGTTCCTTTTCGGGATTGAAGTCATTTTCAGTTAGCCACTGCCTGCTCGGATGATAACACATGCACGGATGACGTGGGGCCTTGTACTCAGCCCAAATCGGGATGCGACGCAGCTCCTTCAGAGGCTCATCCGGCACGACCCGTGTGATCTTGTAAAGTTGGTGCTTGAGCAGCTTCAATACATCATCAGCGAGCTGGGCGTGTTCGGATAATAGCTCTTTGTTTACGAGCACTTTCCAGCCTTCGACTTCACGGGACGTATACCCGGACGTCGGAGTGTACTTAGGCGGGGCTGCTCTAATCTCGAGTATGCGTATTTCCCAGGGACCCAATTTTTCATTTCGCTTGAGAATCCCTCGCTGAGCGCTTTCTTCTACATGATTTTCTTCAGGCTGGATTTGTGTGATTGCATACCCGGCAGAAGCAGCGCCGGTGCCATATTTGGCTGGGTCAATCTTGAATTCTATAGTATTGTTTTCCTCAAGATAGTTCGCCAGAAAGATACCCAGTGTTCCGTCTTCGGCTTTCCAGATTGATCCCTGTATACTGGGAAGTGTTGCAGTCCGAGGTTTATTACCGTGGTCAGGCCAGGTTTCTGTGATGGTCTTAACATCATTTGTCGGTTCAATAAGTCCAACCAGTTCTCCAAAAGTAAGAAATTTTTTGGCAGCGACGCGACACCTTCCAATCTTCTTGAGATAAGCAGCCTTTTTGGCATGTTCCGGTCTGAATAACTGTAAATCCATCCATCCGTTTTGACTTCCCCAGAGGAAGGCCCGCCCTTGTGCCATAATCCAGGCGCGGTCACCGTGTCCAAACCATGCAGGGCTGCCAAAATAAATGCTGTAGCCTGAATAGACTGCCGTAATCATTGGGATAGACCGCCCATCCGGCTTTATCCAGATAAGGAAAGCGTCAACACCATCCATAAAGGGCTCTGCGGCGCATTCAGTGGTTATAATCATGTCCCTTCCGTTACTGTGAGCGACCTTCTGAACCTTCTTGAGCATTTTTCGATAACCATCTACCCACCAGCCACCCCCGCCGAGAGGATGACCATGCGACTTGTCAAAACAAAGGACAGGGCTTGCAGCAGCTATCTGGTCGATATAAACGGCATTTACACCGACCTCTTTTGCCAGACGCTCAATAATTTGTGTAACCTTATCTTGCCAGAATTCCGTATAGCAGCACATAGGAGCCTGCTTTACTTTGTTTCCATAAGTTTCTACATAATGCTTTCCCATCCGGTCTTTGGCACAATAAGGCAAATACTCATCAAAGTCATTGTTAGAAACATCAATAATCCTGCCGTTGATATAGGGCATGATTACAAGACCTTTTGACACGAGATCATGCACCTGGTCTGAGATGCCGGGCTTTGTCGGGAAATAGTTCGGATAATGAGTGTCAAAGGGAATCTTGTGCCAATTGTACCAGTGTGCGGCGGTGGGGACTTCGAAATACTTCTGTGCATCAATCAGTGGTTTGTTCTTTTCTTCCAGCGTTCCTTTTTCCGGGCCGATGTAATTGCCCACAAGCATCCATAATCCGATGTCCTTGAGTGCCTGTGGCATACTCGTACGCTGCGAAATTTTCCCCTCAGATGTCCATGGGGTGGTAACGGCGAATTTACGATAAGTCTTGGCACCCTGCATCCAGTTTCCACGATACACTCCCATCATTACCGGGAACGGATCCTTGTGGTCAGAACCGGGAACTGCCATGTTTTCAACATTTGTTCTTATATAGAACTCTTTGCCGGGTTCTATGGTGAAACTTTTATCCCATGCCCTCGGGTCGTGTGTAGCCATATAGACTGCACTCGTTCCCCTCATCGCGCACATAAACTGCATCGGCATCGACCAGCCATGTGGATATTTGTATGACATTCTTTGACTGCAATTTTTAAATAGCTTACCCCAGTTACGTCGAGGCACGGCAATGTCGTATTCTCCCGATTTCAAATATCCATTACACTTCGGGAA
>JBARPZ010000054.1:0-2161 GCA_049643445.1 Sedimentisphaerales bacterium
GTCTCAGCCAAGCCGTTCTTCCAGGCGATTTGCTGAATCGTGATTCGACATTCCTTTTGCCACGAGATGGGGTCCGGTAAGTGCCAGCGATACATCGATATGAAGTTGTTTTTGTCCAGGTTGCAGCCGTTGTAAAGGTATGGTGTCTGCTGCATACCGTAGGACAGGCATACGTAATCCTCGCTTCCCGTGCCGCAGATTGTAGGGAAGTCCGTGTCGCCATCCATGTAAATCTTGATTTCCCCTTCGCCCCACCATTGGCCGGGATGTGTGTTTCGGATACCGATTAGTGCTCCCATGAATCGGCCCTTATTTTTTCGCTGGGGAAGCATCACAAAGTCCTGCTTCTCGGTCGTTGGATTTTCTCTTCTAAACAATACATGCATCCGGCCGACATCATCCGGATGTTTATCACCGGCTGTGTAGTCAATCTGGTAAAATAACGGCACATTTTCCGTACCTTCGTTTGATATCGTAATCTTTGCACGGTTAACAAACGGCATCGGCAGCCAGATATTCATGCCGGCGTTTTGCCCCAACGAGTGGACAGCCGAGTCATACGGCATAACTTTGCCGTGCGCGAAACCCATGAAGTCACCGATTGGGCATTCGATACTCGGATGTTTCTGGTCGTCCCACCAGGCGCGAATCACAAGGCTTCTGAGATTAAGGGGATTGTTGCTTGTGGTCATCCAGATATGCCGAATAGTACCGGGGCCCTTAATGTCACAAAGCTGCGTGGTCTGGCCGGCATTCAATGTTATCGCCGGTTTGCCTTTTCTTCCCACACCAAGCTTGCTGGCTGTTTTGCCGCCTTCGCCGGGCGCACCAGTGGGATTCTCGAAACAAATCGACCGCGAAACAAGCCCGGTATCAAGCAGGTACGGCTCGGCGACGATATCCACCGGTTTCTGTAGTGGTACACAACCTGAAAGTAAAACACAAAAAACGACATACGATAGTTTCCTAAACACAATTCTTGCAGTCATTGTTTCTCCTTTCAGTAGTACAGTTTAGATTTTTCGAATGACACCCATTCCATAGGGAATAGCGGGAAAAGTGTATATAAATACAGCGCGAATGTCAAGGTTACAAAAACATCCGGCTCTTTGAGAGTCAATAAATTGACTTTGCGGATGGAGGGGATTAGAATGCCATTTCGCAGGTTGAAGAAAGTTGAAAAACAGATTAAGAAAGGAGCTTATATTATGCCAACAAGTGATAATTTGAAAGAGGCCTTTGCCGGTGAGAGCCAGGCGAACCGGAAGTATTTGGCGTTTGAAAAGAAAGCGGAGGACGAAGGTTATCCGCAGGTTGCAAAACTCTTTCGAGCCGCGGCTGATGCCGAAACCGTTCATGCCCACGCCCATCTTCGGGCAATGAAAGGGGTCAACAGCACGCAGGAAAATCTACAGGCCGCTATTGACGGGGAGGGCCATGAGTTCAAACAGATGTACCCGGGATTTGTTGCCGAGGCGGAAAAAGAGGGCAACAAGCCGGCCTTCTATTCTTTTCAGAACGCACTGGCCGTAGAGGAAATCCATCACGGTCTTTACTCGGAAGCCCTTGAGTCTGTCAAGTCGGGTTCGGACCTGCCTGAGACGAAGATATTCGTATGTCAGGTATGTGGTAATACCGTCAGGGGCCAGGCGCCTGATGCGTGCCCGGTTTGCGGGGCAGCAAAGGAAAAATTCACCGAGATAGGCTAACATAAAATACCAAAGGGATTGCATTTTTTGCCTCTGAAATTGGGTTTGTTTGGGTTTGTATTGGGTTTGTTTTGGCTTTAATTGGCTTTGAATTGGCTTTGAATTGGCTTTGAATTGGCTTTGAATTGGGTTTGAATTGGGTTTGAATTGGGTTTGAATTGGGTTTGTTTTTCCTAATTGACCAAGTGTCCATTTTGTCATAATCCTTTGTATTAACAGGGCTTACGTTCAACTTGACTTTTTGGAAATTGGCTTTGTTTTGCATAAAAAGGTTATTTTTTCGTACGTAATCTTTCGTACTTCGTAAGTCGTTTATTAATCGCGGATTACGCAGGTTACACGGATTTTTTAACCACGAAGCACACGAAGGGCACGAAGAAAGATTAGACAGGATAACAGGATTAACAGAGATTATAGAGGTTTTTGGCCGGCTTGGTATTCTCGGCAAACTC
>JBARPZ010000055.1:0-2571 GCA_049643445.1 Sedimentisphaerales bacterium
TATAATACATATATTAGTAAGCTGACCACTTATCAGTACTGATATGTACACAAAGCCACCACTTTGCACAAGAAGCCAGGTACCAAATAATTACTAATCCAGGCAACCAGCTAGGAAACTGCCCGTACAAAGCCAGTAAAAGTATTATGGTTCTCATATTACCTCCTATTTTGTATCTAGCAAAAGGTTTGTTGTATTCTATAATACTTGTATATACAGATTTGTATATACAGATTAGATTTGTATATACAGAAACAAACTTGTATATACAGATTTGTATATACAGAAATAAAACTTGTATATACACGTAGTATTTGTATATACACAAGGAGAATTACGATGAGTATTATACTGAGAGTACCAAAAGATTTACATACACAGTTCAAAGAGTATTGTACTGATAAGGATACCACTATGAGTACTGTACTTATAGACTATATTACTACTATACTATCCGAAAATGCGGATTCATTACCCGCCGAGGTCAAAAATACAGCCCTGTACTGCCCCTACTGCGGAAAGAACATAAATGGGTGAAAATGGTCAAAATAGGTGATTAAGCTCTTCATATAGAGCATTCATTGTAAAAGAAAGCGGTTTTGCTATAAATATACCCCAATATCACTTCGATCGCTTGATTTTGTTGCCGGCGATCAAAAATTATCCCATGTTCTTGATGTTTTGTCCTTCGGCTCTCATGGCAGCTTCCTCTAATTCCTGGGCTTTCTGTATGTGTTCTCTGGTTTTCTTAGCCAATGCCTGCCATTTGGGGTCGTCTTGGAAGCCTTCCTTGAACTTTATACTACTCATTATCTTTTCTTCACGCTCTTCCTGGGTTGTAAAGCCTTTATCCTCGGATAAATCGGGCTTCAGGTCCTTAGCTGGTAGCTTGGACTCCAGCCAAGACAGCAAAGAAAAAGAATTCGGTCGACTTAATAATAGCCAGATTAAGCCAACAGCAGCAGCTAAGAAAAGTAAAATCGGCTGACAAATAATAATAGTTAATCCAACAACTACCAGGATAAATTGGATCATGTATCCTACCTCCAGTAAATAGGGAACAGCCAAAACAAAAAGGGCTTAAGAGAAAAAAATTCGGTCTTAAGTAAAAAAATAAGGGCTAGCCCCATTACTGAGGCTAGCCCTATTTTCGGACGGATTATCACCGGATACTACATGTTACGCGCCAAACGGATTAATTTCGGCGCCTGCGGCCTTGGCAGCCTTCATCTGAGCGACTTGGGCTTCCATTCTGGCGAGTTCATCGTCAGCAACTATCGCCGGCTGTGCAACTGCGCCATTACCAAGAAAACCCTGACCCTTGATAAAGACCCTTGCGTTACCGTAACGTCCAGTCTGTGCGGCCAACTGCGGATTGTAATCATACGACGCGGCCCTGGAAACTGCGATCAGGTAATCGGGCGTAATTGTACAATTCGGAGGAAGCAACCCTTCCTGGATGGCTTTGGCGATGTTCTGGCCCACTCTCTTGACGAGCTCTTTCTTGGAATCAGCACCAAACTCAAAGGATTTCACGTGAATGTTGGTCGTCCGATTCAGTTCCTTTTTCCCATTGGGCTTAATCCGACCGGTATCGATCGTATGGGACCTCAGCACGCCTGTTACGTCAATGGCGCGTCCCTTGTCCAGGTACATGGCGGCGGTCTGAGCATACTTCGCCCAGAATACGAGTGTGAACTCATCCGTCATTTCCTGTCCGGCCTTGTTTTTCCCGCGATTCTTGATAACTGTCACGAGACAACGATGTTTGCCTGGGTCTGCTCCGGGAAAGAACGTGGGGTCTCCTGCTACTCTAACATTGGTCAAACTTACGATTGTGTCTATCATTTTGTTACCTCCAAAAATTAAGAAAGTTAATAAAAAGGGGTGAAATGTTGGTGGATCCGTCCAAACTCTAAAAATAAATCAATCAATTAAATGGTTTGAGCCGCTCTCTCGGCTGTTACTTAGAAGGGAACGTCATCGTCTTCTGGTTCCAAGTCCGCCCGTAGAACTTGCACCGGTTCAGTTTCGCTGTCCTCGATCAGTACTTCCCATTCTTCTCCTGCGAAAAGATCCCTATGGACAACGAACTTGATTTCTTCGTGGAGCAGGTCGAGCAATATCCTGTCACCAGCTTCGTTTTCGATAGTGAAAGCGCTCTTGTCCCACTTCTCGGCGCCGCCAGAAATCATTACCTGGATGCCTCGGGCTGTGAATGCAAGTGGTCCTTCACACAGATAAGCCACCCCTTCTAACCACTCCTTGAATTTCAGAGTGTTCAACATATAGGCATATGTATAGATAAGTGGCTTATCCTCTTTTATCTGCTCAATGTTGACATCTACCCTTAGTCCATACGGGGTTTCATTCTTGATTCCCTGGCCAATCTGCATTGTCCCATCTTGCAGCTTCTTCTCCAGGAATTTCGCTGAATAGATTAAGATACTCCTCAGTGACATATCCTTCACCTGTGACATCATAGATAATTTCATTGATATCCTCCATTAGTTCGGGGTCATCGTTTATGATAACCGTTTCTTGTTCTGGCTCTTCTGCCAGTGCCTCTTG
>JBARPZ010000056.1:0-5685 GCA_049643445.1 Sedimentisphaerales bacterium
CCGCCTTCGAACATCCAGTAACTTGCACTTATTTTCATTTTCAACTCGCTAAATGGCTTGTAAGATACTCAAAAACAGTGTTTCTCATACGTCAACAGTATAATGGTTATGTAGCCCAAAAACCAACATAATGTGAGTGTTTTTTGAGATAATAGAGCAGTATCCGCTGGCTAAAGACTTTTTCGTAATCGGCGAAGATAGAACACTAAGAAGTGATTAGTGATGTAACCGCATCTCAGCGGTCAGACGGAAGCGGGCTTGTTGATGTGGGATATTATAAACAATACTTTAGTGCGCATAGATAGTTTTGCGGTATTGCGATTCTACCTGCTGGTCATTGAGATGTCGATAAAAGCCATTACAATCCTTTACCCTCAAGTACAATAACTTCAAATGGTTGCAGCTTGAAGGTATGCTTCTTGCCGCTCATTAGTGTTATCGCTGGTTTGGATGCATCGGCCTTCCATGGGCTCTTGAGAGAGTAGCTTTTCGCTGCTCCATATGGCAGATGAAAAGCCCCTGCTATATCGATGCCTATCTCCCGCGGCTTATCATCCGGGTTTCGCAGCATAATCACCCCTTGGTCATCCTGCCATGAAGCACATCCGTACACTTCGAGTTTGACGGGGTCGCCGCCGATCCAGTGACTGTCAACGAGAATATGCGAGTTTGCACGCGACCATTTGGCGCCTTCTGCCAGGATATCCCACATTTCATCTGTCATAAGATCATGTGAGATATACAATTCCTGCAGATTTGTCCCAATCCCGAAGAAGCTGTAAACCTCCTGAGCAAATTCTTCCGCATTGGCCGATAGCACGGCCGTACCCCATTTCGCGTGGGCTATGCCCTGATTCATAAAGGAGTTAAGCGGATAGAGGGGACCTTTGCAGACGACTTTTTCGTAGGTATCCGCATCACGATATGTTATCCATTGCTGTCTTTTGCTCCCTTTGCCGGCAAAGCTCATGTCATGACCGCCTCGCCAGATGGAATCGCTGTGCAGCAGCCAGAAAGGCGATGCCCATGTGCCTACGGTCAGGCTGATGAAGTCGACTTTGTCTGTGTCATAAAGTTCGCCGGTAAGTTTGAATAACGCTTCTGTTTCATTAAGCAGTGAAGCATCCGTGCCGTCGAATTTGAAAAAGTTTACATCGTAGTCGTTTACGAAGTCCAGACAGCTTTGGCGAAATCTCTTAAAATAGTTTTCGCCGGCAAGTGAGAAACCTGCTTTGCCGGTCTCAAAGCCCTGTGTCTTACCGTAGTCAATACGCTCCTGTTTTGTCCGGCCATATCCACCCCAGGGTGACAGCCACACGCCTAATTTGCTGTTGAAGATTTTCGAGGCATCATGTAATGGCACCCATCCATCCGGGAAATTCTCTTTAAGTATCCGCCAGAGTGTCTTCGGGTCGTCCCAGCCGTCGTCAAAAACAAAACTGTCAATTGGCACATTGCGTTTTGTTACCAGTTCTTTACCAAAGCCATTAATCACATCAACGCATTCTTTAGCGTTCATCTTGTCGCGAGAGGGATACGCAATGTCATACCAACTGTTGTAATGCAAAAACGGCTTATATGGACTCACTCTTTCGCGTTCTATGTAATAGAGAAAACCCCTGCGAAGCTGATCTTTCGGCACTACGCCCAACACGGCAGACTGGATAAGAGAATTGCCTTTTGCAAGTTCCGTGCTTCGATCAAGTTCGCATACGATCTGCTTACCTTTGATCTCAGTCATGACATCAGATTTGCCAAGCACTTCAACCTCGACAATATGCCCACCATAGAAAGCGCCCTCGGAGTTGTTGGTAATGGTGACTTTTATGTGGCGTGCTTTAACGCCGTTCGCTTTATGCAGATACCCTTTCGCTGTCGCCGGTGTCTTATTGTCCGAAGCGTCAACGATTTTTTCCCATTTCTCGCCATCGTCGGACAGTTCGATCGTATAGCCGTAGTAGCGTTTGTTATTATAATATGTTACCAGCCGAACATCTTCTATCGTGCGATGGCTCTCAAGGTCAACCATCAGCCATACCGGCGTATCCTGACAGCCCCAGTGCTGTGATACGTTATAATTGCCGTCCACCGCAAGCTCGGGCCTTAGGTTCTGAAATACGCCGCTTGCACTAACAGTGCGGTTTAATGCGTAATTGACTGGTGCGGCTGGATCGAATGCATAATTATTTGAATTCGGATGTTCATATGCAAAGAACATTGTTTTGCTAATTACCGGCGAACCACTTACGGTCCCCTCTGTATGGGCATCATTAACGCCAAGCCTGTTGAACGTGATAGATTCGACTGTTATGGAATCATTTATGGGTTTTACCTCAGCGATCTGCCTTACGTAATTGGATTCGTCACGCAGTACCATTTTCCAATCGGCCTGTAGTCTTCCGTCGGCACTGATCAGAGTTGCTTGTAGTTGGACCCCCGAAAATCGCTCCGCAAGCTTTCGTGCATTAGGATTTGCTGTGACGGTTGTTTTTGCGATTTTACCAACGATCTTCATCTCTGAACATTTTATCGTTTTATCGCCGGCCAGTTCCACTTCAAACAGTTCACTGGTGCTCGTTGAATTCACCAGGTCTTTGTAGCCAAAAAACAGTAATCGTAGATTTCCGTTTTTCACACTTAGCTTTAACAACAGAATATTATTTTTAAGAATGATCGAATCGTCGTAATCCAAAGTCTCCGCAACGCCCGGTTTATCCGCAGCAGGATAGTCTATAGCATTGCAGTATCCGCTGAGAATAATGAATAATATTGTCAATAAAGCGATTTTGTTATTTGGAATAAGATTAGATACCTGCACAGTAAATCCTCCTACAGTTTAAAGCTCTTTGACAATTCTACCATTGTTCTATAGTTTTGCAAAGTGACCTGCGAAATATCTCTTCCGTAAGGACTCGACGAAGGCATCAAAACAAAACCCCTGCCATTGCCTTTTGTGCCGTCCTCAAGTGATCGCTGCACAATTGCCTTGATTTTTTCAGGATCACACATTTCAATATCTGAGATTTCCAGGTTCCCAAAAAGAACCAGCTCCCTGCCGTACTTCTCGCGTACGTACTCAAGCTCCACGTCCCCGTGCGGTGGTGGCTCAATAGGGTCAATGGCGGCCGCTCCCATCTCCACAATATAATCAAGAACGGCACGAGTCCTTCCGTGACAATGAATTCGGGCAAAACCGCTGTGCTTTTGAATTGTCTCTACCATCGGCCCTGTATAACGTACTACATATTCTTTGAAAAGATGCGGCGGAAGGTAGGGTTCAGTTGCGTATTCCGGCCCATATATACGCCAAAGATGACCGGGAAATCCCTTTGCTGTTTCCTCGGTCCTTCTGTATATATGGCGGGAAAGCTTCTCAAGCAGACGATGGAACAGCTTCTGTTCGGTCAAAGCAACGACAGTAAAGTCTTCCATACTGAAAAGAGACGCTGCGCTGCAAATTGGGTCTTCCGTATCTACCATCACGATGCCTCGGTCCCCGAGCTTCTTGTCCTCTTCGACCAAGTCAGCAACATTGATCTGTTCAGCAAATACTTCGTCAGGCAGCTCCAGATAAGCTTTCAAATCATCTATATTCCTGAGTAGGTGCTCTACGATCCATACAGTGTCAATCTCCGGGCTGCGACGCGTCAGAGACGTCATAGTTTTATTACCAATCTTCAGAGTCACGCGTTTGAATCGGCATCCATCCTCCATATAATTTTCTCTTTTGAAGAATTCATCTCGGTAATTGGCAGAGCCGGCCTTGTCAAGTGACGTCTCGACCTTGTGGGAGCGCGGCCTGACGGGGCTGCGCATACGAATCAGGTCGGTTTGCTCCTCGGCCAGTTGAAGTAAAGGCTGCCAGGAAGGGTCGTTATAGACGTTGAACTCTTCCGGATTGGACGGGTCAATCTGGAATCCTCCTATTTCATAGAAATTGACTGCAGGCCGGTCGACCGCTTCACCGCACAAAGTCGCCATCAATCTTTCACGACTGGTCATCATGCTGGTCAACTCGGTTTGTAAGACTCTTAAACAGCGACCGAATATTATAAAAACCGCCGATTGTGACAACCACTGCGAGAACTGCAAAAATACCAATGCTCGCAAAGAAAAAGAATGACCAGAATTTAATCCAAAAATCCATATTTTATTACTCCTTCTGAGCCGATGGTTTACTGCGGTCAGGGAACACTAAAGAACCAGCTATCATGGTTGTCAGGGCCAGTCCAATAGTAATTAGGCCGATGATCTCGCTGCCGATGTTATCGTAAATCAAGGCCATCTGATCGCCCTGAAGAACCTCCTTGACCAGGACCATCTTTTCCGTCAGCTCGGCTACAGGTATTTCTTTGGTAATTCCATAATGGAGTTTGATCGGATTGAGCACAAAGCCCAACACCTTTTGGACCGGGGCCAGCCCGATCAACGCTAAAAAACCACAAACCAGAGCACTATATGCACCCACTTTACTCGCACGTTTCCAGTATATACCAAAGCCCAACAATGCGATGGCTCCGGAGAAATAGATTGCTCCCGAAATCGCCATATAATCCCACAAATCCTGTCCTAAATCATACCACAGTCCCCAAACCAGGATAAAGATACCGATAGCTACAATAAAAATTCGTGTCAGCAGCAAACGTACTTTTGATGACAATCCGTTTTTGAACCAGGGGGCCACTACATCTTGTGTCAGAACCGAACTCCAGCATAACAGGTAACTGTCATGTGTGGACATAAACGCAGCCAACATACCTGCCGAAACAATACCGATAAGCCCGGCTGGGAGAATCTGGCTCAGGAAGACAGGCATCGCCATTAACGTCACCTGGGATTCGGCAACAGAACCTTCCGGCAAAAATACATTCTTGAGTGTTGGATGCTGTGCTATGAATACAAAAGCAGATATCCCAAAAAAGCACGGTAACAAAAACCGAATCAGCCACCCGACAGAAGCAAAGGTATAGAGCCTCTTGACTGTTTTGACACTTTCGGCCGAGCACGCGCGTATCACGGCCGTCTGCCAAATCGCACAGTTGACCAGCCCCAAAAAGAACATCCATATCACGTAAGATGTTCCGAATCCTTTAGCGTCGAACGGATTAAAACCGGCTTCTCCTTTTATTTGTGATACCGTATCGACAATGTTACCCCAGCCAAGATGTCGGATGGCAAAAACACTGGCTACCAAAAGGCTGAACGACAATACCACAAACTGGATGTAATCGAGGACTACAACCGAAACCATCCCGCCTAAAGTGGTGTATAATAGTACCATTCCCAGCAGAACGCTCATTATTATCTTGAGTTCATATTCCGACGTCATCCCTGTAATGCCCATCACGAAAATCGAGCCGGCTTTAAGGAACATTCCCATATTGAGAATGCCGGAAAAGGTTAAGATGGTTCCTCCCAATATCCGCACCCCGTGACCGAAGCGCTTCTCGTAATATTCCGGGATGGTCATCACCTTCATTCTTCGCAGAGGCACGACAATAAATCCTGTCAGACCGACAACTAGGGACACAATAGCAGAGGCAAATGCTATATGAAACGCCGCAAATAGTCCGGTGAAGCCCTTTTGCGAAGAATACATCACTGTAACAAGACCTAATTCGGTCCCTATCATTGTCGCAACGCCAAGGAAAGTTTTTAAGCCTCGTCCTGCAACCATGAAATCTG
>JBARPZ010000057.1:0-3665 GCA_049643445.1 Sedimentisphaerales bacterium
GAAATTGGACAGGACACCGTAATTGAGCCGTTTACATATATTCACGGTGATGTTAAAATCGGAAAGGGTTGTCGTATCGGGCCATTTGCTTATCTCAGGCACGGAACGGTCATGGGAGACGATGTTGTATTAGGAGTGTTCACGGAAGTTAAAAACTCCACTTTTGCCGATGGCGTTCGAGCAAGACACAACATCTATATCGGTGACGCGGCTGTGGGAAAAAATGTCAATATAGGTGCAGGCTTGATAACAGCAAATTTCGACGGCGAAAACGTCAACCGAACAAATATTGGCGATGACTGTTATATCGGTTCAGGGGTCGTCCTGATTGCGCCGCTCAAGTTAAAGGCAGGCTCCCGGATAAGCGCTGGAAAAATAGTCTCGCAGGAATCTATAGATAAATCAGAAAAGAAGGACTAAAAGGGAAAACCCAGGATGTTTCTAAATGACAATCTGAAGATATTCTCCGGCAGCGGTAATGCAGACTTGACAAGGGCCGTCTGCAAGTATTTAGAGATCCCGCTCGGGGGAGCAAAGGTTGAGCGGTTCGCAGACGGTGAGAAGGTCATCAGGGTGGAGGACGATGTTCGAGGCAGGGATTGCTTCGTTATGCAATCAACGTGCAGGCCTGTTGATGAGCATCTCGTAGAGCTTCTAATTTATTTAGACTGTTTGCGAAGAGCTTCCGCCAAACGCATCACTGCGGTTGTCCCTTACTTTGGATATGCCAGGCAGGACAGAAAAGATGAAGGAAGGGTCCCAATCACCGCAAAGCTCGTGGCAAATCTTATTACCACCGCCGGAGCCGACAGGGTCCTGGCGATTGACCTGCACGCAGCACAGGTGCAGGGTTTTTTCGATATACCGGTCGACCATCTGGCCGGGGAGCTGGTATTGAGCAAGTATTTCAGGGACAAAAAAATCGGTAATCTAACGATAGTCTCACCGGACGTCGGTAATATGAAGATTGCCTCCAGATACGCAGACCGATTAGGTGGAGAGCTCGCCATTGTACACAAAAAAAGAGTCAGCGGCAGTGAGGCAATCGCGCAGGAAATCATCGGTGACGTTAAAGGAAGAAATATTGTAATGTGCGATGACATTATCGCCACCGCAGGGACCATTTGCAGTGCCGCAAAGCTGGTGAAAGACCGGGGAGCTGAAAAAATATATATCGGTGCCACGCACGGCGTCTTCGCCGGCCAGGCATTGGAAAGGCTAAAGGATGCCCCGATTGATGAAATTGTAGTTACAGACACGATACCACTGACTCAGGAAGCACGGGACTGTGGAGATATCAAAGTCCTGACTGTCTCGTCTATGTTAGGCGAAGCAATAAAGAGAATTCACAGAAACGAATCGGTCAGCAACCTGTTTACTGACCATTGACAATTATAAGAGGAGATTATGGCAAAAACTTTGCAACTGACCGCGACAATTCGAGAAAACACCGGCTCAAAGGCCGCCGCAAAAGAGCGTAAGCAGGGAAAGATACCGGCCATTGTCTACGGGCATAAAAAGGAGCCGGAGGCAATTTCATTGGATGCCCATAATCTGACCGAAGGCCTCCATCACGGACATCGGCTGATGGATGTGCAGATCGGCAAAAAAATACAAAAGGTCCTTGTCAAAGACATCCAATATGATTATCTCGGAAGAAATATCATCCATGCCGACCTGGTAAGAGTAGACATAACCGAGACCATCAAAATAACGGTCCCAATCGAGCTTAAAGGAACGGCAAAAGGCACACATGAAGGAGGAGTTATTACTGAGCATACAGACCATCTGGAAATCGAGTGTCAGGCAGTCAACATTCCCGAAAGCATCGTTGTAACCGTAACCGATATGGATGTTGGTGACACACTGCACGCAAAAGATGTCGAGCTGCCGGAAGGCGCAAAGCTGTCAAGCTCGCCCGATATACTGCTTATTACCTGTAGTCTGGTCGCGGCCGCAAAAGCAGCCGAAGAACTCGAAGAAGAAGCAGCAGCGGCTGCTCCTGAAGTTATTTCCGAGGTAAAGGAAGCAGAAGGGCAGGCTCCCGAAGAAAAGGCAAAAGAGTGAATTGCCGGCTTCAAGCATGGAACTCCGCCCTGGCCGGACTCTTAAAACGATTATGGCGGATACCGAAAAGAGAATTTGATGATATGGCCGAGGCCATTAAGATAGTAGTCGGCCTGGGAAATCCCGGCGACGAATATGTAAATACCCGGCACAACATTGGTTTTAAAGTTATTGATTTGCTGGCAGAACAGTTAAACATAGATATAAGAAAAAGAAAGTTCGGCGCTCGTTTCGGAATTGGCGAATTTTCTGATAAAAAGTTGATATTGTTAAAGCCCTGGCGATATATGAACCGAAGCGGTCACCCTGTTGCAACAGCAGTAGGTTTTTACAAGCTTGATTTGACCGATTTGCTTGTTGTAACTGATGATATGGCACTGCCACCGGGAAAGATCCGGATTAGACCAGGCGGTTCGGCCGGTGGCCATAACGGCCTGGCTGATGTTATACAAAAGCTCGGTACAGATACTTTCGGCCGTTTGAGAATCGGAATCGGACAAAGCCAAAAACAGGACGCCGTAGGTTTTGTCCTCGATAAGCCCGCAAAGCAGGATTGTTCACTCCTGGATGAAGCGATCCAGAGGGCCAGACAGGCCGTTCTTTCATGGATGGAAAACGGCATTGAAGCGACTATGAATAAGTTTAACAGTGGATAAAAAAAACTAAATGATAATTTAATCTTAACGGGAGGTATTTGGATTGGAAACCGCCGTCAAAAAACTTTACGAAGCAATGTTTCTTCTTGATTCAACTCAGGCATCGGATTGGGATGCGGTTGTGAAGACCATCACTACTATTATGAAAAGATCTGATGCCGAGATTGTCTCGATAAGAAACTGGGCTGAGCGAAAACTCGCTTACGATATTGACCACAAAACCAGAGGCGCTTATGTCCTTTGTTTTTTCAGAGCTGATGGCGAGAGGGTCCAAAGCATTGAAAAGGATGTGCAGCTCTCGGAGCAAATTATGCGAGTCTTGATTCTGAGCGCCGAGACCAGAGAGAAGGAGGCCCTTGAAGAGAGCACCGCCGAGTCGGAGTCCAAAGCCCGCAAAGTCGGGGATGAGTCTGCCCCTGCGAAAGCAGAGGGTAAAACCGGCGAAACCAAGTCCCTGCAGAAAGAACGCGAAACAGAAACCCAAGAGGATATTCCCGCTGCGCCGGCGGAAGAGCAAGAACAAAAAGCTGACCTGGACGCGGTGGAGAAAGTAAGTACTCCGCAAAAGGCAGAGGAAGCCGGCGAGCCGGAACAATCAATTGAGCCCGCCGTAGCGGATGTGAGCGAACCGGAAAAGCCGGCTGAGTTCCCGGCCGTGGATGTGATTGAACCACCGCCGACGGATTAACATGAGCCGGCCGATGAGATTGAACCACCGCCGACGGAAACAGAAATAGATACTAAGGAAAAAGACACTCCGGATTGATTAGCCGCATCGGTTTATAGTTGCAAGGAAAGGGATTTTGAAATGAGTAATTTTAATAAAGTTTTACTGATGGGCAATCTCACTCGCGACCCGCAATTGTCGTATCTGCCGAGCCAGACCGCAGTAGTTGAATTCGGGCTGGCGGTGAACAGAAAATGGAAAAGCAAGGAAGGCGA
>JBARPZ010000058.1:0-5314 GCA_049643445.1 Sedimentisphaerales bacterium
ATTATCAAAGCAAGGTTTACCTGCCGAAGGTTGCTGGCACAAGTTGTCTCATAAGCTCGAAATCTGGCCATGTGCAGCGCAGGCATCAATATCGCCATCAATAAGCTGATAATAGCGATGGCTACCAATAACTCTATCAGAGTAAAACCGATTCTCGGCTTGTCACTCTCTCGCATTTGATATATTCTCCTATTGGCTTTCTTTAACTTTACCTTCCGGCTTATGAAATTCAACCCAAATCCCATAGTTGACTCCTTCACTGCCGGCAGGTCTCAGCTTATGAATATAATACTTTTTGATGCCCAAGTCAATCATAATCTGACGCAGTTCATTCGCCGTTTTTTCAACGTCGTAATTCATCTTTTTACCTTGTTGCGCCCGTATCTTTTTTGCTATTCCAACTGGCAGGTTTTCTGGAAATCCACGTCCTATGTAAGCCGTAGCCCCAGGTTTGAGTACGCGATAGATTTCACCGAATGCTTTAACCTTGTCTTTCCAAAAATGAAAAGAACCCCTGGATATAATTATATCTGCATAATTATCACGAAAGGCAAGAGAGTGAGCGTCTGTGAACACTGCACTTATTCGGTGACCAAAGCCGTATTGTTCTGCACTCCTGAAGAAGTACGCAAAGAAATGCGGATTGATATCGACATTAATCCAATGAAGTTTTGTACGTTTGCATAATTCGATAATGAGTGTGCCGGGTCCGCTTCCCAGGTCAATCCCGATACCGGTTTTTTTGTCCAGGTCAAAATCTGCCACAATTTGCTCAGCCAAAGGGGCATAAACTGGTTCCAGCACCCCACGACTGGCTTTTATCATACCAAGAGCACTTTGCCTGGTATATTTCTCGTCCGAAAGTGACGCCGAGGGTTTACTAATGAAGCAGCATCCCCCACTAAAAAGCAATGTCAAAGCAATGATACACAATCGCCGTGATAGATGTATATTGTCCAAAGGAACCATAAGCGCCTTTTACTTCTCCTGACTACCGTGCTGCAACTTGGTCTCCAAGCAGAGAAAGTTCCCACCCTCGAGGGCTCTGTGATATGCAGTTGGCCAGAGGTCCCGGGGGGGCGTTAAGGCATTTCCCATCGGCGATGTCATAGATGGCTGGCGATATGGAGGTGCCGCACACGCCATGGCACTGAAAATACGTAAAGTACCATTACTGTTTTGTTGTGTCATTGTTTACGTCTCCGTTCTGAGTTGAATTTACCATTCTCAGGTTCGTCAAATTACCATCAAGACCACCTTGTTCCGACTTCAACGAAGTAACAAACATTTTCACAGCCACTATTAGCAGGACAACCGCGAATACCTTCTGTAGTATATGCCCCGGCAGCCTGTCGACCAATTCCGTCCCCGCCAATGCACCAGCCAGAGCGCCTAATATAATCAATCCGATAACTGCCGCATTCATATCAATCTCGGGATTCTTCCAGTACCGAAGCGCCCCAACCAGTGCCATAGGAACCATTACCGCTAAAGCCATCCCCTGGGCACTTTTCTGCTCAAAACCACAAAGCAACACAAGCACAGGGACAAGTATAATCCCGCTACCTAATCCTAACAATCCACTCAGAGTGCCTGCACAGATACCCAAAAGGACAAAAATCCACCACGGATTAGACAACTGGCCTATCATAACTGAACTCCATAATATTCCTGACGGAACCAACATTGGCCTCTGTCGCAAACAATATAACCAGTGACTTTACTATTTACAATAAAAATACTTACGGATACTGCCTCGAATTGGAACTTGTAGTGTAGTTGTAGGTAGATTCAAATTTATTCTGGGGCTTCAGTACGGTGGTTATGTTTTTTGAAAACATTTTGGTCCTGCTCGGAGCTAATAAAATCCACAAACTTTTCAGTCAGTTCTCTATGCTTGGTGAACTTGAGTACACCTATGTCTATGGTGGAAACCACGTTTTTCTCAGGAGCAATAGGTACCTCATCGCCATATTCACTGTAATATTGGGCAATAGCGTCCCAGAAAATGACTGCATCGAGCGATTTTGCCTGAATCTGCATCCCCAATTCATTAACCGTCAGCGATGAAAATGCCAGGTTCTTTTCGATGTCCTCGGTGGCGATGTTGTTCCTGGCAAGTATTTGGTTGGATGTTCTACCGATAGCGCAGGCGTCAGGCTCACCCATAGGATTAGGAAATGAGCTGCCGCACAGAACCACAAGCACTTTGTCTTTGCCACAACCGACGACGAGCAATGCGAGTAGTATGACAACAGTAACTGATAGCTATTTTTCCGTTTTTCTCATGCTTGTCTCCTGCTGCCAAAGCACAGAATCTGCCCGTTCTCAAGACTTACCACCACATTGCCGTTACGGTCCACGGCCAGGCCCCAGGGAACCGGTGACGATGGTATCGGCTGCGACCAGATAATACCACCGTCTTTGAGACTCAACGCAACGATTTCTGATTTATTGGCAATCACTATTGCGTTTTTGCATACCGCGATAGCAACGCTTTCCTTGCGTTCAGTGCTCCATAATGGTTTGTCCTTGATACCGATTTTATTCCAGTCGACGTTGAATCGATTTCCTGGATTTGCCATCTTTTGACTTAATAACTTTCTGTTAATGCCTGCAAAGCACAAAATCTTCCTGTTGTACTGGTTACTTACCCAGATGATGTCATGTTCACCATTCGATGCAAGAAAGACTTTGTTGAAGACGGTGTTGTCGAAGACGTCATACGCATAGAAGGGCTTACCACAAGCCACAACTTGCTCTCCAAGCAGAGAAAGTTCCCACCCACGCGGGCTCTGTGATACGCAGTTGGCCAGTGGTCCCGGGTCGTTAAGGCACTTCCCGTTTGTGAGATTATAGACGGCCGGTGAGATCGAAGTGCCGCTGGCGAGATAGAGTTTGCCATCGTGAAGCATTTGGTGGCCCTGCACGCTCACGCCAGTTCGGGCCTGCCTGTCGAGATGACCTGACGTGTTGTTTTGCCATTTGATTTCGCCGGTCGCGGCATCGAGCGCATAGACATAAGTACCGTCGTAATTTGCAATACCGGCAGCCACATATGCAATCCCGTTTTCCACAAGAACACCGCTTGCAGCCGGCCAGGTGGATAGCAGAGAGCCGTAAACAGGTATCTTGCGTTCGGCCGGGGCGGCACGAAACCGCCAGAGTAGTCGGCCCGTACGTGCTTCTAAGGCGTAGACCCACCCGTCACCGGAACCTACTAAAGCCCGGCCTTCCGAGATGGTTGGTGGCAAGCGGACTGCGCCGCCAGTATAGGCCTGCCACCGCTGTACGCCGGTTGACGAATCCACTGCCCGAACGATACCGTCAGCGCCGCTGATAAAAACGAGACCACCGGCAGCAACCGGGGCCGTCGGCCGGGTGGCTGTCTTTGGTGTATACTGCCAGAGCAACTTGCTTTTACTGGGGACAATTGCGTCTGTTGTTGCACTGCCAACGTTGTCTGCCCGAAATGTTGGCCAATCAGCCGATGATTCACTAAGACTCGCGACCTTTTTCAAATCCCCGGCGTGCTTTTCCAGACGTTGAGTCTCGGTGGCTTGTGGGCTAAAGTCGAAGTTACCTGCCGGTCCCAGGCAAGTGATACCATAAAGCGTGAGCTGGCAGTCGCACACAGATGGCCACCAGTATAGCAGACCGTTAGCTATGGTCACGCCGTCGTGACAGGGCGGTCGCATCGGTGAAATCCACTGTGGCCGGTTGCTGGCCACATCTAAACGCACCGAACCTCCTTGAGCACGGAAAAAGATGGCGTCGGCAGAGCCGGTCGGCCGAGTACAGGCACGGCGACTTTTATTAATCTCCGCCGATACCCTGCCTGTAAGAGGGTCAAACTTCTTGCTTGGATGTTTGTCAATCTGTCCGCTAATACCATAGAGCCCGTCATCCCGCAGGACCAACTGAAAGTTACTGTAAGCGTTTTCCCAGAGGATATTGCCGTCTTCGGCAGAGACAGCGAGCAGTTTGCCAATCTGCGGGCCGGCAAAATACAAAGCCTTGTCACTGCACTGGAGATAGCCTGTAGTTCGCCAGTTGGTGCGCCAATCCTGTCGATTCAGGTATGTCCCGAGTGACTCGAACAGTTTGGGCGCATTGTCCGGCGTCTTCCGCCAGACTGCATTACCGGTTTTTGCATCAAGGCAGGCAAGGTATGAGCCAAATCGAAAGATATAGATTCGCCCGTTCTTCATACACATAGCCCGGCTGTCAATTGGCTTATCTTCTCGATGACTCCACAGGACCATTTTTGTTTTCGGGTCGATGGCCAGTATATTTCGACCGAATCCCCACGGATGCTCGGGTTGATTAAATCCTTTCGATATTGGATTCCAGGGCCAACCGTGTTTGTCCCGGGCCCACCGCTTTGTGGGGTCTCTTTGCTCCTGATCGCCAATGAGTGTGTAGAGTACGCCATCCTCCAATGCCATCCATTTCCAGAAAGTACCACCGGCAACACTTACATCGGGAGTTATCTCGCCTTTCAGTTGGCCGGTTGCGGCGTCGATAAGTTTGCAGGATTTATCGTCGCCGAGGTAAAGTGTGGTGGGCGTTGCTATAATTGTATTACGGTGAATCATGACACCTTCAGTCAGGTCTCGCTCCCAGAGTAATGTGCCGTTGTAACCGTTAAAGGCCACGAGCTTATTGAGTAAAGGCTCTTCTCGCTTTTTGAACGCCACATGCCCGAATGCCTTGAATACACGACCCGCCGAGGCGACAGCCACCTGAGGTACTGGTGCATAGCGAGGCTCAGCAAGAAACTGTGTCAGGTAAGGTGCACGAGCAATTTGATCTTGCGATTGAGGATTGTTGTCCGGCCCGTGATATGGATGGCTCCAGTCGTCTATCCCCTTGGGAAACGGTTTGGTCAGGACTTTTCCTCCCAATAACACTTTCCCCTGGGGACGCACTACTCGCAGCGCCTCGGCCTCGGAAATCCCGACTGCACCGCCTACAGCGACAAGAGCGTCGGCGGTATTGTCGGCGAGATGCAGCCTTGTCAAATCACCTCTCTCCACAAAGACGCGTGTCCCGTAAAGTCCCGCTGCATCAGCTTGCCTGCGTGCTGACTCCACATCCTTTGCTCGCGGCAACTGAACATATATCAGCAATTCACTCTGCCGTGCGGTTGTAAAAGTGAGTTCACAATTTGTATCACCCAGCACTACACAGATTCCGCGCCTCACGCCGATCTTCTCGAGAATAGGTAGGGTTCGCGCTGCACAAATAATCGGTTGAAACAACATACAAGCAATTGTAATTGTGAAAAAGACTGTAATTTTCTTCATTTTTT
>JBARPZ010000059.1:0-1761 GCA_049643445.1 Sedimentisphaerales bacterium
CGTCCAGTCCGATATTTATCGTTACAGCCACTACCGCAAGGGCGTTTAGGATGTTGTGGGTGCCGGGCAGAGAGTTTCGAGCGGGCCCTAACAATTTGCCATTGTGGTAAACATCAAAGGTATAGAAACCTTCATTTAGCTCAATATTGTCGGCGTAGAAATTGCAGTTTTTATCAAGGCCGAAGGTGTCACGGGGGAAATCCGGCGGCAGCATGCTTATGACTTTTGCCACGTTCGAATCTGTGCCGTTGGCAATCAGCACGCCGTTCGGTTTGACGCCGAGGGCGAAATCGCAAAAGGCATCGACTATTTCTTCTTCGTCTTTGTAGTAATCTAGATGGTCCTGCTCGATGTTTAGTATGCAGCCGATTTTGGGTTTGAGGTTCAGGAAGCTGCGGTCGTATTCGCAGGCTTCTGCCACGAAATATTTACTGTCACCGGCACCGGAAGAACCGCTTAGCTGGATTACATCGGCGCCGATGATGAAATTGGCGTCGATGCCCGCCTGTTTGAGACAGTAGGTGAGCCAGCCGCTTGTTGTGCTCTTGCCGTGGGTACCGGCGATAGCTATTCCCTCATAACAATTACACAGTTGGCCTAACATCCGGGCATATTTAAAGATTTTGAGCCCTCTTTTACGTGCCAGTTTCAGTTCGGGATTGTTTTCGTTTATGGCAGCGGAGATGACTACCGCATCGGTGGCCGGGTCGAGATTGTCGGCGTTATGACCGATTTTTATATCGGCCCCCATCCCGCAGAGCCTGTCGGTAACGGCTGTTTGGTCCTGGTCAGAGCCGGTAACAAGGCCGGAGTTTTTTATCAAGAGCTGTGCCAGGCCGCTCATCCCGACACCTCCGGCGCCGATAAAGTGGAATTTTTTGCCCGCCACAGTTGCCGTGCCGTTTTCCACATTCACTATGGAGACAGCCGATTCCGAAGAGATTTTTCTATTTTCCGTGTCTGATTTTTCTAATTTTGCTGTATTTGGCCGGCTCATATCTCATCCTTGATAATAATTGAGGTTCCATTGGCGGGATTTTAGCATAAAAGCCTGGCAAAGAAAAGAAAAAAGGCCGCAAGCCCTGATTGTATTCGGATTGAGTGGCAAGTCGATGGTATGCGAGTCGAGGAAGTCGCTAAAGAAGATTTACGAACTCTTTAGTTGTGAGGCCGGCTTGATCGATAATAGCACGAAGCGTACCTTTAGGAATGTCTCTTCCAGGGTGGTTAGGTACAACAGTTCGTCTGTGAGTTTTAGGGTTGTACCAAATTTCATGGCTGCCTTTGGCGTGCCGGTCAAACACAAAACCTGCTTTACGAAGCCTGCGTATTACTTCGGATGGTTTAAGCGAAGGAAGGCGACTCATGTTTCAACGGGGACAGGAATTTTAACATCTAATTTGAAGTGCGGTCTTTGACCTACAGAGAGATTTTTTGGAAGCTGGTCTCCATGTTCGATGCAGGATTCTATGATTTTACGAGCCACATCTTTGGCTATTTCAATGGTCTCTGCAATAGTTCTACCCTGTGCAATCAGGCCTTGCAGAACGGAACTGGTGGCCAAATATTGACCCTCTTCTAAATATTCGATTGATATTGGAACAAGATATTCTGACATATCTATAACCTCAGTAGTAAAGATAACGTAAATTATAGGTTTTGTCAATGTAAATCCAGGCAAAAAAAGAAAAAAGGCAAATTACAATCACCTAATTTTCGTCTTCATCCGGAATATACTCAATTAAATCGCCGGGGGTGCAG
>JBARPZ010000060.1:0-4864 GCA_049643445.1 Sedimentisphaerales bacterium
CAGCCTCACCGGTAGGGACTGGAAAGGGATTATCACAAAATCAAGCCAATTAGCACGTTAAATCCCCCTAAATAATCATTCTAAAGCACCTACTTAAATCTGCCGATTTTTAATCTAATAGGGTGGATGTTGCAGGTTAAGGGGCATTAATAATGAAGACAACTAAAGAGCGGAGAAGGGAAAAAAGACTGCAATATGAATTGCCTGTCTGGTTCACCGAAGGCTCAGGCGAACCGTCTGTCCAGGCAGTTATGATTGACATTTCAAGCGGGGGGATGGCCTTTATCTGCGATACCGATGAGAACTGCCCGTCTACAGGTCAACAATTAAAGATGCGCTTCAGCGTTCCACGTTATGGTAGAGACTGCTCTGATATGCACGAAATTACTCGCACCGGTTGTGTTTTCCGAATCGATGAATTGAATGAAAGCCGGCACCGTGTCGCAGTCCAGTTTGACGACCCGCCTTTTTGGAACATGCCACCCAAGTTATAATAAGTAGTTACTGTGATGTTGTTTTGCCCCTGCGTATTTGCTTCATCGAGTGAGGCCTGCCAGACACTTTCTGAACAGCTTCTACATATCCCCGGTGCATTTGATCAAGCTCTTCGTTACCCGCTGAAAGGGCCTTGGGAAAATCAAATTCGGGCAGCTTGGGTCTTGGCTGTTTCAGTTCCGACAGATTGGCCGCCAATTCTTTGAACCTTCGCCCCCAGGTCTTGACAGTAAAGTCTGCTTTGAACAGGCCGGCAAACAGGCTGACATCAGTAGAGCTGGGCGAGTCGGCAAAGGGCCAAGAAAGCCATCCATCGGCAAGAGGACGTGAGACCTCGATTTCTGCGCTTATCCAGCGAGACTGCTCTGCCTCGCTAAGATATGGATGTTTCTGTGGGGCACCGCCGCCATACCATCCAAATTCGCCTAAGACCACCGGCTTCCCGGTATGACAGTATGCCAAAAGCGCTTGTAGATAGCTCAAATTCTTTTTCCAATTGTCTTTGGAGCCGAATGGAGCACCCATGGTTGGATAAAAATGGATAGTCATAAAATCAAGCCAGTGTTTCTGACGATGTGGATTGAACGCTGAATAACGACTTGGACTGCCCGGACGAACCAGCGGATAAGACCATTGTATATAACCAACGGTAATCAGGTGGGTTGGGTCGGCGCGGCGTATAGCTTTGACCTGTCGGCGTACCCATTCGTCTGCCAGATATTCACGAAAGAGTTGCCAGTCGCGTAATCTCTGATTTCCCGCCTCGTCCCTGTTCTCAGGCACAGCTACCTCACCCCATCGGTCTTTTTCCGTCAGTTCATCTCCCCATGCAATCTTCAAAGAGTCCCGGTTTCGATAGGTCTTTTCAAGCCAGGTATTCCAGCGAACATCCCATCCCTTTACAAACCACGGCAGGTGTGGCTCGTTTAGAAGGTCCCACGCGAAAATGGCCGGTTCGTCTCGATAGCGTTGGCCTAAGACCTCCCAGAAGTGCTCCAGTGCCCGCAAAGCTTCCTCGCCTGCGAAACGGTCCGGCCTCCAGTAAGAAGGGCTGCCCTCCCAATGGTCCGGCCCGGTTAGTATAAGTCGAATACCCGTCTCGCGTGCAATTTTGACAAGGGTATCGAGTTTTTTAAGAGACTCCTCACTAATAGTGTTAGCATCAGGCTGAAAGCTGGCTGCGGTAAGAAAGACACGGGCGCAATTAACACCGATTTTGCTCATCAGGCGGAAATGCTCGCGCACCTTTTCGGCATCAAATTGCCGCCAAATATTCGGTGCCCACCCGGTGTGAGGGTCATAATAATTCGTACCGAAAGGAATATAGCTGCATCCCGAGTCGCGTTCTGCAAATCCTTTTCCATCAGAAGTCACCACTATCAGTTCCATCTTCGAATGCTCTGCCGCGCCGCCTGTCATCTGGAGTACGAAAGATATGACGACAATTACAACAAATATAGACTTTCGATTTATCATTAATCGAACCATTTGTGACGGATTCCATTTTACGGTGAATAGTAGTTGTAACATTGTTTTAAGCGGCGATAATTCCGATTTATCCATAAGCTTTTTTTATTGGGGCGTGGGTTTGGCTTGTTGTTTGCATATATGTGAAGTTCGTTACCGTTCAAAACGATTATCTCCTCCCGCCAGTCACCCGTTACATCTGCCACGTACAGCCGGTCCGCCTTTTCCTTCAAGTGGGCTACAAACTTGCCGGTCAATGGCTCGAATAGACACACATCTCCAATCATGTGTCGTTCTGTTGCACAGGCTAACTGGCATCGTTTGCCGGTCCAGTCGATGGTATGAATTATTTCCACCCCGCTGGCCGTCCACCCGGCCGGAGCAACGTCGTCCATCTTGTAATCGAAGACCTTCTCCCCGGCAGAATCGAAAACAAACGGTTTTTGATGTTCGTTGTAGCGCGACCGGCACCAGATGAATATCTCATCGCTGCCTTCCTTAAATCGTCCGACAGCGGCATTCTGTGGCTCCTGCTTTTTGAAGTGACTCCGCCAGATAGGCCCTGCCACACCGACCACCTGCACGTGGTTCGCACCTTCTTCGAACATAACGACCTCTAAACCGGATTTGTCCGGTCTTACATCGGCGACAAAAATACTGTCCATATGATAACGCCCGGGTACCGCGCGGGTTATCAGCTTCCCCTTGGCAGAGAAAATTGTCGCACCGAGCACCTCGTCGTGTCCGTCACCATTAATGTCAGCTAACCGTGCGGAGTTGTGGGCGCAGGATACAAACTTATCGCTCTGCCACAATGGTTTGCCGCCCTTTACGATCGCCTCTATCGCATAGGCTGCCAAAAACTTTCCCATCCGGTAGCCGCGATTGTTTGTGGTCTGAAGCAGAATGTCCCCATCGCCGCCGGTACCGCGAAAGTCCGCAATCATGGCTACTTCCCAGAAGTCGGTACCTTCCGGATGGGGCGGCTTTGCTTTGGCCTTTTCTGCTCCCGTTTTCCCATCAACGATATGAAAGACGGAGTCCCTGGTCAGAAAAACCACCTCGCATTTCCCGTCTCCGTCCACGTCACCAGCCGCCACGCCGGGACCGCAATGACCCGGCATACCCTGGTTTTCGCTTGAACCACCTACCACGATATCAGTCTTCTTAATCCAAACCTTCTTGCCGTTGTTGTCATAGACGGCCAGGTGACCCGGCACAGTAACCAGGTAATCCATCTTACCGTCATTGTTGATATCCGCAGTGATTACCCCGCCTCCTGAATCCTTGGGCCCCGGAATGGCCAGCTTGATAACAAACGGATTACTTGAGTAGGCCTCTGCTTCCAGTGTATTGACGAGGCATAGCAAAATAAGAACTGATGTTATCAAAAATACCCTGCGTACACACATAACATTCTACCCCTTTCAATAACTTCGTGTTTGTTCATGCAATAACATTGCCCTTATGAACCACAATAACAAACATTTACAATTTCGCAACAGAGGACTTGATTTCCTCAAAGCGTCCTTCGGCAAGATGCTTGCCATAATTACGCATGGCTGTACCGATATTACGCCACGCAGCCCAGAGATTGCCCTTGCCCCTTGAAGCCGAGAGCTGCTTGGCGACAAGTGTCGCCTCCGCGTCAATAAAACGATCGAGTGTATTATAGTCCCACGTAGGCATTTTCTTCGCAAGTATTGCAAGTCGCGAGACGATAGTTTCCGTGATAAGGGCTCCATCCTTGGCAGAAGATTGTTTGGGGTCGCGACCTCCGACACCTTGATACGGGGGTTTGCCGAGCAGCGATAATTTCACCGTATCTGGATAAAGATGCATCATAAGCGAAGTCTCACCCCACGCCGCATGGTCGCCGGTATAACCAACATCTATAGCGAGTATATATTCAGGCGTACCAAGTACAGGAATACCCAGAGCACGGCTCATACGAACCGCAGTTTCACGAACCACAATCTGTTGTGCCGCACCATAGTGACCCGTCAGAATAATGATCGCCTTAAATCCATCACGCACCATTTCCTTGCAGAGCTGCTCAATCCAGGGTCGAAGAAGTCTGGAAAATACGTCATCCTCAGGCTCCATAATAAACGTATGCGGCTCACTCAGGCCTCCGATACCGCCATAAAGGGGAGGCGAAACTAAACCGCCTCCTCGTTTGGCCGCTTGCATACACAGTGCGTATGCCTTCACCGCGTCGACACCAACTACGTTGTGTACCCCATGCCATTCAATTGTCCCGAGTGGCTGAAATATTGTCGGACATTCGGCCTGGGCCTCTTCGATTTCTTTGGGCCGAAGAAACTCTAATCGCACCTCTCGCTGTGTGTCGTTTGTTTCTTTTCCAGATGAAGAGGAGCCGAGTATCATACTGCCCGCAGCTGCTCCTAAAAACTCTCGTCGGCCAATTTTCCCGGTCATAGTGAATTCCCTTTCTCCAAATAACAATGAAACATAGCTGAACTTGAATAATCAGACTTAAGCTCATTAGCATTATTAAGGGTATAATCCCGTATCGAACGTGTCAACGCCAAAATTCGGGTATGATCGTGTGATAATACTTTCTTGAAGCCGTTGAAAACTATAGTACAATAGCTCTGATTGTTTTTGTCGGAAAATAACAACTATTATTAAGGTTCCGTTATGAGTTCAAATGTATATTTCATCAAGGCGGCTGTTAATGATGGCGAGAAGGTAATTTCCAAAAAGGCCCGTAAGTTGTTTAAGGCAGGGGAGTTTTCACACTGCTTCAAGCAGGGCGATTTTACTGCCGTCAAGGTCCACGTTGGCGAGCCTCCCAACAATACGTATATAAAATCACCCTGTATTAAGGGACTGGTTGAAGAGCTGCTTGCGCTAAAAACCAAGCCTTTTATTGCGG
>JBARPZ010000061.1:0-4221 GCA_049643445.1 Sedimentisphaerales bacterium
TTTATCCGTACCGGCGGGACTACTTTCCCGATTCTGCCAAGGCCGAATTTACTCTGGTTATTGTATAGCTTAAAGACATCGAAGGCGGGTGTCTCGTAAGGATGTGCCTTTTTCATCGCTGCGATACAATCGGCCAGTTTCCCTGCAGGCACAATCGTCTCAAATCTTATCTCCGGCACTTTTTCCGGTTTCCCCTTTTTGCCGATAGCCGGCTTTGCGCCTTTCAAGGGCAAAAACGTGCCTGTCCCCTCGGCGCCGAAGCTGCAATTTTTGTAGTTGCCTATCGCCCCTGCGCCTGCGGCGAAGACGGCGTTTGAGATTTTGGCTGCCGATTCGATAGGAACAAAGACGACGAGTTTGTAATTGTCGCCGACAGGGCTATCGACGTAATCGCCGATAGGTTCAGCGTCCCGAATACCAACAATATCTGCAAGGCCGTCGTTGACTCCGCCTATGGCAACATCCAAAGCGGTATGTATCGAGAAAACTGCAATCCCGGCTTTTATCAAATTATAGACAGCACTGGCAGTTCCATCAGCGGTGATATTTTTCAGGCCGTCCCAGATCACGGGATGATAACTTATAATCAGGTCGGTTTTTAATCTTTTTGCCTCAGCGACAACATCGCCTGTTACATCGATTGTCAGCAGAATGTTTTTTACATTGCGTTGCGCATCGCCGATGAGCAGACCTACATTGTCCCAGTCCTGCGCCAGTTTTAGGGCTGCTATTTCCTCAATAGCTGCTGCAATGTCTTTTATCTTCATTTTCTTTGCCTGCATTCGGTTTTGATAAGTTCTTTGAAGCTCTTTTGCAACTTTTTAGTCATCGCCCCGACCTTGCCGTTGCCTACTGCGTGCTTCTCTATCCTGCTTATCGGCATAATCTGCATAATTACATTCGTCAGAAAGGCCTCGTCGGCGGCTAAACAATCGTCTATATAGAGGTTTTTTTCAACCAATTTTATGGAATTTTTCACGGCAATCTGGCAGACGGTCTTCCTCGCCACGCCTGCAAGTACCGGCGTTTCAATCGGCGGCGTATATAGCACCGAATCTTTAACCAGGAACACATTGCTTATGCAGCCCTCGGCCAGGCGATTATCTACAGTGAACCACAATGCCTCAGCAGCTCTTCTCTGGTGTGCCCATTTTAGTGCAATCATACGTGAGAAATAGCTTGTCGTTTTGTGCCCACACGTCGGCTCAAAGGGATTTTGCCTGAATGGGCACAGCACGACCATGACGCCGTTTTGATAATATTCGGCTGGATAAGTCACCAATTTTGTAGCGGTGATAAGCAGCGTAGAGCGGCGTTCCTCTTCCGATTCGGACATCGGGCCGCCGGTAAGTGTCAGACGCAAACGCGCATCGGTCAATTTGTTTGCCTTGAGGACTTTGTAGATGGCTTCGGTGATAAACTTCCTGTGGGGCGGTTTTATCGATAGGGCACAGGCGCTGAAAAACAGCCGGTCCAAATGGTCTTTCAGCGAAAAGAACACGCCGTTATAGCTGCGCATCGTCTCGAAAAGACCAGCCCCGTACAAAAGACCGCTATCGCTGACCGATATACAGGCCTTGTCGATATCGACTAACTTATCATTTAGAAAAACCTTTTCCGCCACTGTTGCTTTACTCTGCCTTCCACTTTAACTTCCCAAACCGTTTCTTCTCTACAAATTGCACATGTCTGTCATTAAATAGAATACAGCAGCCCTTTCCTATATGCCTTTCACCGGTCAATAGATCTGGCCCGCCATATTGGTTCCACCCGCCTTGTGTCTCAAACAGAAGCACTACATCCGGTGGTGAATTCGGTTCACAATTGGGATTAATCGCATAGTGCCCACGTCCATCCTTTGCTGCTGGACAAACAAAGGATTTCTCGGTTACTTCCGCGTGCTCAATAAGAAGATCACACCACTTTTCAGGAGTAGGATATTTATCGTCAAAATCATTAGCATAAATCTTCAAAGCAGCTCCGAGTCCTCCCATGTTTGTTCCACATGACATTCGGTGGAATATTGGCCGGACAATTAGCAATGCTACTCCAACTACGCCGGCAGCTATGATTATATTGATTAGCATTGTCCCGATTACTAACCTCTTACCTTTTAGTTGGCCCTTTCGAATTTCCAAGATACCGCAACCAAGAACCAGCGAAGCCAAGTAAGTAATTAGAAAAATAAGCGACAAAAATGGCATGAGACGATACAACCATTTAAAGCTTTGGGGTAAGGGCGGAATAGCTAAGAGAATAGAAACAGTAATCAAAATAGCACAGCTTATAGCTGCAAGTATGAAAGACCATAGCGCCGTCTTAGAAGATTTTGGTTTTTGGCCTTGTGCTTTTTTTTCTGTTTCGCTCATATTTTTGCTACTTCTTGCGTTGCTTTGATTCCTGCCAGTAGTGCTCTTGCTTTTGTGAGAGTTTCGTTCCATTCAGCCTGGGGGTCGGAGTCAGCGACAATACCGCCGCCGGTCTGGGCAAAGGCCTTCTGATTTTTGATAATAATCGTTCGTATGGCAATATTCAAGCTGACGCTGCCGTCGAGGCCGATGTATCCGATGCTGCCGGTATACACACCCCTGGCTGTCGGTTCGGTCTCGTCGATAATCTCCATCGAACGGATTTTTGGAGCGCCGGTGATCGAGCCGCCGGGGAACATCGCCCTCAGGATATCGCAGAACGTAATGTCATTACGAAGTTGTCCTGCTACGGTTGCAACAGCGTGGAAAACGGTCGGATAGCTTTCGATTGTCCTTGGCTGGACGACGTTTCTGGTTCCGGCTTCGCAGATTCGGGCGATATCATTTCGTTCCAGGTCGACTATCATATTAAGCTCGGCCTGCTCTTTTTCGCTTCCGACCAGTTCATCGAAATTTTTTGCGTTGATTTTCTCGCCCTGTCCGGCTTCATTGACCCGCGGCCGGGTGCCTTTAATCGGCTTGGTGCTGATAATGCCGTCCTCGATTGTGACAAACATCTCAGGCGAGGCACTTACTATGTGGAAGTTACCGGTGTCGATATAAGCGGCGTAGGGGCTGGGATTGTAATGGTTTTGCCAGTGGAAAAGGGCAATCGGGCCGGCGTTATAGTCGCACTCAAATCGCTGTGAAAAGTTTATCTGGTAAACATCGCCGTCATAAATATAGCGTTTTATCTTTGCGAATTCGTCGAGATAATACTCCCTGCTCATATTGCATCGAATCTGTGAGAAGTCTATATTTTCGATGTCGGCAGGCGGCGGCGAGGGAATGTGCAACTTTTCGGATTCAGCCAGCAATTTCTCCAAAGCAGCTAATTTTTCCTGTGGTTTTTGTGTATCGTTCGGCGTCTGTAAGGCGATTAGCCGGAAAGTTTCTTCGAGATGGTCGTATGCGATAAAACGGTCGTAGAAACACAGTCGAATCAGCGGCATCTGGAGGTCATCGATAGTGGTTTCCGGCAGCTTCTCGATATATCGACCGAGTTCGTAACTGAAATACCCCACCCATCCCCCGCGGAAAATACCTTTCGGCAGGGCGGTTTCGTGATCTTCTTCCAGTTTGTATTTATCCAGGGCTGTTTGCAGTTTTGTGAATAGGTTCTTTTGTCCGGCCCGGAATTCAAATACTTCTTTCGGACAAGCAGCCCAGTAGCTGAATCTGTCCGCATCTTTCTTGGCCGAATTAGCACCAAGAATTGATGGATGTTTCAACGTAGCGAATGTTTCGCTCAGAACCGGCAGGTTTATAGATTTGCGGATTTGTCTATAGTGCAGTCTGCAAAGAATTCCCTTATCCACCACAGCAGAAGTTCTTAACGCTACGGTCCTGTTAGACTTTGCTGGTTTAGTAAAGCGTTTTCTTTTTGAATCTTGTATTTTTGTCATATAGGATTGGATTTGCACCGATATGCGGTCAGGCAATTAAAGGCTGTTTCTTATCGCATCTAAATTTTTCCTGGCATCGGGAACCATCTTAAAGAGTCCTTCGAGCTTTTCACAGGCATATTCATCGCAGTGAGCGCAATTTTCAACTGCCTTTTCATTTGCGCATTTTCTGATTTCACAGACTTTACAGTGGCTGAAAAGACGGTCACTGCCTGATGTGCAGCCGTCACAATTGATATCTTCCGCCTTAAATTCGTGGTCATATTGTTTTGACCAGAGTTCGGCCACTTCTGCTCTCTTTGCGTCATCATCGTTGCTTGTTGCTATGAATGCTTCACACTCATTAC
>JBARPZ010000062.1:0-25513 GCA_049643445.1 Sedimentisphaerales bacterium
CTGACGAGACCCTGAAGGCCGAAGCATTTATGGCAGGCGTGAAGATAGCAAATGTCTACTGCTGGCAGGATGGGGCAAGGGCAAAGGTTACATTGGATAAGATCATCGCCGAAGCCCCGAATGACAACATTCGCAACCAGGCCAGAGATGTTATCAAGAAGATGGAAAAATATAAGGGCCTTGTCGCAGTCTTCAAAGGTGCAGGACCATACAGGCTCAAAGGTGTAAATGACGGCAGGAGGGTCTTTGAGACTCCTTTTGCCCCGGAAAAGAATCCCGACGCAGAAGGAGTCAGGTGGCAAATTGTCATACCGGCATTTGAGGGTGATAACAGAATCAACCTGGAAGAAACTTTTGGCAATATTGATTATTGCTGTGCGTATCTGCGAACAATCATCCACTCTCCCGTCGAGCAGGACGCCCGTCTCAAAGTCGAGGCGGATGACTACATCAGGGCATGGCTAAACGGTAAGCAGGTCATCCAGGATATAAAGCTGCGACGTGGTGCTAACGACTTTATACTCAAGGTCGGTGATCATGGCGGCGGCTGGAACTTCAAATGCCAGATACTAAAACCGGACGGCTCAAAGCTCGAAGGCCTGAAGCTTGAGCCTAAATAACACATATAATGTGGTGCTTTTCTGAGTTTATACGCACCATCGTTAATCAAGACAGCCGGTTTTCATCCAGTGGTCGGCAAGAACAGCCAAATCCAGGAAATTCACTATGCCGTCTCCGGGTCCTGGGGCAATATCAGCAGATGGAGTGCCCGGAGCTTGTAACCATTGTGAGACCAGGATACTCAAATCACCAAAGCTTACGTCGCCCATCCCGTCCAGGTCTACCCCACCACATTTTTCCGGAGTGGCACCGACCCACGCAATAGACAATGGCAGGGCCAAATCGGCGGCGTTGACCTCTGGCCGACCGAGGCGGATGGGCTTGGCAAATCGCTTTCGCGTAAAGACCCGAATGATTATGGCAATGACGTAGCCAATTGGAAAGCGGCCACACCTTCACCCGGCATCGCCAACCCGTAGAATACTGGGGGAAAAGGCTTAATATTCTATCTGTTCGACGTTGGTGAAAATAGCGGCGAAGCGAAAATGAGGATTTAGGCAGCCACTGACAGTATAACCTTCAACTTCAAATGACCATAAGGTCAACAATGTTTCCCGTCAGCGGAAATGGCACCGAAAGTAAGCCCCAAAACATAAACAGTGCTGACGCAAATGCTTCCCATAATTCTTTAGGAGTGACTATTTTAAGCACCAAAGAAGGAGCCTTGACAGCATCTGACAACGACGAAGCTTCTAACACGGGTGGGTGGACGATTATCGAACTGCCGTATCTGTCTATCCCGTTACTCTCGACCTATTAGTAGTAGCATAACCCGTTTATTGGCTTAAACTTAATACTTGATTATACAAGAGCCTCTCGCCATAGACAACCCCAATACATCTCGCGATGACCCAGTTTTCCAGCGTTTCAAAGAATAAAAATAGAATTGATAAAAATCGAGCGTCAGTTCTATAGCCTGAATTTGCATCAAAGAGTTCTGCCGCGTTAATTATGTAAAGAATTAGACTATTCTTATTGTGTCGAGTTATTCAGGCAAGTTAGTGTCAGCATGAAGCAGTTGTTTGGATTTGTCTACCTTGGATTTTAGCCAGAAAACCCCGATTTTTCGAGATAGGATTCAATGTCCGGAAGGAAAAATATTTGGTCATTCCGTAACCTCTTTTAGAATATATGCTTATGCTCTTCTTACCTTGGGAACCGTTGCGCATGTCACTATTTTGACACCGATTTGCCCATATCAAAGCCCATTTTTTCGCTTGATTCGTACCCCCATAATTACGATAGACTGGGTGTTATGAGAAAAGTCTGGATGTACAAAAGAAAAGGTATCAAGAGCTGGTGGGTCGGCTGGTATGAAAGCGGCATACGCAAAGCAAAGGCCTTACCTACAAAGGCTCTTGCCGAACATTATCGCCAGATAAAATACACTCAGTTGAACTCCGATGTGTTTACCGGGACCATCACCGTAGACTGGCAGCAGATGCGAGATGAGTACGAGCACAGCAAAAAAGTAGCAGGCATTACAGAGGATTCACTCTATGAAGTAGCTCTTACACTCCGAAACTTCGAACGACTTGTTGGAAAATGTAACTCGAAACAGATTACACAAAACGCAATTGACAGGTTCATACTCGATAGAGGCCAGGAAGTCAAACGTTCGACGCTTAACAAGGACATCAGGAACCTGAAGGCATTCATTCATTGGTGCAGGAAGAATAGGTATGCAAATGGAGAAATAGAGATCAGGCAGTTGAAGGAAGATGAGAGGCCTGTAAAATCTCTGACTAACACTCAAATAAGGAAATTGTTATCAGCATCCAAACCATATCAAACGTTACAGATGAGGATCCTATTGGCTTTGGGCACAGGCTTAAGACGCGGTGACATCGAATCATTAAGAGTTTCTGATATTGACTTTGAAAACAGCTATGTCACTACAAGGAGCAAAAAGACCAGGAAGAGTATGGGCTCACGGCCTGTGCCGGTTCCGATCATTGTAGAACTTAAGAAATATATTTCCGGATTAAGTCCCGAACAAGATAGAATATTCAGCGACCGTTTCAACCAGTACAGATGGGACAAGATACGTGAAAAGGTTAGATTGAGTGATTTCAAATTTCATGATCTACGCAAGACCTTTGGTTCTATGCTTGCTCAGAATGGCATATCCACTGCTGTCACGCAGAGGTTATTGGAGCACTCTTCGTCAGATCTGACCAATAAGGTGTATACGAATGTTGATCCTGTCTTGCGCCATGCAGTGGATCAAATACCAGTTGGGGATTGGCTGTAACCGAAACATGTTGTTGTAGCCAACAACCAGCAGCCCCATTGATGCTTCTTGAGGAGTGTCGAGGGTTCTTTATAAAGGCGTGTTTAATTCGTTGATGGATAAAATCAAAACTCTCGTTGAACAATGGAAACCTAATGTAATATGCATTAAGCGTATTCTTCTGAATGACAGCCAGAAGATGAGGCAGACCTGTCTTGGCAAACGATTTGGCCGAAAGTTGTTACAACGTATATTGCGTCTCACGCGCGCCACGGCCGTTTTCTACTCACATTTTTCAATGTATTTTTTGCAATAATGACGTCTTCTCGAATCTGAAAATCAAACATTCCCACACAGATAAAGTCGGCCCCATTTTCGAAAGTGTACTTGAAACCGTCTCTGGGGTGGATGACGCCTGCGCCCAAAACCTTATAGGCAATCCAAGGCTTCTTAACTTCTTTCATAAATTCGATAGTTCGTTGCGGAGTCGCCGAGTTGTAATTCACCGTATTTAGGGTTTTGAAATAAAAATCCAGTTTTATTCCCTCTTTTTCGCACACTGTAGGTACTTCTACTGAATGACCTCCGACGCCGGCAATCAATCCGTTATCTTTGATGAATTCGATGGCTTTTCCGAGCAGATCAACACGCCCGTTCTTTACAAAATTATCTCCGACACCACCCTGAATGAAAGCGCCGACAGCTCCGTTGTCAATGGCCTTTTTTATACTGGTTGTGAGGTCATTTACTCGCGGGTTTGTTTGTGCAATCCACTGAATCTGGCCGCCTCTTTCGTCCCAGTATTTCCTGAAGATTCTGACCGTATTCTCAACCTGGTTATCATCTTTGGCACCGCGGACATTGGCTATAACGGTATTGATTCCGTTTTCTTCACTTATCTCGTAGGTTTCCATCACCTTTTCATCGGTGAAATACTGCTTTAGCAAATCAGATACGTAGGTTAAATCCCTGCTGTGCGCATAGCCGTTGGTAAGATTGCCGCCGCAGATTAATCGGCTGATTTTCACCTTGCCGATTTTACCCGTCGGCATACCTTTAACAGCATCGGCCGGCGCAGACGCAGCCGGTTTCTTCGCTGCTGCCAACAAAGCTTTTTCCTCAAGGCTCAAAGCCGACGTAACTGCCGCGGAACCAATAATACTTTTCTTCAAAAAATCACGACGATTCAGCTCTTTTGACATTTTCAACATCCTCTTTATGTTTTAATAGAGTTTCCAATGTTCAAATAGCAGCATATCATAATTGAGCTGCTTTGTCAATCGAATGCTCCGTTTTGTCATTCCCGCGCAAGCGGGAATCTACTTCTTTTCTCTTGTATTGTAAGCACCCTTTGTGAAAAACTTTTACTAAAACAGGTATTAGCCATTATCTCTTGCATACGTTGGCACCGTGAGCAAAAGACTGCCCTTTACGTTGTGCCCAGTACAGTCCAAGATTCACCGCCGATATCACAATACAAAAAAAATGTGGTAACAGAGATTTTATCATTTGACTTTGAGCTCTTTATAGGTGTCCTCTTCATTTCAGTTTCTCTAAGATAGTCTAAATTTGACGGTCTGATCATTGCCACCAACCAAGGCAGCCAGGATTAAAGCATTGGAATTGAAAGGTGGCACATGAAATACGCCATAGAAATGGAGTAATACCGGATTTTCGGGCAGAAGTGGGGTCTTGGCAAGAACAGCTGTTAGATGGACACGCAAAACCATTGAAGCGAAACGAAGCATAGTGTATCATGAAAGACGTAGTGTGCAGGAGCAGTATCTATGAAGGTATATGAAAATTGCAGGACAAAGGAGATATGAAGATGGCTGTGAAACGAATCGTAGTGGCTATGACATTGGCGGGAATGCTCCTTGGCGCGGCAATCTGTGGCCAGGCTGATGCTGCTAAGAAGCAGGAGAAGGACAACGTGGCGCCGCGGGGCTTTCGGGTGCTGTTCAACGGCAAGGACTTCACCGGCTGGAAAGCCAGGCAGCGGGGAGTCGATTCTGAGGCAGAGAGAGCTAAATGGCAGCAGAACTGGAAGGTCGAGGCCGGGATCATAAAGTTCGACGGTAAAGGCCCGATGCTCTGGACGGCCAAGAAGTTCAAAGACTTCGTCCTTATGGTCGATTGGCGTTTCCCCAAGCCCGGCGATAGCGGCATCTATCTCCGCGGCCGATCGAAAAGCCAGGTGAATATCTGGTGCAACGAGATGGGCTCCGGCGAGGTCTGGGGGTACCGCACCGACAAGAAGCTGCCCGAGGAAATCCGAAAGGCCTGTACTCCCCTCAAGAAAATGGACAAGCCCGTTGGCCAGTGGAACAGGTTCGTTATAACCATGAAGGGCGACCGCCTGACCGTCAAGCTCAACGGCGAGGTCGTGATCAAGAGCGCTCAACTACCGGGAATTCCTGCGAAAGGTGAAATCGCATTGCAGCGGCATGGCAATCCCATCGAGTTCAGGAACATCTTTATCAAGAGCCTGGAGTCTGCACTGAAACCGACGGATGATCCACCTACGGGAACCGATAGTAGAGTACAGGCAGTTATTGACGAGTTGGAGAAGTCCTGTATTAAACGAAAGATCCGCATCCTCGCCCCCGAGAAAGCTCAACGTTTGACAGAGCTGCTCCGGCAAGCGAAGCCACGCGCCGTGGTGGAGTGCGGAACGGCAGTCGGCTATGCGTCGCTGTGGATTGCCCGCGAACTGAAAGCCGCCGGCAGGGGCAAACTCACCACTATCGAGATCGTCCCGAGCTTGGCCCGCGAGGCGGAGGCCAATATCCAGAAGGCCGGCCTCGCAGACTTTGTGATCGTCCGGGTTGGAGATGCCCGGAAGCTCGTCAAAGAGCTGAAAGGGCCTATCGACTTGGTCCTCCTCGACTGTCTCCCACCGAACTACCACGCATGCTTTATCGGCCTCGAAGATAAGCTCGAAGATGGTGCGATCGTGGTGGCCGACAACGCAGGCTATGGCGCACGCGGTATGGCCAATTACCTGAAGCACGTCCGTGCGAAGTACAAAAGCACAACGGAGTGGTTCGACATCGATCTGCCCTGGGCCAAGCGTGATGCTCTTGAAGTCACCGTCGTGAGGCGATCCGAGGGAACACAGAAGTAGCGTTTATGAAGTCAAATGGGAAATGTAGGATGAACATCAAGGTCTTAATCAGAAGCATTGTTCTCGCAGTCGTGGCCCTCGTGTCACTAAACCTCTCGACAGCCCTGGCTGAAAAAGCCGACAACGCCGGACGAATCAAACCTTGGCACAAAGACACCCGCTACTGGCAATACAAAGGCAAACCTGTCCTGCTGCTCGGCGGCAGTCTGACCGACCACATCTTCCTGCTCGAAGGCCTCAAGGCCCACCTCGACGAGATGGTCTCCGTCGGTGCCAATTACGTCCGCAACACCATGAGCCAGCGCGAGGGCGTCGAACTCAAGGCCCACAAACTCCTCGACAACGGCAAGTTCGACATGGACCAGTGGAATCCCGAGTACTGGAAGCGCTTCGAGAACTGTCTCAAATGGACCCTCGAGCGGGACATCATCATGCAGATCGAGGTCTGGGACAGATTCGACTACTCGCAGGAGCAATGGGACCACAGCCCGTGGAACCCCGCCAACAACGTCAACTACGACTTCGCGCAAAGCGGCTTGGCTCGCAAATACCCCGCCCCGGCTTGGCGCGACCGACACCCATTCTTCCACACTATCCTGGGCATGGCCCAGTACAAGCCCATGTACGACCTGATACGAAAACACCAGGAACGCTTCGTCGCCAAGATGCTCTCGCACAGCCTGAAATACCCAAACGTGCTCTACTGTATGAACAACGAGACATCCACGGATCCTGTCTGGGGACGCGACTGGATGCGATTCATCGAAACCAGGGCCGTTGCCGAGGGCGCTGAAATCTACGTCACCGACATGTTCGACGACGCCTACAAACCCCAGACCAGCGTCAAGCTGCGCCAAGCCTTCGACGATCCTGAAGTCTACGAATTCATGGACGTTTCCCAGGTCAACAGCCGCACGTTCAACGAGGACCACTGGACCAATGTGTTCTGGATCAATCAACAGAACGGTCGATTCCCCAGACCGCTGAACAACACGAAAATCTATTCCGATGGACAACTCAACTTCGGCACCGGCACGCCCGTCGACGGCGTGGAGCGATTCTGGCGAAACCTCATCGCCGGCTGCGCATCCTGTCGCTTCCACCGCCCCACCGCGGGTATCGGCCTCAACGACATCGCCAAGACATGCATCCTCGCAGCCCGCAAGATCGAAAGCATCGTGCCCTTCCAGCAGGTCGAACCGAAGATGAACCTGCTCGGCGACCGCGAATCCGACGAAGCCTACATAGCCACCGGCCTCGGCGCCTTCATTATCTACTTCACCGACGACGGTTCGGTCACCGTCGACTTCAGCGCCGATCGGGGCAAGCTGAAACTGCAATGGGTCAACATCACAACCGGCGACTGGGGACCGAAAACCATAATCGACCCTGGTAAGGCCGTAAAGATATCCGCACCCGGACCCAAAGGATGGGCCGCCGCCATCACCAGCCGATAGGAGATGCATCGTTTCCTTCCAGTTATGATCAGCGACAATTATTCTTACCCCGGATTTCCCAAGTAGTCCGTGACAAATGGACTGTGATTTGATAGTATAGAGCCTGTCGAAATGTTGGATTTTCAACGAATTGGCGTTTTCTTGTGCCTTTCTGACAGGAATGTTGGCCGAGTTGACGGTCAGAGGCATTGAAATCGAACCGCATATTGTGCTATCATAGAGGCCGTAGCGTGGAGGAGTGTCATTTATGAGGTCATCTGGGATATGTCGTATAAAAACTAGGATTTGGCACGTCAGTTTAGCGAACTCCTGTTTGAATACAGGCAGTTCAAACTGATTGGTCACTGAAAACAGCTAATAGAAATGAATTTGGTATGAAGAGAGCAAGTAAGGTTTTGATACTGTTATTTGTTGGTTGTTTGCCGGGTTTTTCTCAGCAGGCGTTGGCCGTTGACAACGAGGAGATTTCATTGTCGAGTCTTCCTATAGTTGTTCAGGAAGTAGTGAAACGTGAGTTTGCAAGGATGCGTGTTACTCAAATCGATGATGGTGAGTACGACGGAATCCCCGTCTTTGAAATCGAGGCGGAGACGACCGACGGCAGAGACCTGCAAATAGAGGTGGGCAAAGACGGAACTCTTTATCAAATAGATGAAGAAGTTCGACTGCAGAACCTTCCACCGGCGGTACTTGCTGTGTTCAGGAAAGAAGTGGGTAATGTGGAGCCGGACGGCTTGAAGCGATTGACCGAGCATGAAAAGGTTCACTATGAGGTAGGGGCCGAAGTCTCAGGTAAAGATATTGAGCTTAACATAGGCGCCGACGGGACAATTCTCGAAAAGGAAGTCGATGGCGAAAAAGTAGAGGATGTTTCTTCACCTGCCTTGGCTACCACTGCCGAACCGGGCAGCGATGAACTGCCTCTGCAGTATTTGGGGCCGTACCTGCCGGACAAGGAAGCACCCGATGGGCGGCTCATGTACAGCCCCGGAGTGCAGAACATCCAGGTCGCACGAGCCAACCGTAAGTATCCTCCGCCTTTTCCCGCGGGGACTGAAAACGAAAAGGGTTGGACTTATCAGCACCATGTCGGCATGGGCGAATGGAAGGGCAAGCTTTACGGTGTCTGGGATATGACGCACGTTGGCGAGGACAACCCGCCGGTTCGTGTTGTTTACGCCACAAGCGATGACGGATTCAAATGGACGCAACCGAAGGATTTGTATCCTTTCAACAAGGCTTACAACTCGCGTTTCTATTTCTTCCATTCAAGCAATGGTCGCATGCTGGTCTTTGCATCCGGCTGGTATCCGACAGACAATGTCGCTGAGGACAGGAAGATCAGGTTGTATGTTCGCGAGATCACGTCCGACCACAAGTTGGGCATAATCTATACTTTGATTAAACCGGCGCAAGGCCATCCGCCTGCCTATACCGAAAGCAAAGACGCTGGTTTTCTGCAGGCCTGTCGCGAAGTGCTCAACAACAAGCCCCTGCTCGAACAGGCAGACTACGGCATACTGCTGGGTGACGAGAAGATGAAATGGCACGAAGGCAAGAACTGGCCCGGGGGCAAGATCCCCTCTATCGGTGGAAACCTTTGGATCTTCGGCAAATCCATGTGTTTCTACCACCGCGCCGATGGCGTGTTGGTTGGCACATGCAAGATGGGCTGGGTGACACAATCGAGAGATGAGGGCGAGACCTGGTCTTTTCCAACAATCCCCAGAGGAATCAAAGGCGGCGGCGGAAAAACCTGGGCACAGGCAACGCCGGACGACCGCTACACCATGATCTATATACCGCAGGGCTATCATCGGTATCCGATGGCAATTACGACAAGTGATGACGGTATTACCTTTAGGGACATGCGTGTGATTCACGGCGAGGTTCCTCCGCAACGATACGAGGGCAGAGCCAAGCCCTTAGGCCCGCAGTATCTACGTGGATTAAGCGAATGGGGTAGCGATGGGTCGCGTAATGAGAAGGACTGCATCTGGATGATTTACAGCGTGAGCAAAGAGGATATCTGGGTCAGCAGGGTTCCGGTACCGATTGTCGCTGAAGCAAAGAAGCATGCGAATGACAATTTCGACAAGATCGCGACGGGTCCGAGAGTTCCCGAATGGAACACTTATTCTTTACTCCGGGCACCGGTTAGTATCGCGGCAAAGGGCCGTAATCATTACCTGCAGCTTGAGGATCGCGAATCTACCGACTATGCCCGCGCGATCCGAACGTTCCCGGTCAGCAAGACGGCGGATATCAGATTCCGTGTTGCAGCCGCGCAGACTGACCGCGGCAGGCTGGAGATCGAGCTGCTTGGCGAATTGGGCAGCCGTCCGGTTCGTCTGACACTGAACGACAAGGGCCGGGTCCAGGCGGTCGACGGGCGACAACCGGTGACAGGATCGTTCGCGCCGGGCCTGAGCGGCACTTATTTCAATAAGGCGGATTTTCGGGATCCTGATGATGAGGTTGATGTCCTCGGCAATTTGCATCAGAGCTGGGGCGATAGCAAAGGCAATGATTGGAGCGCGCGGTGGACGGGTTTTATCGAAGCGCCCTATAGCGGCGCGGTGATATTCAGCGCCGAAGCCACCGACGGGCTGCGTCTGATGATCGGCGAGAAGGTTGTCATCGACGGGTTGTTGATCAACGGCGATCGAATAGGAAAAGTCACCATGATCAAGGGCCGGAAGACGCCGATCACCGTGGCATTCACCTCGGCGCAGGGCAAGGCCAAACTTGTCCTTTCGTGGTCCTGGACCGGTCATAGCCAATCGATAGTTCCGGCCGCCGCCTTGAGCCATAAGGTGCCGCCGCGGATGGAGCCTGTCAACCTGATGGCCTATAAGGCCAATAACTGGCTCGAATGCAATATTCGTGCTGATTGTAAAACCGGCAGGTACACCCTCAAAATAAATGGTTGGGAAGTGCTCAAAGATGCAGGCTTTGCAGAACCTTCGTCGATGATCTATGCACTCTCATTCCGTACCGGCGAGTATCGCGGCAAGCCGACCGGCCGGGCCGACCAGGATATCCCGAACACGGAAGATCCCTTGGAGAAAGTCACCTACCGAATTGATGATGTCATGACCGGCAAGTAGCGACTTATGATGGTTCCCGGTAGAAACTGATGGGTCGTGAGGATAAATTCGTGGTCGAGTAGACGTAAAGCTCTATCATTTAGGCATACTTTGTATTCTTTGTTTCTCAGCTTGTTTGCTTGGCGCAGATAAAACCACAATACAACTACCATTATCTGCCAATTTGCCAAAAAATCACATCTCATAAAGACACCTTTACCAACCTTCTCCAGATAGTAGGTCAGAGTAGTCGCGGTCTGTGCAAAAACAGGTATTAGAAGAAAAATGGGGCACAAGAAATCATGTATTCCTGCCAGTTTCCAATAGAACCGCCTCGAAAACGAAAATCCTTGACAGTTCAAAGTGATTTTAGTAAGATTATTGATGTCGAAAGGAGTGAAGTATGTTTTTTAGGCATATAAATGGGAAATGTTAGTTATACAGGATTGTCTAAGGAAGAAGTGTGAAAATGTGCAGAAATGTTGTTTATGAAGTTGAATGGGGAATCTGAACTTATAGAGGATCCTCCTATGAAGTAAGAGTATGATGTTCAGTTGTGAAATGTCAGAAAAAGCAAATGCCTATAAACACTGAGGAGCATGCTGCCATGTCGAAAATTTCTCGTAGATCGTTTTTGACCGCTTCCGCTGCTGCATCGGGAAGTTCCATGCTCGGTTTAGCTCAGGCCGTCGAGAGTATTCCCGGTTTTGACCGGACAAAAACCGACTACGACACAACAAAGGTCTGGAAGCCTTTCAGCGACCGCAAGGTTCGGATCGGGATTGTCGGCCATGGTGTCTGCCGATTCGGTCTGCAATTTGGACTCCAGCATCATCCCAACGTCGAACTGGTTGCGGTAAGCGATTTGTTCCCGGACCGCTGTGCCGATATGGCACGAAAGGCGAAATGCGCCAAGACGTACCCGTCGCTGGAGGAGATGGTCAAGGACGATTCAATCGAGGCCATCTTCTGTGCCACAGACGCTCCAGCCCACGCCAAGCACGCTGTCCTCTGCATGGAGCATGGCAAGCATGTGGCTACGGCGGTACCTGCTTTCCGCGGAGATATTGAGGATGCCGAAAGGCTCCTCGAATGCTGTAAGAAGAACAAGGGACTGGTTTACGCCATGTTCGAAACATCATGTTTTCATGATGACCTCTTCGCCATGGAGAAGCTTTATGCCGCCGGAATTTTTGGCCGCATCGTCTTTTCCGAGGGGGAATATTGTCATCCTCATTCTCTGGGGGCGCCTTCGCTAGGCTCCTACAAGGACTGGCGCAAGAAGGGATGTCCGATGTGGTATCCGACCCATGCAACGGCTTACTATGTCGGCGTTACGCACAAACCCCTGCTCGACGTCTCCTGCCAGGGTACTCCACTATTTGACAAAGACAAGAGTATTCCCAACGCGATCGGGAACATATTCAGGTCAGAGGTCGGCCTATTCCGGACCGCAGAAGGAGGACTTTCCCGGATGATCATATGCAGTTCGCAGGGTGAGTACCTCGAAGCGGGACGCATTAGGGGCGAATATGGCGGATTCAACAAAACGTTTGTCGGCGACAGGATTGGCAGCAAGCGCTACCACGAAACTATCCAAGGCGGCTTGCAGACTAAGAAGTACGCTTTGCCACCGGGCGTTTCCCCAGGGGGGCATGGCGGCTCTCATGGCTACCTCGGTGACGACTTCATCGACGCCATCCTGCGCGGTCGTAAACCGAGGGTTGATGTCATCGATGCGCTGAACATGACAGTTCCCGGCTATTATGCGCACCTGTCTTCGATGAAGAATGGTGAAACGATGAAGATTCCGCAGTATTCACTATAATGCCTGAACTGCAAATAGACTCATCTTGTCCACTAAACACATTTTAACAGTTAAAACCGAACATGCTGGTTAATACAGAGTAATGCTTATAATGGTGGCGACACACATGAACGTATGGTCATGTGGCGTTGGGCTATGGATGTTGTGGAAACTGCCATGGATGCTGACAAAAAATACCCATCATACACTGGCAAACCGCGGGCCGCTATTACCACATTATCAGCATATATTGATCCCAAAGATCCTTCAGGACAGAATGAAACATGGCAACACCGAGGTTGTCACAAAGGAAAGGAGCGGGCTGCTGGCCATGCCAAAGTCACTTAGCCTAATCACTGTAGTAGGCCGCATGGCGCAGGAACTCATCCGGGCATAATATGAATAATCATGAGTGCTTGTCAGGATAAGCTGTGGCTGAAATGAACGGCGTATTCAGCAGTTGAGCCGAGACCGCTTCGATGGCGAAGTGCGTGATCTTTAACGACTGAAAAGGAGGACTCCATGAGAGCCAAGAGGTTTTTCTTCATCGCAATGTTCGCAGGCACTTGGGGGTGGTCGCTCGGCCCGGTTGCGCCGGCGGCGGTGCCGGCGAAGTTCTCCCCTGTCAGTCAAGACGGAGACCTAGTGCTGTTCGACGCGGCAATCCATGACATATCGGCGATCAGGAATTACACCGCCAGTTGGCAGAAAGGAAGTGATTTGACCCCGATCGTGAATCCCATCGTGAAGGACGGGCGTAAATTTGCGGAGTACACATACCGGGGCAAGCAAGGCTCGGCTTGTTCCACGTTCTGGCTTGAAAACGTGCCCGCGCCGGACAAGGGCGTGGTTTACCGCGGGATCCGATTCACCATCGATTACGACAAAGACGATTTCGCCAAGGTCTCAGCCAAGGCGAGTTTTTCCGACGGCACGAGCTTGGATGCGCCACTTACTCTGGAGCCCGGCTGTAAGGACTATGACTTCACCAAAGGATTCCGCAGGGCAAAGACCCCCATCATGTGGAGCGCGCTCAATTACTTATGGCTTTCGGCCAGCGCCGGCGGCAAGGGAAATCCTTTACGCTTTCGCTTGAAGCGCATCGTGATGATTCAGGAGAAGTCCGCACACCGCGCTCGGGCATTGGCAAACGGTATCTCAAACGATGCGGACACTCCCGACCGTTTCGGTGAGCGGCTCTTTAATCCGCGTTTGAAGCAGATCCGATGGCTGGAGGGCGATTTCCCGGCCAGACGGCACACCCGATTGTATCTTGCCCGAGATGCTTCGGCGAGGACACGGAGGACCGCCGCCCTGTTCTCGGAAAAGTACCATGCGCACACCGGCGTGAACCTGGAAACGCAGTTACTCGCCGGAACGTACTCTCAAGATGGGATCGTGCTTCGGGTTGCGGACTCGGCGAACTACAACGGCAAACCGGTCAAGCCCCGAAGGGAAGGCTATTGCCTGAACGTCGAGAAGAACCGCGTTCTGATCACCGGATTCGACGAGCCGGGCCTCTACTACGGAATGGTAACCTTCTTCCAGTTGATGAAGAACTCGATGCGCATCGAGGATCGCATGCTGGTGTCGTGTGCAGAGGTCTATGACTGGCCCGATCTGCATTACCGCCTGGTGAGCGCGCAGGGGACAGGCGCCTTCAGAAATCAGAAACCGAAGGACAATTTCGGCATCGAGTATATGATGGAGTGGGCCGAGCGATTCGTGGCGGGGCAAAAAGCCAATGTGTTGTTCTGGGACCTATCCTCGCGCGTGCGCTATAAGCGCCGACCGGAATTCAACGGCAGCGAACGGATCTATTCGCTGGAGGATCTGGAACGATTCGGCCAATTCTGTCGCGACCGGTTCGTGGAGGTCTGTCCCGCCTGGCAGATCGGCGGGCATGCCAACTGGTGGCTGCTCGGCTACCACCCGGAACTGCGCGAAAAGGGATTCTCCAATCAGGCCGATGTTACGCACCCGGAGCATAACAAGATCGTATTCGACTGCATGCTTGATGTGATCGAGGCGCTCGAATGCAAGTACCTCTCCCCGAAAAGCGATGAATGGTGGGGGCCACGCAAACAGGGTGAAACACCCGAAGCGCTGCTCAACGGGAAGACACGGGCCGAGGCATTTCTGGACTTCCATGTTCAGCTCAATGAGTGGCTCGCCTCCAGAGGCATCACCATGTTGATGTATCACGACATGCTGGTCCCTTATCACAACGGCAAGAAGTACGACCTTTTCAAAATCGTCGATCCGTTTCCGAAAAACGTTATTATCAATTACTGGGGCGGCTACGACATCGAGAAAGGTATCGCATTTCTGGCAGAACGGGGTTTCCCCATATGGCTCCACGTAACCGGCTCTATGATTTGGCTTGGGGAGAAGGAGAAAGGGACCGTCCAAGGCGCCGGTAAGATTCTTTACTCGTTAGGTAACGACAAGACGGGGGGACTGCTGGATGAGTACTCCGACTTCAACAACATGTACGCATCGTTCCGTCTGCTCGACTATGCCTGGAACCTGTACGATTACATGCCGCCGAAGCCGGGGCGAATGGTGGCTATCAAGAATACCATGGCGGTAAAGCCAAATCCCTACGCCGGCAAGAAGATCGAGCCGATCGATATCAGCGGGTTCCTGAGGCAATCGTTTAACAAATTCCTGAAAGAAGTGAAACCGCAGGACTACGGCGCAGTCGCCAGGCCCGTGACCGTGGAACCGGGCATACGTCAGATCGGTTTTATCCCCACACGGTTTGAGCCGGATGAGAAGGGAAACTGCATCGTGTTGCAGCAGAGCGACCGGGAGGTTTCGATCCCGGTTAACGCCAACTATTCATCGTTGATCTTCCTGCATACGGCGTTCATCAACAATCCGAAGGACCCGGGCGCCAAGAGCGGTATGGGACGATACTGGATCTACGGCTGGCCGTGTGGCGACTACCTTGTGCACTACGAGGACGGAAAGACGCAGGAGCTGCCTGTGCGCCTGAGTATGAACATCCGGCGGTTCGACACCAGTGCCAAAAATCGCGCTACGAACGACAACCGATACATCCACACGCTCAAGGGTGCAGATGACGCCGACGTCCACCTGTTCCAATGGGAATGGGTGAATCCCTGGCCGAACAAGAGGATCGTCTGCGTCGATGTCAGGCACGACAACGAACTTGATGTCTCGCTGGTACTGCTTGCCATCTCCGGCAGGGCCGTCTTTGCAAGCAACTAACACCGTCAGGGTTGGCCCATCCGCCAAACGAAATCCTTGTGGAAGGTATTCGAACTATGAGACTGGCAAACTCACCAATGCTTGCGATCGCGTCTGCGGCGCCCACGCTGACCGCTGTTCTCGTATCTGGGACACAGACGAGCATCGAAGCTCCTAGTGAACTCGGTAATCGATCGTTGGTGCTCTAGTTTTCTTCTGCAACGTTGGCGGATTAAAGAGGCGCACAACCCGAAAGGAGCGCACTAATATGAAGAACCAGGCACACCATTGCGCCCGACGCGAACAGAGACTGTATTTGGGGTCGCTAAGAACATGCGAAATTGCTAACGGCGGCACACATCTGGTATGCCTGATCGTCGCCGTGGCAGTGTGCTACGCACTGGGAGGCGCCTCAGAGGCAGACGGCCGTGCAGGCGCCACACAGATCAAACCCTATTCCAGAAATCCGAGCTACTGGCAGTACCGTGGCCGACCGATGCTGCTGTTCGGCGGCTCAGACCGCGACAACATCTTCCAGTGGGCGGGTGATGGTACGAAGCTGACAGACCATCTGGATCTGCTCCTCACGTGCGGCGGTAACTACATCCGCTGCACGATGAGTTCGCGCGAATATAAACGGGTAGGATATCGGTGGGATGTGTTGCCCTATCCGTTTGCGAAGGTTGACGGCAAGTACGACCTCAAGCAGTGGGACGATGTGTATTGGAACAAGCTCCGCACGTTCTTGCGCGAGACGGAGAAACGGGGTATTGTTGTTCAAATCGAGATCTGGGATCGCTGGAACGAGTCGGGCAATTCGAGGGAGGCGCGACTTGGCTGGTACGACTCGCCGTGGAACCCGAACAACAACGTAACGTATGACTGGTCGGACAGCCCGCTACTGAAAGAAGGCAAGACGTCATTCTATAATGCCTTCCATATGGCGGCCGTGGCCCAGGACGCCGTCTTGTTGCCGCTGCAGCAGCGATTTGTGGAAAAGATCCTCGACGAGGTCATCGACGGTGATTTCGATCACGTGCTGTTCCAAGTGGACAACGAGAGTGGCATCGGCAACGATAGCCTGGAGCCGGACCCATACTGGGCGCAATTCATTCGCGCGTACGTGAAGTCCAAAGCGATCGGCTTCAAATCGTACGTATGCACGTCGCGGCGTTTCCATTGGCCGACGCCACAGCGGGCCATGGATTTCCAGGATTGGAGTAATCCGGAGATGCGTGTCCCTATCGTCGATGCTGCTTTCAATTTCTGTGACATCTCGCAGAACAGTGGCAACAGTGGCCAACTACACTATGATAATCTGCTCTGGTACAGGTCGAAAGTGCTGGAGAACGGCGCCCGACCGATCAACCACGTCAAATGCTACCACTTCAACTGGCCCACCGGGGCCAGTTTCCAAGACCGCACTTCGCCCACCGACGCCGAGGCGGGGGCCAAGTTCTGGCGAGTGGTGTTCGGCGGTGGGGCAAGCGTCCGGTTTCACCGGCACACACCCACCCGCCCAGGCGGTTTGCGTGAAGGGTTTGGATTGGCGCCGGAGGTACAAAGGCATCTGCGCAGTATGCGGGAGTTTGTCGATGCGGTTCATGTTTTCAGCATGAATCCGCGCAACAACCTGCTGTCGGAACGAGTGGAAAACGAGGCCTACTGTCTGGCCAAGCCAGGGCTGGAGTACGCTGTCTTTTTCACGGGCGACGGTGACGGCCGTGTGCGAATTGAGTTGGCCCCCTCGAAGAGCCCGTTGCAGTTGTGCTGGCTCGATATTGCGACGAGCCACTGGGGGCAGAAAACCACGGTTTCGCGCCGCGGCGACCACATGTTGAAGACACCCGGCAGTGGACATTGGGTTGCCGTGCTGACTGCGGCTAATCCATGACACGAATCCTCTTATGAAAGGTGATACGATGCGAGAGAGAAAGACAAGACTATACGGGAAATCCTTAGATAAGAATAGACAATCTGAGGCACTGATCACCGTGACAGTGGCAAGCAAAACGTTGAAGATGATCCTTGCAGTGCTGGTCCTATGCATAACGCTACATTCGTCAGGTCATGCAGCTGTGCTCACTCACGGGCCTATGATCGGTCACACGACAGATACTACCACTCGGATATGGATTCGGGCCGATGGTCCGTGTAAGATGCAGGCTTATGTAACCTCCAAGAATGAGACGATTGTTTCTGAGACAATTCGGTTGGCAAAGGAAGACAACTTTTGCGGCAACGCAGAAGTTACAGACCTTGCACCCAGAACCACGTATAATTACCTGGTGTTCCTCGACAATAAGAAACAATCCTGTTCTGTCAAACAGGAATTCACTACATTTCCTCGCGAGGGTGAAAAATGTGTCATCCGAGTGGGTTTTGGACATTCTCTCCGAGGCGAGGGGGCTCATAGGATCTGGGATACAATAGGGGGAAAAAGACCTGACCTGTTCATACTCATGGGAGACAACATCTACTCGAACAGCACCGAGCCTAACAAGCAGCGTCGAATGTATCTGCAATTCCGAGCTGATTCACATTTTCGTGCCTTCGGTGCTACTACGCCAATTTATGCGATCTGGGATGACCACGATTATGGACTCGATAACTCAGATCGCACCCAGCCGGATAAGGAACGTTCACTGAAGACCTTTGACGAGATCTGGCCTAATCCAGAATCGCAGGCTCTTCACAATCCCGGTATCTGGACTCGCTTCAATATTGGCTGTGCAGAGTTCTTTCTGTTGGATGTCCGCTACCATCGCTCTCGCAACGCAGATCCTGACGGTTCTGCAAAAACAATGCTCGGTTCTGAACAGTTTAACTGGCTCAAGAACTCGCTGGCACACTCATCGGCTGTGTTCAAGTTTCTCGTATCCGGCAGTAGTTGGAATTGTGGTGGACCGGAAGCCTGGAATCATGCATTCAAATATGAATACGATTCTCTCCTGACCCACATCAGGGCAAAACGCATCAAAGGCATAACTGTGTTGGGTGGTGACCAACATGCCTGCAAAATAGCCGTTAGGCCCCGGGAGTCGTGGGACGGCTACGACCTGCATGAGTGGATGGCCGGTCAACTCTGGAACTCCAAAGGAGACCGTGAAAAAGGCTATTTCCGAGCATTTGGACTTATTACTGTCAATACAAAAGAACAACCCGCCACTGCACGCCTGGAATTCTTTGATCTGAATGGCCAGCCACATCAAGGCCGACGTATTTTGTACACTGAGCTTGGTGCCTTGCGAGCGCTTTTGGATAGTCCCCAAGGCGTGACCGGTGTCTCACAAGGGAATCGAAGATATATTGATAGGCTCAGACCAGGAACCTCCGGAGATCTGTGGGAAGCCTTGCCTTTCACAACCGGCGAGACTCTAACCGAATACGATCTTCACTGGCCATAAAGTACTCAGAATATGGTTCCATGCAATCATATTGTAATCCGGAACAGGAAAATAATAGACCGCCTGCGAGAAAACATTTTTATTTCGAATAATTGAAGACCTTATATAAACTTGGCACACAAGACTGATTATACTATCCTGGTGGCATGAATACGATAGGGACCTTTCTGGCGAATCTTCGTATTGTCCGCCGCTATGACTGGGGGAACTTGGCGAAAGTCCCGGCTTACCTGTGGGCCATCTTCATTATTGGGAGGCTGTAATGAACAGCGTAATAAGACCTGTATGTGTCGCGATGGCACTTGGGTACGCAATCTTGTTGATTTCTGAATCCGCAACTCTTGGCAAGGAGTCCGCTGTAAAACCTGAAATCGTGACGGTAGTGCCCGAGGAGACCAACGAACTTCTGGCTAATCCAGGCATCGGCTGGGAGACGTTCCATAGGACCCGCGATAAGGATAGGAATCTGCCTGACTGGATCCCCTCGACCGTCCATTACGCACGCTGGGGATGGAGAACTCTGGAGCCTCGGCCCGGTGAGATCGATTATGATTTCCTCGACAAGGTCCTTGCGGAGACGCGTACAGCGGGCCAGCGTCTGGCGTTTCGTGTGATGTGCTGCTCAACCACTGCAGGACGACCCTATCATCCAAACTGGCTGAAGGAAGTAGGGGGTAGAATACTCACAGTGGACTATGGGAATCAGAGGGAGCTAACAATTCCTGACCTTGATGATCCGAAGGTGCTGGACAGGCATCTGGATTTCATTAGACGGTTGGGAACTCGCTATGACGGGCATCCGGACATCGACCACATTGACTTGGGAACCGTCGGCTGGTGGGGCGAGTGGCACATGAGTGGTTCAAAGGCCGGCAAAATGCCAACGAAAGACAACCGTAAGAAGATATTAGACGCTTATGTGAATGCGTTTCGCAAGACAGCCCTGCTCATGCTCATTGGCGGTCGTGAATGCCTTACCTACGCGGCCGAACGCGGCACTGGATGGCGAGCCGATTGCCTCGGCGATATGGGGGGATTCTCGAAGAAATGGTGCCACATGCGTAATGCATATCCACAGCTTGTCCAGAGTTCGGGCGTGCAGAATGTTTGGAAAACAGCTCCAGTCGCCTGGGAGACCTGCTGGGAGATGCGCCATTGGGTCAAGGAAGGCTGGTCGCTGCGCTATATCTTCAACTACGCGCTGGCCTTACACGGCTCATACATTAACAACAAATCCGCACCACTGCCGAAAGGTGAGAACGTGCGGCATGAGATCGAACGATTTCTACGTCGGCTCGGGTATCGTCTTGTCCTCAGGGAGCTAAGGCATCCCGGGCGAGTGAAAAAGGGCACACGTTTGAAGCTTGAGATGAGGTGGCAAAACGTAGGTTCAGCGCCGTGCTATAGGCCTTATCGTCTTGCATATAAGCTCACAGACGACCGGGAATACGCCAAGGCACTCGTTGGGAATATTACCGTCGATACATGGATGCCCGGCTCTGTCGACGTATTCGCTGAGGAGTTTCTTCGTAAGCCGCCGGAGCTTCCCCCGGGCGATATCGTTGAAGTGGCCGACCGCATTGAGTTGCCGACAGACATGCCTCCAGGCCGGTACCGCCTGGCAATTGGCGTAGTTTATAAGGATTCAAGTGAGCCGATAGTCAGATTAGCTATCAAGGGAAGAGCGGAAGACAGCTGGTATCCGCTGAGTGAAGTAGAAGTATTCAAATAAGGGGAGGGTTGGGCGCTAGCCTCAGACTCGCATCAGCGCAGCGATTGCAGCTTTGGATATGACTCGCAATGGCCCCGTTTTCACCGGCAGAGGACTACAACTTCGTACAACTCAAATGTCCGTTATCTCCCAATTTCTAAAAAATTCTGATTCCAGGACTTTTTATCACCGGGTGATAAAAGGTTGTTTTTCCCCTTGACTTTCCTCCCCACCCTCCTTTTAATTTCCTCATAAGTAACACACTCTATTGACAGTGTGGCGTGCAGGAATACCGATTATGAAGTTAAATGGCACATCTTGGATAGAACACAACACTTGACAATAGCTCAAAAAGCGGCAAAGATTATGCACTGATGACAAGTGACTCAATCTGGAATTCACGTCTTAGAGATGGGAGGCATGCAATGGAAAGGCAGTCATTATTTCTGTCAACAAATAGGGATTGGATTCAGAAATCCTTGATATGGATGTTCTCCGCCGGATTATTGCTGATATTGTCTGGTACAGGCGTTCAGGCCACGTTGTATGTTTCCCCTGACGGCAATGATGGCAATCCTGGCACCCAAGGCCAGCCATTGCGAACGCTACAAGGTGCGCGGGAACGGGTTCGCAATATGGACAAGAATAGAACCCAGGATGTTTTGGTTCTGTTCAAGGCCGGCGATTACTTCATCGACAACACCGTCCGCTTCGCAAAGAAAGACTCCGGTGCCAATGGCCATCGGGTCATCTACAAGAATTGGGGTAACAAAGGCAGTGCCCATCTCATCGGCGGCCGGGCAGTGACCAAGTGGAAGGACGAAGGTGAAGGGATCTACAGTACCCAGCTCGATCGGAACGTCTATGCGCTTTATGAAAATGACCAGCCCGCCATCATGGCCAGGGAACCCGATGAAGGGTATCATGAGTTTGAATCCGTCATTGACTTCAGCCATCTGAAATTTCGAGAGGCCGACTACGGCCGTTTCGATTACCAGGGTGCGGCCGTGCGTTTGTGGGCGCATTGGATACCCGGGAAGATCGCGATTCAAAACATTGATTTCGACAGCCGTATCATTACACTCCAACAGCCGTATCCCGGGAATGTCCAAGGTACTGTCTGGAACGACGATTGGGCTGCGCGTACCCGTACTCGCTTTTATATCTATAATGCCAAGTCTTTCCTGGATCAGCCCGGCGAATTCTACATGGATCACACCTCACATAGACTCTATTACAAACCACGCCACACACCCATTGCCAAACAGGCCATTATTGCCGCGACCGTGGATTGGCTCATTGACATTGATGGCGCAAGTGATATTCAATTTGAGGGCCTTACATTCAAAGTATCCAACGGCCTGTTAGAGGTCATCCCCAGTCTTCCGCTGGATTCGAATATCAGGGGAGGATTGATTCATCTGGGTGATGCCCGGAACATAGTCATCAAATACTGCCGTTTTCTCAATTCCGGGCAGAACGGCGTGATTGTCGAGGGTGACATCGAGAAATGTACGATTTATGGAAATCTCATTACCCAAACGGTAAGCGGCGGCGTGCGTTTTGTTGGCGGCGAGAACAGGGACAATGTCATCGAAAACAACTACGTGCATCATGTGGGAGAAGGGATCTATGTGCGCAATAGTGTTGGAGATGTGATTCGACACAATCTCATCCATGATATCGATGAGAATGGGTTCAAGTCTCTTTACGTAGAACGACAGACCGTAAGTTACAATGACATTTCGCGCGTCGGGCTGGATGGTACAGACAGTGATGCGGCGGGGATTTATACCAACTGTACGGCCGGGGGACCGGACGGCGGACATGTCACGATTGACCACAACCTGCTTCACGACATGTCCCACAATCGCTATCCGGGCTATCCCGCTGCCGCTATCTACCTTGATCTGGACGGAGTGTACAACTGCACCTTGACTAATAATATCATTTACAATATCGATCACAAGTTCGGCGTGCATGTCCGCGGACCGAATCACGTAGTCCGCAACAACATCATCGATTTGGACGGGCCGGATCTACTGTCGGCATTCACTGTAGTCGCAGGTTGTCGACGAGCCAACGTAGCGTTGGACAAGCCGCCTATCTGCAATCACCATTATACTTATGAGAACAATATCGTCTGGTCGTCTTCCGGATCAATCTTTCGAATCGGCGGCCAACCGGATCAGGAAACGTTCAAGCATGTAAACAACAATGTCTATTATAGTCCGGGCGGGAACTATTCCTTCGGCAGAATGTCGTTAGACAACTGGCGTCGTATGGGGCTCGATGCCCACACACAGTTTGCCGATCCGTTGTTTGTGGACCGGGAGAACCACGATTACCGGCTCAAGCCCGATTCACCAGCCCTGGCACTGGGATTTCAGGAGATTGATACTGGTGAGATCGGCCTGAAAAAGGATTTTCCATACAAAGATGGTGGGAGACTTTCCATTGAATAAATACTCTACCACAGATTGTGATGTTGTCAAGTAAGGCAAAACTGTCCCTATTACATTCTAAGTTTTTGATAAGAATTAAAAGTATTGGTCTCATCATCAATAGTTTTTAGCCCGCATTTCCCCGATAAACAGTGATAAATGAATTGAATTTTGATAGCATAGAGCTTAAAGACAGATGCAATAAGCTGTCATATGTATGGATCAATTATTGATATAGTGAACATCGCAGCCCAATAGGTTGCGAACAAGCGGTTTCAGGTGGACCTCGCTAACGCTCGGCCACTGAACCGCAGCGTTAGAGGTAAGAAAAAATGAAAACGAAAACAAAAATTTCTTTATTTTTTATACTACTCCTTGGGATTGGAGGAATTCTTTGGTTAGACCCCGGTCATCGTGGCACGGAAGAGACAACTGATACAACGAATTTTGACCTTACGAAAACCTATGATATTCAAGAATCAAACGATATATCTATAGGTCAATTTATTATTGGCGGGCCAGACATAGATGATTATATGGAAAAAATCGGCAGACCTCCGCCAATAGTTTTCTATTTTTCCAACTGGGTACTTGATGATGATTTTTTTAAGGATCCAGAAAATCCTGCACCTCTTAGTCTAATAGACATTGAAACTCTAAATAAAATATCTGACCAGGGCTCTATTCCTGCAATTGCTTGGGAAACTCCTGTGAAGTTTCTGAACGTAACTCCAGATTTGTTCCATTTGGTTCCTAATGTCCCACGCATTCTTAATGGCGAATTTGATGATTACATAGCTACTACAGCGCGCATATTGAAAGAATACGGTAAACCAATCATGCTGACAATGTTCGGAGAGTTCAATAATTTTGGCGAACAGAGTTTTGGGAAAGATGGGTTTGGAATGCCCGGATGGGATGGTGACCCTGACCTCAGGGGTGATGTCGATGACTTAGTTGGCAAGTATGGTGACCCTCAATGGCCTGATGGTCCTGAGCGTGTCCGCGATGTATTTATTCGTGTAATCGATATATTCCGAAAAGCAGGGGCGAACAACGTTATCTGGTTCATGTATACAGGTAGTAATTGGCTTTCTAAGGACATGGATGATGCGGATGCAGAATGGTGGTCATATCCAAAGTATTATTACCCCGGAGATGAATACATTGATTGGGTGGGAAAAAGTGTACACTTTGAAACATTTGAAGAATTCAAGAATCTTTTTCAACCTGCGTATGATGCCTGGGGAGAAGTAACCCAAAAACCTTTCTATATTCCTGAGTTCAATCCAAAAAGAATAGATCCTGGCCGCCGAGATAGCAGAACTCCACTCATGAAAAGAGTTTTCTTAGAGTATTTGCCAACAAAACCACGGTTCAAAGCTGCAACGATTTTAGATTCTCCTATTGGTGTACAACTTGGTTTTGACTGGGTATTTATGTTGGGAGGTAAAAAAGGCGAACATCCAGACGAGATACACTTCTGGAAAGAAGTGATAGTAAAGAATCCTGGCTATAGCAGTCAATTTGTAATAGAGCAGTCTCACTGAAAAGTGGGCCAAAAGGGCTTAGAGATTCTCAGTCTCATCGGTGGGCAGGAGATAGGTTTGCAGCTTGCCTGAAGCATTTATGTTAGAGACTGTACCACAAGACACCCTTCTCCTGAGTCGGAAATTGTTAGAATTCTTCGACAAAACCTTGGTCGAGTAGACGTAATATGGTTCTTTCACATAGGCATACTTTGTATTCCCTGTTGCTCCTCTCTTTCGATTGAGGAGTGTCACAATATTCTGCCATATGAAAGAGCTTCAACGCCCCTCACGGAACCGGACATGAAGATTTCCCTCATCCGGCTCTTCAGCATGCTTCACAGCACCGCTGATGGTCAATAAAATTTATGCACAATATGCGGTAACGGCAAAGGATAGTGCTCTAAGTATTCTGTAAATCGTTCCCAACTCCATCGGTTACGCTGACTGCGTCGATTGAGCCACTTATGTACCATTCGCATCACTTGATAATAGTACATCTTTAACATTCTGCTATTACCACTGACACCATAGTATTGATAGTGACCACGCAATTTCGACGTCAGCATTAGCCACCATACCTTGGTTTTGCACCAATTCCGAACTGACCTGAGCCATTCATTCATGGCTCGACATGCCCTTCGAAATCGTTTAGCACTTGTACGGCGACTCAACATATACCAGCCTTCACGAGTGCGAGACCAGTAATGAGTAAATCCCAGAAATTCAAACGTATAAGGCTTGCGCCCCTGTCGTTTGGCATCCTCTGGTTCTTTATGGCTAAAACTGATTGTCCGCGTCTTTTCCGGATGGAGGGTTAATAAGAATTTCTCAAAACGGTCTCTTAAGGCCTGCTCAATCATACAGGCATC
>JBARPZ010000063.1:0-8599 GCA_049643445.1 Sedimentisphaerales bacterium
CGCAGGGTGCTCTGAATTTACAGTCGGGATATGCCGAGCAGCTCAGGAACTTTCCGTTTTTGCCGAACCTGTAAACAACCGGCTGTTCGCACTTGGGGCATTTATATTCGCTGGGCGTGACCTCGGCCTTTGCGTGTTCCATTTTCTTGGTGGCGGTATCGAGGTGTTCTTTAAACGGGCCGTAAAAATCCTTTAAGACGCCGAGCCAGTCGAGGTTCTGCTCTTCAATCTTGTCAAGCTCTTCTTCCATATGCCGGGTGAAGGCGATATCCATTACTTTCGGGAAGTACTCGTTGAGCTTGTCGGTAACCACCTCGCCAAGGTCGGTCGCGAAGAACTTCTTCTCCTGCTTCTCGACGTACTTTCGATCCTGGATGGTGCTGATGATAGAGGCGTATGTGCTGGGCCGGCCGATGCCTTCCTTTTCCAGTGCCTTTACCAGCGAGCCTTCCGTATACCGGGCGGGCGGCTTTGTGAAATGCTGCTCGGCCTTTATATCCACCACGGCCAGGTTCTGCCCCACTTTCGTTGGCGGCAACTGCTGGCCGTTCGAATTAGTCGGCCATATTCTGGTAAAGCCGTCGAAGACAAGCACCCGGCCGGTTGCTTTATAGTAACACGGGCCGATTGAGGTCTCGGCAACGATTTCCAGAGTCGTTATATTCGATTTCGATGGCTTCATCTGGCTGGCCACGAAGCGCCGCCAGATAAGATCGTACAGCTTGTACTGCTGATCGGTGAGGAACGGCTTAATATCGGACGGCGTAAAGTCAACATCGGTCGGGCGGACGGCTTCGTGTGCCTGCTGGGCATTTTTCTTCGAGGTGTAAATATTGGCTTGTTTGGGCAGGTACTCGGGGCCGATATGCCTGTTGATATAACCGCGTGCATCGTCGATTGCTTCGGGTGAGAGATGCGTGCTGTCGGTTCTCATATAGGTAATCAGGCCAAGATGACCCATCGAGCCCAAATCGATACCTTCGTAGAGCTGCTGGGCCACCCGCATGGTCCTTTTCGTCGTAAAGCCCATGCGATTCGCGGCCGCCTGCTGCAATGTGGAAGTGATAAAGGGAGCTGATGGCCTGGAGATGGACTCCTTGGTCTGTATGTCGGCGAGCTTAAATTCCGCATCCTTTAGGGCATCAAATACCTTGTGTGCCTGCTCCGTGTTCGAGGCTTCGAATTTCTTATCGCCTACCCTGTTTAGTTCGGCCTTAAAGGCATTATGCTCAGCCAGCCATTTAATCTGCTCAACAACGATAGGGGGCTTACCATCTTCAGTTTCCGGCGTGATAAAATCGAGCCAGTCCTGATGGTAGTCGGGCTGCATATCAGTACTGAAAACCGCGGGAATAAACCAATATTCTTCCGGCTTGAAACCCCGGATTAGCCTCTCCCTTTCGACCACCATTTTCGTAGCCACAGACTGGACGCGACCTGCGGAAAGCCCACGGGCAACTTTTTTCCACAGCAGGGGAGAAATCTTGTAGCCGACAATGCGGTCGAGGATTCGGCGGGCCTGCTGCGCCATGACTTTATCCATGTCGATTCGGCCGGGCTGGTCAAATGCGCGTGTTATGGCGGTTTTGGTTACGGCATTGAAAATCACGCGGTAAGTATTTTCCTGCGGAATGCCGAGAACTTCGGCGAGGTGCCAGGCAATCGCCTCGCCTTCACGATCAAGGTCGGTGGCCAGGTAAAGGTCGCTGCAATCCCTGGCGGCGGCTTTTAAGGACGTTACAGTGCGCTGTTTGCCGGGTGATATCTCGTAGGTCGGAGCGAAATCGTTCTCTATATCGACATTAAGGCCTTTCGGTGGTAGATCGCGAATATGTCCCATCGAGGCCTTTACTTCAAAGTCCGGGCCGAGGTATTTGTTAATCGTCTTGGCCTTGGCGGGCGATTCGACAATTACCAGAGATTTTTTAGAATTCGATTTAGCCATAAAAAAGGCTCGTTTCCGGCGAGCGTATTTAGCGTTTCGCTTCAAATTTCACTTTTAGCTGTTCACCGTTCAGGGTTTACTACCTAATCGGCGATTTCGACGATTCAATTTAGAAAAGGACAAATACAGGCAACTTATAAAGATGTCAAGAAAAAAGAATTTTACGTAAATCCTGCCTTTTCCTTGAATTAGGGGACATACCCTCGGCGAGTCGTTGGTCGATAGTATTTAGTATTTAGTTGACGGATTGGGGGATTTGGGGGTGAGCAGGCCATGACTATCTCAAATAATGCTTATCCCCCTGCACTTTGCCATTCGATATTCCTTGTTCTCCCGCAAGGGATGGCCAAGCCCAGATATTGGATATTCCCTCCTTACTCCTTATTCCACGCTTCTTCCTCTTTTTCTCTTTTTTCCTTCCCTTTTCAATTTGTTTATGTTATTCTGCCCCCACTTACTATGAGAAATCACCCGGGACGTTAGCGCAGAGACTATATACGAAGTTTACCCTGAGCTTGGGAGTTTACACTGAGCGAAGTCGAAGGGCTAAACGCTTTTTTCCCTTCTCACTTCTCACTTTTCCCGAATCCCTGCATGCAGTAGGCAGGGATCCAGCGTTTCTCACTTCATCATTCGAAATTCCTTGTTCGATATTCGATATTCTTTTCTCCCTTCTCCCTTATCCTTTCTCCCTTCCGCCGCCTGTAATTCGTAGTAAAAAGTCCGCGTTAGTCCGTGGTAAATAGTCTGTGTTCGTCAGTGCCAAAAAAAACACTTTTTTAGGTATAAAGCCCTATTAAGTAGAAAGAGTCATGTGGGAAGAATATTTACACCGGTCGGCCAATAAGTAATGTACAATGATTCAGGCTTTAACTAATTATTCTGCTCATTGCGGATCCTTTCTTGGCAACGCCGTACTGGCCGACATGCGATAACCCTCATCGTCACTGGACGGACGCCACGGCCGAGGGCTGCGATTTCAGGCCCACGCTGTTGACCTCGACCACGATGTAGGCGTGCTTCTCCCCAGCGCTGGCCGAAGTGTCGAGGTACCGCATCGCCGGCAGGGGTTGGTTCGGTGTGTCGTGGTATGTCATCGACTGAAACAGCGGACGGCCGAATCTGCCGACGGGCTTCTCCGGCACACTGGCCAACTCCTGCCCGTCACGGAGCACGATAAAGTTGCGGATGCCGCTCTCAAAGTCCGCCGCGGCGTTCCAGGTGATCTCGACGCCCGTTTCGCCCTTCGACGCCTTCACGTCAAATGGAGCGGGCGGCGGGGTCGTGTCGCTGACCGCGCCGGTTTTGACGTACTCGACCCACGCCTTGGCGACCGCTTCATTGGGCAACCATACCGCTTCGAGGGGGTTGCCCTTATATTCAGCCGCCGGGACGGCCGCCGCATTCTGAGGATCCTTTTCGACGAGAGCAGCCAGCCAGGCATGGCTCATGTCCACCGGCTTGAGCGTCTGGTCCGTCCTCCCCTTGTCAGGTAGACGCATGGCCATGCAGGCATCCAGGTATGGGATGGCCAGGTAGCGGCTGTCACCGCACTCGTGGCCGGTCCGCGGGTCGGGTGCGAATCCGACCGGCGCCCTCTTCAGTCGATACTGCTTAAACGTAGCCAGCGCGCCAGTGTAAGGGCCAGCCTCTTTCGCGCCGGGGTTGCCCATCTCGGGAACCTTATAGGCGCCCTCGGGGACTTGCGGCTGCGGGAACTCGGACCGCGGGCGGAACATTTCCGCCGAGCCCGATCGCATCCAGACCACCACAACTCGCTCGGGATGCAGCGTGGTCATCACGTCGGCCCAGATGCCGCCGCCCGAGTGCCCCCAAAGAATCCAGGGCACCTTCGCCAGTTCGGGGTGGCCAGACTTGGCGGCAAACTCATCCAGGGCCTTGAGGAATGTCTTCTCTGAGCCGCGGCGTGGATCGAACCAATGCTCCGAGCCGCCGGGCGTCAGATCGACCGCCTCGTTCTGCACGTGGTACGAGGAACTCCAGAGCGCGCAGTCCCACTTCTTCGCCAGTGCCTGCCACTGCAAGTCGTAGGCGCCGGTGGAGCCTTCGATCGAGGCCGTCGTGCCGGCACCGTGCTGATGGACGATCAGGCCGCGGAGCTGCGTCACGCCGTCGGGGACCCAGAGCAGGTAGCTGACCGCCGTTTGCAGTTGGTTCGACTCGGTCGAGCCCGGATAGTCGAGCCGGAAATACTTACCGCTTCCGCCGGCGGGTGGCGGCGGGGGGGCGTTGTTTCGGACCCTGGAGCCCTGTGCAAAGGCCGACGCCGCCAGGCTGACGCCCAACGCCGCCACGATGAGGAAAGAACTGTTTGTTTTCATTGTTTGTGTTCCTTATTTAACTGTTTGTTTTCACAGACATCCCACCGAGTTGATAGGTGAAGAAGCCGGTCGTAAAGAAAAGGTTGGCTTGAAGATGAGTGAGTTTGCCCGACGAACATCCTCGCTCATCTGCTTTCATTCCGGATACGGTTCCGCACTTCCTTGAGCACATTAACGGCATTGGGATCCACCGTACCATCCTGATAGATACCGAGGTTGATCGTCACCGCGCCGCCCTTGGCCTTGCACTGGCTGATGTAATCCCCCAACCGTTGGGCTGTGAACTTAGGTCTTGGCATTTGAACGCTCTGCTGCACCCAATAAGGCTCCATAATCAGCAGGGCCTGGTAGCGCAATCCCCCGCCGGGACCGCGAGCTTGCGTCGTGCCGTTGACCGGCAACCCGACGGGGTCGGCGGTTTCCCCGGCCCAAAACTCCTGCCATTCGGAGACGTTCGGGTAGATCCAGGAGTTCCATGTAACGACGCGATTCGGGTTACCCGTTTTGCAGACCTTGAAGAACTCGCGGAAGGAGAAGCCCGGGTATTTCTCTTTGGCTTGATAACAGCAGTCGAACCAGTAGGCGACCACCTTTTCCTTGTAGTGCTCGCCGAACTCCGTCACGACCTCGGTCATGGTCCGGGTGAACGCCTCTTCGCCGGATCGCAGTCCGGCGAGACTGGCCACGTTCAAGTAGCACGCCAGCTTGATGCCTTTGGCGTTGAGCGCATCGGCCATCTCGGCAATCAGGTCGCGCCTGGTTGTCTTGCCGGGGTGGTATTTCTCCCAGGCTTTGATCGGTCCCGGACAATAGGACTCGGCGTGGCCGATCGTGAGAAACACGTAGCCCGCGCCCGTCTCTTCCACCATGTCCGCAAAGCGCTTGACGTCAAAGTCGTCAACGGCCTGGGCATACGGCTTGTGGCTTCCGTCCTTGCCGACGCTCTGCGAGGTCCAATGGAACATCAGCCCGTAGCCGGCCTTGGTCATCCACTCCGTGCTGGCCCGCGCCTTTATCGCCTCCTGTCGGTCTGCCTCGATGGTCGCCTTGGCAGTGACTGGAATCAGCTCCAGACTGCGAAACGTGAGCACAGCCATCCTTTTCGGCGCGTCCGGGATGCTAAGCGCGATCGACTGAACCCCAGCCTCGAGGTGGAGCAGGCCCTTGATCGGCGTCATTTCATACGTCTTGTTTCCAAAGACTCCTTTGGTCATCGCCATCGTGTACTTGACCGTGCTGTTACCGTTGCTGACCTGCACAGCCTGTCCAGCCGCGCCGGGTTCTGCAGCGTGGTTAAGAGCGACCTCGTAGTCTCCCGCCCGGTCGACTTGTACCTTCCAGGTCATCTGTCCGCTGCCCGTCCAACGGAAGCAGTCCCCGGCTTGCTTCCTGAGGCAATCATCCTTCGATGCCGCTCCGTCTCCGTACAAGGATGTGGGGGCGTCGCCTTTGACCGGCATCGCAGTCGGCTCGGTTTGGGCTGCCCCCGTAAGGGAGACGAGGACAGCGATGACGAGAAGGGCCACTTCCAGACATACGATTTGTTGCTTGGTTTTCATTCTGAGATCCTTAGAATAAGCGGAATTTGTTTTTTCATTTGTCTATGTCCTACTTCAATAGTAAGCTGGTGCGGTTCTCTCAGCCGGGATATACTATGTTTGTCACCAATCAAAACCTCCAGGCCTTTAGATTAAATAAAGCTACCAAATCCAGCGTAGAATTGCAAATTCTTTGTTTTCGTGCAACTTTTTTCTCCCCCTTTTTTCTTGCTTCTTGTCAAGTTCTATGCTATTTTGCCCCTAATTGCGTGATGTACAACTGGGATTTTCTCTTAAAAAACGCCGCCTAAATACTGGAAACTGTAAACCGGCAACTGGAAACTGTTTTTTAATTTACTATCAACATTTACCCAGCCAAAAACGGCTATATAATAACGACTATCGATTAATTTGACCCCGAGCTGTTAAAATGGGAGAACTGGAAGGATAAGGAATAAATAACTGCTCACGTGGAGCCAAAAGCAACGGAAGCAGCGCCTAAATTGGCAACAAAAAGCGATGTGTAGCTGTGCCACAGTTATTACGATGTTATGTGGGAAAGGCTCATAAGATGAATACTGACGAACATTCAAATCACCCAGCACAGCAGACAAAAAAAGCCAAACAAATTATTTCAAAAAAGACCGTGGCATTTACATTTTTTGGCAGTTTATTACTTGCTTTGCTAATAACGTGGGGTTTCGCTGGATTTGACCCAGAAGTGCTTCTATTTGCCTATTTGTTCCCATATGGGTGTGTAGTTTTTATATCTGAGGGAGCCTCTCCGTATTTTGGCTATGCTATCTATATAGCCATATTTTTATGTGCTTTTATACGCAGAACAAAGTCCTTTTTTGTAACGTGGTTGGTAATTTATATTCTTATTCTTTGTCTTAACATTTCAGGTTGTGCGTTGCTCTTAAATATAGATATTCATTAATACTATAAATGGCCGGGCAAGTGGGAGCGGAATCAACACGAGCTACGATTCACGAGATACGAAAGGACCTCAATGAAAGGGAAAAACAACTAAGCCGAGTAGGGTGTGCAACTTGTTTAAATACGCGTAATCATTTAATGAAAGAGGTTGAGCAGAAAAGCAAAAAGCAACGGGGACTTGTTATAAAGCAATAAAAAAGATGAAAGTCCATGTTTGAGAGAATTGTCGCTGATAAATTTTGGTTTGATAAAGAGTACGAGGTTGGTATTATACGGAAACTATAGAATATTATGTTGGCATATAATTAATCATTGAGCTATATATGGCGTATCCAAAACCTAAGCACTCTAAAGCCGCAATTAACCGGGCTGGCAGGACTCTGCTTTTTTACATTACCGATAGTAATAAGAAGTGGGGAGACGATGAAGGGCGTTCAATAGATATTTTATCTAATTTTAGATCCTGCCATGGCTATCCAATAAACACATTTCAATCCACTCTACGGAATAAGCTGAGATTAATCGATAGAGAAGCATTTGTTATGCAACGCCTAAAACGACTTGTTTCGATTTTGTGGAAACTCAAGCGATTTAGCGGTATGAAATTGGCACGGATGCAAGACATTGGGGGGCTGCGGGCTGTTACCTCTACACTAAAAAAAGCTGATTCTTTGAAGAACAATTATTTGCGAGGCCACAGCAACTTCAAGCATACACTTCATCTACACAAGGATTACATAAAGAGTCCCAAGCTCTCTGGATATAGAGGCATCCATCTGGTTTATAAGTATAAGAATGACCTCGCTCCAGAGTATGAAGGTCTATTTATTGAGCTTCAAATACGAACCCGCATGCAACATTACTGGGCAACTGCAGTTGAAACAATGGGGACATATTTAAAGCGTTCATTGAAGTCCAGTGAAGGACCCAAAGAGTGGCTCAGGTTTTTCTCGCTTGCCGGTTCTGCATTTGCGCACTTGGAAAAGACACCTCCAGTACCTGGATACGAGAAGTTATCCAGCCAACAAACATATCATGAAGTAGCAGACGCTATAGGTAAAATGGACGTTATTAATACACTGGAAGGGTACGCTATAGCAACACAACGGGTAGTCACTAAGCAAGGTGCATATCATCTTATTGTTCTTGATTTGGATAAAAGGGACGTTGCTATATATAGCTATCCCAAATCAGACCTCAATAATGCGAATATACACTATGCTAAAGTAGAGCGAGAAGCAACTGAGGGTAAAAATCTACAAGTTGTTTTAGTCTCTGCTGGCTCAATTAGAAATTTAAAGAGGGCATATCCTAACTATTTTCTGGATTCACGTAAATTTATTGGTCAACTCAAAACAATTAACAAACTAGCCAACAAGCCAGGGTAGCAGGCGGGGAGCCCCCGCGGCGCATGAGCGGGGTAAATAGAGCATATACTTTCTCCGCAGGGCATTGTAAGCCTGCAATGGAGCATACGCTTTCTCCGCGGTGAATTTTTTCCACTTTTCCATTTTTCCCTTGTCTTTTGTTTGGTAATCTGTTAAAATACTTGTATGTTTGCCAGAAGGCAAACGTAAACCGCCAGTAGGCGAAGATGGAGGGTCAGCGGCCCACGAAAAGCCCAGAAGGGCACGTTTTCGTATCAGCAGATACACGTCAAAAATAGCGCAAAATCAAAGGAAACTATGAAATACGAACTAAGAACTACCAACTATCCAATAAATACAAGCGACGAGCGACCAGCGACGTGCGGCGAATTTGCACATTTTTGGTCATTTTATGTAAGCTTTTGTACATTTTATGCATCTTTACGACTAACAAGAACCGATTTTACC
>JBARPZ010000064.1:0-3856 GCA_049643445.1 Sedimentisphaerales bacterium
CCGTCAAAGCTTAATGCTCCATCAATCCGGCCTGTTGTCCAGGTTTTGTCTCCATACAGGGTCCCGTTGTTGGTGCCGGCGCTGTCTATCGCAGTGCTGCCGGAGCCGTCATCGAACTTCCAGTGCGCGACCAGACCTTCGTCCCAACTATACGGGGCTTTGTCAGTTGGGTCTATCATAGTCAGAGAGAAGCCGTCGCCATCGGCGATTGAATGCCAGCCGTCCTTGTACTCAAAGTCCAGAATCGTCTGGCCGATAGCGTCCTGGAGTTTAATCCTTTCTCCATTGTTGGCCAGGCTGCCGATGTACTGGCCTGCCGTATTGACCCCTGTGCCATATTTGGCTTCGAATGCACTCTGGTCTTCCACAACTACGACGCATTCATCGGGGTCAAGTTCGATATCCGGGAAGGTGAAATGGATTCCTTCAGTGAATTGTACCATGTTCAGATTCAGTGTGCTTGTTCCGATGTTTTTCAGTTCAATAAATTCCTCGTTCGGATCGGTTAAAGCTCCGGCGTTGCGTGGATGGTACATAATCTCGGTGATGCGCAGGTTCTTAACGAGCGGGCCGACGGAATATGTCGCCTCGTTCAACGCGCTCCACGTGCTGCCGTCCCGCACGCGGGCTTTTACGTGTGTGCTCTTGCTCAACGTGATTGGAGTATATGGCGTTCCAACTGCATTTTCGGTCCAAGGCTCGCGTGGGTCGATGCCGTCAATGGTGCAATAGATAGTACCGGATGGAGGAGTATCCATTGTCAGCTGGTCGCCGCTTGAAACCTCACCTCCATGCTGATATGCACCATTAATCTTAAATATCGGCGCGACCACGTTCGGATACAGGCCGCCGCTTTTAAGCCAATTATACAGGAAGGACCAGCGAGGTGAGATGAAGCCCGTAAGGACGTTGTTTAGATTGTTAAACAAATCCTCCCGTGTGTGTGGAATTGTAACGCGTGTATCTCCCCAGCGGGCGGACTCGCCTACGATTGGCCGGTCAACCTGGTTCATTCGGGCCTGAACTATCTGGGCAGACCTTGAAGATGTCAGCGGCCCGTCATTAAACATGGCCCGGTGCACAATGTCAGCAAAACGCATCTTGTACTCGGCATTGCCCTTGAGTCTGTCGTGAACACTGTATGGGCTTAAACCACGAACAGTCTGGGTATTGTACCACTCAAGCGAATGTTCCGCATCCCATGTGTGGAATCGCCATTTGCCATTAGGATGGCGATGTGTGGCATACCAGTTCTTTTGGGGCCAGTCCCAGTTCACCCCGTACCAGTGTGACATAACATAGGTAATGAAGTTATCGACATCCAGCATCTCACACAAGGTATTGTACTTGGTAGGATTAGTCGGGTCAGCTTGTACGGCGTCTGCGGCGCTTAACATGGCGTTGAAATTGGCTTTGGCGGTACCGCTGCCGTAGCCGCCGCCGTCGTTGATGGCCTCGTAGATGAGGCTGTGCTTAATGGCGTCGTATTCCTCTTTCTCGCCCCCGAACATTTCTGCCGCCCATGAATGGTCCGGCCGTTCGTGAAGGTAGTACATCCCCCAGTACAGCTCATTAATATATACATGCGCATAGAAACCATGTGGCGAATGACCACCCATAGCGTTATGAAAGTCAGAAATACACTGGTCCTGGATATATATAGCCGTCGCGTGCTGGCTGCTGTGGTTCCAGGCGTTGTTAAGTACGGCATCGAGTACAATAGTATCGAAGTGCTCTATCGGAGAATCGGCAAAGAACTTGTAATCCAGCTTTCTGGGTCCACCGGTAGGTAATCCGTTATCTAGACTGTCCTTGAACCGGGGCCGCATCGAGAGTTTATATACCTTCCACCGGTCCAGACTCGTACCCCCGCCACTGACACCTCCCTGCATCGCTATGGCGCAGTTTACCTGAAAATCCTCCCCGGTCTTCGGATTGACAAACTCAAATGAAGCCACCCTCTCCGTGCCGTCCTGCGACTGGTTGATATAAATGCCTGTACCGCCGAACCAGTCGTCCTTGTCCATAACCATGGAAATGGTTGGAGCTGATATCATGTCGTTTTTGATTGTATTGGCGTAAAGTCCTCCGAAGATGTCCGTTCCGCCCTGTCCTACAACATCGGGGTCCACCTGGTAATTACCGGTTACGATATCTGAGCCCGAAATCCACATATCCGGATAACCGTCCGGGACAACCTGGGCCCCGGTAACCGGGTCCGTAGCCTGAGTTATAACATCATCGAGGAAGTAATAAGAGTGCGTTTCGACGTCAGAGTCCAGCCAGCCGGGCTTGACCGCAACTGCGCGGAGGGTGGTAATCTTGTCGATTAAAATCGGCGAAGTGTAAATGTTCCCATGGGTTATTGTCGGAGTTGAGCTGTCAGTGGTATAGCGAATCTCGGCTCCTTCTGTCGCGGTAGACAATGTCAGCAGGAACGAATCGTCATGGAAACCACGCTTGTGGCTTAACCAAACCTCCTCAACAAGGCCAATCGCGCCGGGTTTATTGAATGTCCAGGGTGTGGGTGTAGTGAAGTATTGAGGGACCGGACGGTTCCTTGCGGCGACCAATTCCGGCAGGATAAGGAAGTCGCCATTGTCCTTATCGTCGTTTAGCCCGTGGATGGCCAGCACGTTTATGCCGGGTTGCAGCAAGTGCAGGTAGGCCATGAGGTTGAATTCCTCGAAGACTAATGAGTCCTCATTTGGACGGTCGGAAAGGGCGGTCGAGTTCCACTCGACCGAACCCGGGGCGTTGCGGCGGGCAACCTCCTCACCGTTGATATACGCTACAAATCCATCCTCATACTTCATCCGCAACTGTAGCGTGTCAAAGTTGCCGGGGTCTGTTACATTAAACTTGATACGGGACCACAAGGAGGCATTAACGCCAAGCATATCGTCCTGCAGTTCAGAGTCACCCCCGCCGCCCTCAAGCATGAACCCGCCAAACGGGTACGCCCTGCCGTTTTCAGAATCTGCCGTGGCCTCGGCCCTGACCTTGAAACTTCCGTCACCCGCCGGAATGATATCATCCCATCGAACGACGTAACCGGTAATGCTGTTGTCCCCGGCAAATAGCACAGTCGTGGTGTCGGTTTTTGATACCACGCCGTCACTGCTGTTGTTGACTGCACCGTTATGGCCCATGATGGTGAAAAGTGATTTTCGTGGCGGGTCGGTGTAGTCGCTTGAACGTATGGCTGTGCCGGCAAAGCTATACATACTGGCTGGGTCAAGGCCCGTGAGCTCAATCTCCGCCCACCAACCAGGATTGCCGTAATAAACAAGGTCCGGGCCGAAGTCAACTATTACATTGTCCCCTCCATCATAGAATATATCGCGGGCATCCGTACCTGGCTCAGGAATGCCGCCGCTGCCGCCGCTGCTTTTTCCAAGACCCTCGGCTCCCATTGTGAATGTCACCGTAGGCATTCCAACATCGCTGCCGGTGGCAGAATCTTTCAGCTTGCCGGTGCTGTGGCCGGTATAACCACTGTAGATAGTCCAGTCGGTTACATAGTCTTCTGTATCCCTCTCCCAGAGGCAGTCGTTGTAAGCCACCGTCTGCTTACCACCGATGCCAAATCCCAGGCCGGTCTCTCCCGTATCCCATGACGAATCGTCGAAACTCACATTCGTCCAATCCGTACCCGCATCGCCGATGGTGGGCACATGATAAGAAGCCGTCGCACCAGCGGGTACGAGCGTCGTAGCGAATTGTGTCAGGCCGTAAGAGATATCAGTCAACTGCCGGGGGTACTCGTCATATTCGTGAATGACTGTATTCCCATCAGGTGCAACTAATGCCAGGTATTCTCCAGTATGGTTGAGTTCGAAGTTGGTGTGATAGT
>JBARPZ010000065.1:0-5203 GCA_049643445.1 Sedimentisphaerales bacterium
CTCACGCACGGTGTTTTTCTAAATGACGTGCTTCTTAATACCGATGCCGTTTCCATTGCTCAAGCTTATAACAAGGCCGGCTATGAAACCGGATATATCGGTAAATGGCATTTAGATGGACGCGATAGAGGCGCGTTTATTCCGAAAGAAAGACGGCAGGGCTTTAAATTCTGGAAAGCGTTCGGCTGTACGCATAATTACAACAACTCCTTCTATTACGCGGATGAGAATGTAAAGCTAAAATGGAATGGCTATGACGCGATTGACCAGACGCGCGAAGCCCGGCGCTACATTCGCGATCAAGCCGGCGACAAACCTTTCGCTCTTTTTCTTTCGTGGGGCCCGCCACATGCGCCCTATCACACCGCGCCGGAGAAGTATAGAAAACAATTTAGTGAAGCACAAATCAAATTACGGCCTAATGTCCCGAAAAAGTTCGAAGCTCAAGCGAGAAAGGTCCTTTCCGGCTACTATGCTCATATCGCCGCACTGGATGATTGTATTGGAGAAATCCTTCAGACGCTTAAAGAAGCGGGCCTTGAAAACGATACTATACTTGTCTTCACGTCGGACCACGGGGATATGCTCTATTCGCAGGGTGGGCAGAAAAAGCAGCAGCCGTGGGACGAGTCCATCCTGGTTCCGTTTCTCATTAGGTATCCTGCAGTCCTTGGCAGCAAAGGCAAGACAATCGACGCCCCGTTTAACACGCAGGACATCATGCCGACGCTTCTGGCTTTAAGTGGTATTGAGATACCTGATACAGTTGAGGGAACCGATTTCTCCGATGTTATAAGAGGAAGCCGGAAAAAAAAGGACAACGCGGCGCTGATTAGCTGCCAGTCACCCTTTGGCCAGTGGACAAGAACACGAGGCGGAAGAGAATATCGCGGTATTCGTACAAGTCAATATACTTACGTCCGCGACTTGAACGGCCCCTGGCTGCTTTATGATAATGAACAGGACCCGTACCAGCTCAATAACCTGTGTAATAAGCCTGAACATAGCGAATTGCAGAAAAAGATGGAAGCGGTGTTATCGCAGAAGCTAAAGCAGACACATGACGAATTTCTGCCTGGCCCTGAGTACATCAAAAAATGGGGCTATGTCGTTGGCAGGAACGGAACGGTACGATATTCCGGTTGAAGCGATTCAGTTCGCTATAGATTTAAATTTTTTGCGGAAGGCTGAAGAAAAAAAATAGATTCGGATTTTGAAAGGGGATAGAAATGAATAAAAAAGATTTAAACAGGCGGGAATTTCTAAATTTGGCGTCGGCGGCCTCTCTCGCTGCGGCCGCATCAAAGGCAATTCCGGCATACGGGAATGCCGGCAAAAAGGCGGGTAAGCCGGCAATCCTGGGCGGCAAGCCCGTTAGAACCAAATCCTTCCCCAGTTGGCCGGTTTGGGACAAATCTGCCGAGGAGTCTGTTCTATCGATACTCCGCAGTGGAAATTGGTACAGGGGAAGAGGAAATACGGTTTCGAAGTTCGAAGAACAGTACGCTAAATTGATGGGGGCGAAGCGCTGCGTTTGCACGGTAAACGGAACCAATGCTCTACTGACCGCTTTGCACATCCTTGACATCGGGGTTGGCGACGAGGTCATTGTCTCCCCTTATACGTTCATTGCCACTTATAATGTGGTCTTCGGTTCCTGCGCTTTGCCGGTCTTTGCCGACACAGACCCCGAAACATTCCAGATTAATCCGGATAAAATTGAAGAAAGAATCACCGAAAATACCAGGGCCATTCTGCCGGTACATATCCTGGGTCTGCCGGCGAATATGGACAAAATTAATGCTATTGCGAAAAAGCACAACCTTGTCGTTATAGAAGATGCCTGCCAGGCCTGGATGGCGGAATGGAGAGGTAAAAAGTGCGGCACGGTCGGCGACCTGGGCTGTTTCAGTTTCCAGAACTCCAAGCACCTGCCCTGTGGTGAAGGTGGCGCCGTCATTGGGAATGATGACCAAATTATGGATAGATGCTACTCCTATCATAATTGCGGCAGGCCGTTCGGAAGCGTAAAAGGAACCAGCGGTTATCCCATCATAGGGACCAATCGCAGAATGACCGAATACCAGGCGGCCATCCTGCTTTCCCAGATAAAACGGCTGGAAAAAGATGCTCAAAAGCGTACCGAGAACGCCGACTATTTGACCTCGAAAATCAAAGACATTCCCGGTATTATTCCCGCCAAATTTTATGATGGCGTGACCAGGGCGGCATATCATCTGTACCCGTTCCGATATAAGAAGGAGCACTTTAATAACCTCTCCAGAGACAAATTTCTCTCTGCCCTGAGGGCCGAAGGCGTTCCCTGCAGCAGTGGATATGGCCCACAATATAATGATGGCCTGATTGAAGCAGCTTTAAATTCCAGGAATTTCAAGAGAAGTTTTTCGAAGGAAAGACTGGCTAAATACCGTAAAGAACTTCACTATCCCGATAACGACCAACTCTGCAAAGAAGCGGTATGGTTCACTCAGAACCTGCTTCTCGGAACCAAAAGGGATATGGATGACATCGCTAATGGCATCCTCAAGGTCTATGAAAACAGGGACAAGCTGGCGTAGTCGGAAAGTCGACTCTGCAATTTGAATAGAAGCTTATTTGATTTGGTTAATGAGCTTCAGGGCCTCCTTTATAATAATCTCACCGGCCCCTTTTGCCAGATTGGTACCCCAGCCTGGCTCGTACCCTCCCTCGTCATAGGCCGGGCTGAGACAGACATATCCGCAGGCATCGTTGCTGAGGGAAATAATGAAAAGATTTTCAATACCCGCTTTTTTCTTAATCTCCAAACCCACTTCAACAAGGACCTCTCCGGGCAGTCCCAGAATATAAATATCGGCGATCCTTAAAACCTGAATCTCTGTTGTTAAGGCTTCCTCTGGATTGTTTGGGTCTGTAATCCTTTCAGGCGGAAGGTCTTTCTTTAAGGGGAGGATAACCTGTTTTTTCAGAGCTTTCAGAGCAATATCGTCGGTGGTGGAAACAAACTGAAGTCGACGCAGAACTTCTCCACCGAGGGCCTTGCCAATCCGCGAGCGATGATTCTCTCCCTGTATTCTTACCGGGTTCATATTGCCGGCTGTACCGAGCGCAAAAAGGCAGATTCCTCCCTCCATCTGTTCAACGACTCGCGCGGTGTACCCGGGATAATCAGCCGATATGGAATAAAATTCCTGGTTATCTGTAGCTCCGCAGACGGGATGGCAGGCGTAGTTGACAATGGCTCCCAAAAAGGCACCACTGGTATCTTCGACTCGGAGTATCCCAACTTGCGGGTCAATGGGACCGAAAACCAGATTCGGGTCAGCAGGCGGAAGCCGGAAAGTCATCGCCACTTTTCCATCGGGCCTTTTTGTCCTTCGATTATAAACTATTTCAGAAATGTCACCTTTTACTACTCCCAGTTTTACCGGCTTCAAATTTTTGGCGGCGGTTGATATCGAATCAGCAATCCTTTTTGTAAGCTTTTGAACGTAGGATTTGTCGACTTTAGAGGCAGGTGTATCGGGCCAGTCTTTTCTTATCTTTTCTACCTTGGGCCCGAAGTGGGTATGTGTCGCACAAATCAGGACATTGCTTTCAGGGATGCCGATTTTTTGTTTCACTATCCCTCGTACCTCGTTAGTAGTCTCTAAAGGGACCCACAATAAATCAGCCGAAACGATTGCTATTTTGTTTTGCCCGTCGTCAAGAACCAGAGCTTTTGCGTAAAGTTTATCGGATATTCCTTCGCTTGGTTTGTTTCGGCTGGCGTAGCCAGACAGCCAGACGCCAACGGGGGGTGTAATATCGACTTTGGCACAGCCGGCTTTAAGTGCCGCCTGGCAGGCAGGGCAAAAAATACGGCCGGATAATAAAATAACAAAAAGCAGCAAAGTGATTTTCAAAATTGCACGTTTTCTCATAGTTTTAATCTCCTGATATTGTCCCTGTAAAAGCCGGGTACAATAATCTATTTGACCTGTAGTGCGATTCAGTACCTCTCTATCAATTCGATAATCGAGATCACAGCGTTGGAGCCTTGCCTGGCATTGCGGGCCAGGATAAGGATCTTGCCGTCGGCCGATTCGTTAGCTGTGATGTATTGTTCGAGCCAGCGGCCTTCCTGGAAATTTTCGACCATGCCCAGTGATATACCGGCAATTCTCACCGTTTGTTTGCGCCCTCCTTCGAAGTCGTCCGGGTCGATTACGTACAGCCGTACTGTGCCTCGTATTTTCTTTGGTACTGTCAGCTCGATTTGCAGTTCCTGGTCACCGGCCCGGCAGTGATATACAGGAAGGCCCCAGCCATCGAACGTGTATCCTGTTATAACTTCTGCGGAGAAGCCTTCTTCGGCATAAATAATTTCCCGCTTCGGACGGCCACACAACATTAAAAGGCGAACACCACGTTCTTTCAGGTCCTCAGTCGTGGGTAGTTTTTCTTTGTCGGGCCAAAATGGTTCATCGGGTGCCGGCGCCCGTTCTGCCGCAGGTGGCATAGCCGGCAATGGTACATGCGGCTCCAATTGATACCAGTACACGACACTTGACAATTGCAGGGTGCTGCCCGGTTTACTGAATTCCCTGCGAAACATCGGATTTTCATTCTCCCCGAAACCAATCTCCACACGCAAAGACTTCTCGAAGCTGATGGCATCGTTGACAAAGAAGCGGTAACCGAGCGCCCCTTTGAAGAATGGGAAGTATCCGGTCAGCCCAAACATGCTCTCTGTTGGGGGATATCCCCAACTGAATCCAAATGAGTCTTCAATGCCCTGGAACTCGATGGATGGAGTTTTTTCACCGTCGATATAAAACTTTTCATTTTCATCTACAGGATAGCCTGCCCGGCCGGGCCTGCGCACCGTCACATTCCAGCCGACGAACTTGCCCTTACCCTTAGCCTCCAGGGCTACATAATCGCGCTTACCGAGCAGCAGGCCTTCCTGCCGCCAGTGAGCATGAAAGTAACCGAGGTCCTGGTTGATTCTATCCACCGTGCGGTACATAACATAACTGTAGCAGGGCATGATTCTCCAAAGTTCATTACCCGGCTCTACCGGCCCGTCGTAGACCAGCTCGATTTTGGCAGACTTACGGAACGGCATGGGGAAATATGCGTTGAAGCCGCGTCGTTTGTTCACAAGAGCTGTGTTCACCTCCTCCCGCAGGCCGGCCGGGTCGCAGAAAAAATCGACCAG
>JBARPZ010000066.1:0-4178 GCA_049643445.1 Sedimentisphaerales bacterium
CCGCCACCGGCGGCGGCACATGAGGTGATTGCTTTCCGGATTGGCTCGGTATTATCCGCGGCCTTGTTGCTGATTGCCCCGAATTCTGCTATGCTGACAATCCCGGCCTGAGCCGGCAAGGAGCAGAGCAGGACAATACCCATACTCATGATTAGCCTGTATCTGAACATTGCATTATTCTCCTTGACTGATATATCCCATATTTATTGCACAAGATCTTTTCTACGCTGTGCAGGCACTATATTACCACGAAATTGGATCAGATTTCAAGGGCCCTTCTGCACTTTGGTGGCGTAAGCCATACCCAGACCGGGCGTGTATACGTAAAGGCGAGGATGCGTAAATGATGAGATTGGGGGTGGAAAGGTTGCTTTTTCAAGAGAGGTATGATATCCTATTGTGAAGTTTTTGGTGTGCGTATCACGCCCTCCAAAACTTTTCAATTTAAAGAGTGAGGTGAGCAAATGAGAGGTTTAAGTGTCAAATGCAGCCGGACGTGGGGTTGGTTGGTGTTGACTCTCTTGGTCCAGTTTGTTTTTATCTCTTTTTCATCGGCTGATGAGGTTCATAAGCTAATTGAAAAAGCTGGGGCGCCAGCAAGTTTCGCTATTCACACGGCCGATTTCTCTGCAAAGCAGGAAGAGTTTATGTTTGATTCTAACGAGGGGCAGATTGAGCGCAGTCTGTGGGTTATTAAGGACAGAGACCGTTATGTGGCTATATGGCACCAGGAAGCAAGTAAGCTTTACGTTGTTGCGGCGAATCCCGCCCGAGCAAGTAAAGAAATCAAGATGCCCTCGGCGTACAATACAGGCGGTAATACCTTCGACGGCAAGTTAGGTGTGCGGGTCACGACGTTTCCTTACTGCTATGGGTTTATTCAGTCAGCGGACAAACGCAGGTTCAATTTCAGCGGGGGTTGGGGGACGTTGACACTGACGGACACATCAACATGGAACAAGGAGCACAATACCGAGGCTGCTTACACCCTTACCTTCCGGTGCGACCCGGTGCTGGGTTACGTTGTGGATATTGATGTTCAATTCAAGACCAATGAGGAGGAAGATGGAAACGGAAATCCGTTCGAGCCCGAATTGGTCAACCTTTATCCGAACCATACCTTTATGCAAAAGATGCCCGATGCAGGTTGGCGATACGAATATACAGTTTATACCCCTCCGAACTCTGATAAATACGTCGGCTGGATAAATGATTTTTCTCAATCGGACCCTGCGGACGGCGTGCGACTTCGAAATGGGGGTTTCAGCTCTTTTCTTTTCGACCCTGAGCGACAAGGACCTGCGCTGACCTGCACGGTAGAGGAGGGAATAAGTTTAAGGAACGCCACGTGCAATCTTCAGTATGACCAGCACCACCTTGTTTCGCTTCCCAAGGGACGTGACATGAACGGTTATTTCAAGGTTGGCGCCAAGTTTCGACTTGTCTTTCTGCCTCCTGAGATTACCGGCTATATAATGGAGCGAGTCGAAATAACCGACTGGCGAAGCAACAATGCCTTTGCGATACGAATCGGAGAAACCGAAGACTTCGAGACAAATAAATCACCCAAAACGGCAGAGTATGCTAAAGGGTACCGGGCGCTTGAGCTTTCAGAAGAAGAGGCCCACAACGGAGACAAGTCCTTTGCCGTTGACGGGGAGAGCAGATTTCGGATAGATCCGCAGCCTGTTCTTGAGCCAAACGCAACATATATGCTCGAAGCCTGGGTCAAGGTTGTTAAGGGTATGACAGATGAAACGAAGGCTTATCTTCTGGCCGAACCATCCCAATGGATGCCTAAGGGAACGAAGCTGGAGCCTTATCAATCTGAGGGCGTGAAGGACGAAGATGGCTGGAAAAATATTACGCTGGAATTCAAGAACGGGGCCCTTGGCGCCACTTACCGGCTGTATGCTGTGGTCAACGGACGATGCGAGAAAAGCTATTTCGATGATGTTAGTATAATGATGGTCAACTCACCTACCGACGTTTTGCTTGATAAATTTAATCCAGATGAAAGCCGTGAGAAATAAGACGCCGGTGGTTTCTCTGTTGCTTTTTAGTGTTTTAGTATGCGGCACACCGTCACCATACTGGTTGTAATTCAAGGGGGATTTCGATATTATCTATAGTGTCGATTATGGATAGGAGTTTATGATTGATGCGGCGTACAAAGGCAGGATTTTTATCGATGGTCATATTTGTAATTGTGGGAACGATGCTTTTGGCAGAAACAGTCCGGGCGGTGGAGCGGCCTTTTATTCTCTGGGATAAAAAGGACATCGCCGCAATCCGTAAGAAAATCGAGACCGAGACGTGGGCCAAGGCAGCTTACGAGAAACTGGTCAATGAGCCGGAGCGGCATGAGAAGACCTTCAGTAATCTTTTCCAACACGCGATTATGGATGACAAAGAAGCGGCAGAGAAGGACAAGAAGGAACTGATGAGGATGGCAAGGTCGCCGATACCGAGAGGAGCCGCACAGTATATCAACGTAATCCGATATGATCTGCTGTATGATTCGCTTACGGACGATGAGAGGAAGGAAGTTGAAGAGGCTTTCGGCATATATATCGATAACCAGATTTTCAAGCGTGCGATTCTCGATCCTAAAATCTTTAACGATTCCAAGAACTTTTCGCGTTACGATGCGCGCGAGTATACCCGTACTAACTGGCTGCCTAATATCATCTGGCCATGGAAAGTGAGCGCGAACCTGATGGCGGCGGCGTTGGGGGATGAGGAATTGATTCGCAAGGTGTGGGGGGAATACGGGTCGTGGAAGTGGTATTTCGACGAGTATCTCTGTGACATCGGTTTTTACAGCGAAGAGTTCGGTAAGATGGGTTCTACGCCGGGCGCGATGCTTTTGTATTGCCGGGCCGTGGAACGATTAGGGCTTGACGAATTCGGCTACGGCTACAAGGGGAAAGGCGGAGCGACGATGCGAGGGCATATTGAAAGCCTTATTCATTTAGGTTATCCACGGGTAGATGTTAGCAGCGAGCGGCCGCAATACCCGATGCTTACTATAGGGGACCTGCGACAGAGCGGGTCCAGCCAATCGTGGAACCTGCCTTCGCCTGCGTTTCAGTACAGTATCGTGATGGGCTATACGCCGGACGGCAAGGGTGGCAATGAACGATGGAAGGCACACGGAGCGTGGGGCGGTGTAGTACGAGGCAATCATGCACAGTGGGACGGATACAGCGGGTTTACGCCGAAGATGCAAATTCCATTCTGGTTTGAGGTTGGTCACAGGCGGTGGCCTGAAATCGGGTTCGATTATTTTCTGGCTCAGATGCGCGGGCCTGACGAGGACAAATATTATCCATCTTTGTTCTTCGGTCTTGACGCCATTGAGCCGGACAAGGTCAAGGCCCCCCCTGCCCGGTCAGCGGTATGGCCTGAGCGTGGTCTTGTTATGCTGCGAGCAGATGAGAGCGCTGCTTATTGGGAGTCGCCTGCGCCGGCAATCGCGATGAGATTAGCTACGAATTATGCGCATAACGTTATCGACTGTTTCTCGCTCTCAGGTTTTTATGCGTTTAACCGGCCGATATACCTGAACCGCCAGGTGACGCCAGGATATGCGCAGGACTGGTCGCGGAGTATCCAGAGCCATTGCGGGGTAACGGTCGATGGGGACGAGCCGAAGTTTACGAGCGCAACAACAACACGACAGGCGTTTAGTAAACCGGTGAAGTTCGCAGCGGCTCGCAGCGATAGTGTCTTCGAGGGCGTTGACCTGACGCGTTGCCTGATGTTGACAAATGAATATTGTCTGGACGTTACTCGGCTGGCAGGAGAAAAAGAGCACTCGTATTATTGGCTTATCCATGCGTTGGGTCAAGTTCCATCAGAAGAACAGGAAAAATGGAAGCTCTCGGCATTTCCAAAGACCCTGCGACCACTTAAGAAAGTTAGAGCCTGCAATGTCGGTAATAAACCGTGGTCGGTCACGGCTATTCAGACGTGCGCACTTAAAGACCCGTCCGAGGCGAAGCTGCCAAAAGAATGGTATGAGCGCAAGATTGGCGTGCGGCTTCTGATGCTCGGCGGAGACGACACGACCGCCTACACCGCACAGACACCGCTGTTAGTTCGGATGTTCAGGGACGATAAAGGGGAACGACAATATAAAAAGGTGCCCAGCGAAGTCGATGGGGTGACAATCG
>JBARPZ010000067.1:0-4719 GCA_049643445.1 Sedimentisphaerales bacterium
CTGGGCCGACGCCTACACAAACCTCTGGATTACCTTGTCCGGTGCGCCATCGGGTACGGAGATACGTGTAGCTGAGGGCGTCTACAAATCCTTTAATCCTTACAGTATGTCGCCGGTCAGCCGAGCGGACACATTTCAGATGAAAAACGGTGTTACCCTCAAAGGCGGTTACGCCGGCTTCGGTGAGCCGGACCCCGATGTTAGGGATATTGGCTCTTACGTGAGCGTTCTCAGCGGGGACATTGCCGGTAATGATATCGCCGTCGCAAGCCCGGAACAGCTATTGAACGAGCCGACGCGGGCCGAGAACAGTTACCATGTAGTGACGGCCATCGGAGTGGATGCGAATGCCGTGCTCGACGGTTTTACGATTACAGGCGGGCAGGCCAACGGGGGAACGTATGAAGAAAAGTACGGCGCCGGGATGTATAACTACGATGCTTCTCCTACAGTGACAGACTGCAAGTTCGGCGCCAACTCTGCTTTGGAACGCGGCGGTGGTATGTATATCTGCTATGGGAGCAGCGAGCCGACGCTGAACCGTTGTACATTCACTTTCAACCATGCGTTAATGGGTGGGGGGATTATGAGCTATGGCGTGCCAACGCTGACCAGGTGTACTTTCAATATAAATGTGGCGAAATTAGGGGGTGGAATGTGGAGCAACGGGGGGGAACTGAGTCGCTGCGTGTTTGGCAATAACCGGTCCGAATTGAAGGGCGGAGGGATTTTTATGAGCCATGATACCAGTTTGACGAGCTGTATGCTCAGCGGGAACTCGGCAGACAGCGGGGGTGCGGTTTTTGCGGAAGACTGTGATATCACGGTGACGGGCTGTACGATTACGGGGAACCGGGCCAGTTATGTCGGCGGGGTACATAACGATGAAGGCAGTACTTTTGTGAGCAACTGTATTCTCTGGAACAATAGGGACGCGGATGGTGAGGATGAGTCCGCCCAGATTGATACGGCAGATCCGCCATCCGTCAACTATTGTTGCATACAGGGCTTGACCGGTGCTTTAGGGGGAACAGGTAATATCGGTGCCAATCCCGCTTTCACTCAGCCGGGCCATTGGGATACAACCGACGTTTGGGTTGATGGTGATTATCATCTGCTTTCAGGTTCGCCGTGTATCAACGCGGGGGACCCGAGTTACATCGCCGGGCCGGACGAGACGGATTTGGACGGCAATGCCCGCGTGATTTGTGGCCGAATTGATATGGGAGCGTACGAATTCCAGGGGCCACGAGTGATATATGTTGATGTGGACGCTACGGGTAACAATGATGGAACGAATTGGACCGACGCCTACAATTACCTTCAGGATGCTCTGATGATGGCCTCAGTCGAAGACGAAATTAGAGTGGCTGAGGGAACCTACAAACCTGATCAGTTTGTTCTGAGCGACAGGCCAAATCTTGGCCGAATGGAGACCTTCCAGCTCAAGAATGGTGTGGCTATTAAGGGCGGTTACGCCGGCTTCGGTGAGCCTGATCCGGATGAGAGGGATATCCCGGACTACGAGACTATCCTGAGCGGTGATGTTGGAATTGCCGGTGATACTTCTGACAACAGTTACCATGTAGTGACGGCCATTGGAGTGGATGCGACCGCTGTGCTTGACGGCTTCTCGATTACAGGCGGTGCTGCCGATGGCGAAACGAATGAAAACAAACACGGTGGCGGTATGTATAACTATGATGCTTCTCCAGTTGTTAAAGACTGCAAGTTCGGCGCCAACTCGGCAGTTGGTGGAGGTGCGATTTATATCAGAGGTGACTTCAGCGGGACATTGACCGATTGTGTCTTTGAGAACAACACAGCCGCCTTAGGCGGGGGAGCAATATATTGTACAAGCACTGGAGAGCTTAGCATTATCCGTTGTGAGTTTCGCAATGGCACTGCCAATCGTGGCGGGGTTATCTATAACGGCTATGCCTCATTAATATTCTCCCAATGTATTTTAGTAGGCAATCAAGCCGAGTATGCAGGTGCCATCAGTACCGGCGGGGATATCACACTAACTAACTGTCTGTTGGCCAATAATCAGGCTTTGGTATGGGGCGGGGCTTTATCTAATATGATGAATACTTCAAGGTCTGTCAACTGTACGTTCGTGGGTAACTCTGCCAATTACGGCGGAGCAATCTTCAGCAACATCGAATGCGACACAACTGCTATCAACAGCATTTTTTGGAATAATGCTGCACAGACCGGAAGCCAGATAGCCACATCAGGTGACCACGGCGGTTCAACCCTTACCGTCAATTATTGCGATATTGAAAATAGATTAGATGGACTTTATGTACCGTTAGGATGTGACCTGAACTGGGGTGAAGACAACATCAACGCTGAGCCGCTGTTTGCGGACAGCGGCAATGGTGACTATCGATTGTCGGCCGGTCCGCCCTGCGTCGATGCGGGTGACAACGATAGCGTGCCTCCGGACGTTTGCGACCTCGACGGTAACGCCCGTATAGACGATGGAGACGATGACGGCAGTTTAGTGGTTGATATGGGAGCTTATGAGCTTGGTCTGCCGCCAATAGAAGTGGAGATGAAGCTGGTGCCGCAGTCGCTTAATCCCGGAAGCCACGGTAACTGGGTGAAGGCGAATTTTGTGCTGCCCGAAGGCTTCTCAGTTGAGGACGTGGATACGAGCAGGCCGGCTGAATTCGAACAATTCCATCTCACGTCAGAGTCTATCGAAGTATTTGTAAATAAAGAAGATTTGGTCGAGGTAATAGCGGCGTTTGACAGGAGTGCGTTTTGCGGTATTGGACCATTTGAAGGGGAAATCGCGGTTTTTGGCTACCTTACCAGCGGTCGAAGTTTCCGTGGTACGGACACAATTAAAATATTGACGAACAAAATCAAACACCTGGCTGTTGTGGCATCTAACTGGTTATCGGTTTGCAGTGCGCCGGACTGGTGTGACGGCGCCGACCTTGACCAGGATTCTGTCGTTAATTTCGTTGATGTTGCCCTGCTTGACGGCTGCTGCTTTGAAGTCATAGAAGATTAACATACCCTGGCCGACCTTTTGAGCGGAACAGTCAGAGGATTTAGTTACCAGGGGAGATGGTCGCTATAGTGGCGGTAGAACAGGCCTATTGCACGCATTGTGATTATGGCAATTACCTGTATAACAAGATTCAAAAATAAATTGCCGGTTGTTGTTAATAAGGTCTCTTTGCCTGATGGATTGAATTGTTCTGTTTGCATTTCGAGAGCGCCGAAAGTAATGAGCAAAGCAGCCACGACCAGATATGGCTTGAATGCACTGAATACGGGAATCAGGAGATAATCGGGCCTTAACATTGTAAGGTCTTTGCCTATTGCCACCGTTAGTATCGCTATTGGGAAAAAGAACAGGCACCCAAGTTTTAAGATATTCAAAAATACAGGCCACTCGACACCGGTGCTTTTCGTTATCACGGCAGCGATGACGTAGGGCAGCTCAACTACAAGTAAAATAATGAAAATCATGTAAATAGACTTGAGAATATTCCACATGAATTTTCTAAAGCCCCCCAGATAAACCGGGGGTAATCCTTCTGTATTAAAAGCCGTCGAGTATATTATCCGCATGTAATACCAGAACAATGCGCCCCACGCCGCTATAGTCCATATAGTCCCCAAAGGCATAGGTAGCTCAACGTCAATTGAACGGCCGGGTATAGTAAGCGTAAAATTCAAATATCCAAAAAAGAACTTAACGCAGACTATCAGTGCCACAAAGACCAGCGGCGTTGCACTGGTTTGGATTTTGAATATTTTCCAGCTTTCAACGAAGACGGCACGGTAGAAACCGGGGATGGGCTCGGCTATTTCAATTTCTTCGGTCTTGATTTTTTTGGGTTTTTCGTCGTCTTTTGAAGGGATTATGAAGACCTGGCCGCAGGTATGGCAGTGGGCGCGTTTACCGGCATGTTTGCTGTCAAAGGCAATCAAGGCATTGCACTTGGGACAGTTGAACTTGATTGTCATAGATTAGTCCTGCTTCATAGCATCAAGAAAGCTGCTGATATTGTTGACCCACTTCTGGGCCTCGAGCAGGTCGACCTTGTCGGCTTTTACGAGCATTGCCAGATGCTTATCCAGGGTTATCATTTTTTCACCGGGCTTGTTTTTGACCTTCGTTTGCAGTTGCGAATAAATTTGCTCGATTTTGCCGGTTCGAATCAGGTTGGCGCAGGCGAAGTTGTTGTTGAGAATTTCCATTGCGACGAGCCTGCCTGTTCCGTCTTTTTTGGGCACGAGCTTCTGGCAGATGATGCAGGCGAGGCTTAGTGATAGCTGATTTTGCACTTCGCTCTGCCTGCCGGGCGGGAAATAATCGAGTATGCGTGTTACAGTTCCGGTTGCATCGCGGGTGTGCAGTGTTGAGAAGACCAGGTGGCCTGTCTCTGCTGCCATGAGTGTCATCATAATTGTTTCAGGGTCGCGCATTTCGCCGACAAATACAATATCGGGGTCCTCGCGCAGAAGCGCCCTCAAACCATCGACAAATGATTTGACGTCTCTTCCGACCTCACGCTGGGAGATAAGGGCGTGTTTTTGCTGATAAAGGTACTCGATAGGGTCTTCAAGTGAAATAATTCGGCAGGCGTGTTTTTCGCTGATGCGGTCGATGACGGAGGCGATGGTAGTGGATTTGCCGGCCCCGGTGATGCCTGTCATGAGGACGAGGCCCTGCTTGCGGTTGATGATGTC
>JBARPZ010000068.1:0-1560 GCA_049643445.1 Sedimentisphaerales bacterium
CTCGAACAAATTACTGAAGGATTGGACAGACTCGAAAAATGGCTAAGTCAATAAACCAAATTAGAAATCACAAAGTTGCTAAGAATATGGGAGAAAAACCCGAGACTCCTGACGAGCTAAAAAACGAAAAACATCTTGCTTTATTCGGCTGGCCTATGATCTTGGCCTGGCTCGCTATGCTCATCTTTGCATTCCACGCAAGTACACACATGGTCGGCGCCGGCGATACCTGGGTCGCAATGGCCTGCGGAAGACACTTTATAAACCACGGCGTAGACACGGTTGAACCATTCAGCGCAAACTCGCACAAGTCAGGACCCACAGCGGCTGAAATCGGAAAATGGCCCGGTTGGGCAAAGTGGATTGCTGGAAAAGTAAGCCCCGAGACTCTCAAATACTGGCATCCTACCGGATGGGTAAACCAGAACTGGCTCACACACGTCATCTTCTACTGGCTCACACACGAATCGCCCTTCGCAGACCCTGATACTTTTCCGCCTTCGTTCAATCAATTGGTGTACTGGAAGATCGCCCTTTACATAATTGCAGTCATTTGTGTTTATTACACTGGCAGAATCCTGGGTGCCAACCCCGCTCTCTCTGCCGTCTTCGCCTGCTTTGCAATGTTTGTTGGACGCTCATATTTTGACGTTAGACCCGCGGGATTTTCCAATGTGCTCGTAGCCATCTTTTTGCTTATACTTGTTCTTGCCACATACAGAAACATTTTGTATATCTGGCTCATCGTCCCCGTCGTCGCTTTCTGGTGTAATGTCCACGGCGGATATATCTACGCATTCATTATGCTCGTGCCGTTTGTCGTACTGAACTTTCTTACGAGCTTTTCAAAAAAATGGTTCGTTTCAATCGGCCTAAAAGGTGTATACCACACCATCGCCGCCGGATTTGTCGCTTTCATTGCGACCATCGTCTTCAACCCCTTTCATTTGACGAACCTCACCCACACCTTCATCATTAGTTTCAGCGGGCACGCCGAGATGTGGCGGACCGTAAACGAATGGCACCCGGCTTTTGAATGGTCAAATCCAGTCGGTACAAGTTTTCCTTTTTTGGTTTTGTATATTCTGGCCATAGGTTTGGCTTTACTTTGGCTGCTCTCTCGACTCCTAAAGCCCAGATTCCTAAAAGCCCCTAAAGATGAGCTCCAGGCACAGAAAAAACTGTTCACGAACCTGTCAAGAGTCCTCGGATTCGCTGCCGCCGTACTTATTTCTTGGGCCATACTTATTAGTTTCTCCCTTCTTAACTTTTCCGCGGTCGATTTTATTATCTGTGCCGCATTTGTCGGTGTCCTGTTCCTTAGTATCTACAGGAATGTGTACTTCATTTCTCTGACAATTCCACTAATTCTTCTCGCTATGGGATTCGCTGATCCTGAGTGGCTTAAAGTGTTATCGCGGTGGTTCAACTCTCCGGAGTGGCTGAGAAACATCCCTCGTGGCTATAACGGCAGATATATCTATCCTTTTATTCTGTTGCCGGCTTATGTCACCCTGCACATTTTTGCATCGTTGTTCTCAAAAGACGTCAAAATCAAAC
>JBARPZ010000069.1:0-2453 GCA_049643445.1 Sedimentisphaerales bacterium
TCTAAATATGCCCGGTCTTTGTGTCGAGAAAGAAATATGGCAAGGAAATTTGCTATAATCTGGATAGCTTTGGTTTTTGGACTGGCGGGCTGTTTTGAAGGCACCTCTTCGGTAAGTACCGGAGGTGTCCGTAGAGCGTCTCGAATGAATACGTCGGCCGGTATGGTTGAGCATTTGCAGAGTGAAAATCTGCCGGCCCTTCAATCTGTCGAGGTCTGGGAAAACGAATATGGGCCGGGGCTGAAACTTACTACCGCTCACTATGAGATTTTCACAACGCTTTTGGAGCCTCTGATGCTTCGCCAGGTGCCCGGATTTGTCGAGTCGGCCTATCGCGGCTATCAGGACCAACTGCCGGAACCTATCAGAACGAGCACCCGGTTTACGATTTACCTTTTCGCTACCCGGAAACAGTGGGAGGATTTCACGAGGAGCTTTGCGGGTGCGCAGGCGGGGCTGTACTACAAGATAAAGGCCGGTGGGTATTATCTGAACGGCGCATGTGTTGCGTATAATATCGGCAGAGAGCGAACGTTTTCCGTTCTTGGGCACGAAGGGTGGCATCAGTTTAACGGCAGGCATTTTCAATTCCGGCTGCCAAGCTGGCTCGACGAGGGTATTGCAACGCTCTTTGAGGTGTATAGAAGCAGCGACGGGCTTTTTTATTTTGAGCCGGGCCGGAATGCGTATCGATTGGGTGCGTTGAAACAAACGCTGATAAAAAACAGGATGATACCATTTAGAGAATTGATAGCTGCAAATCCCGGCGAGGTGCTGGCAACGAATCAAGCTGATACCGTAATGGCTTTTTATGCCCAATCCTATGCGCTGGTGCGATTTCTGCGGGAAGAGGATTACGGGAAAAGGCTGCGAAATTATCATCAATTGCTTCTGGGCGGTCTGAAAGGGGATTGGCTGCTCAGTGCAGTCAACAAAAGAACCGCGGCAGACAGGAACATCCCGCGAACCGTCCTGTGGAACCGAATGGTTGGTCCACTCTTGTTTGAGCCGTATATTGGTAATAATTTCGAGGAAATCGAGACAGAGTACACAGCTTTTTGCAGGAAAATAGTCTATCACGTTAAATTCAAGCCCCAGAACTAAAGATTTATGACTGAGCAAACCAAAGTCCCCATTATTCTTGCTTCGAGCTCGCCGCGGCGGAAGCAATTGTTGGCCGAAGCCGGTTATAATTTTACTCCTGTCCATCCGGATATTGACGAGTCGGCCTTTGTAGGGGAGGGTATCAGCCCCTGTGAATGTGCTGAGAGGCTGGCGATAGCCAAGGCGAAAAGTGTTGCCGAGAAATTCCCGGATTCTATGGTCATCGGAGCGGATACGGTTGCGGATTTTGAAGGCCAGATTATAGGCAAGCCTGCCGATGCAAAAGAGGCGGAGGAGATTACGCGAAGGCTTTTCAGCCGGCCTCATAAGGTGATAACGGCTGTGGCGATTGTTCGAAAAAGCGATGGGACCGAGATTGTTGAGAGCGATTCCACAACAGTTTATCCGAAGAAATTGACGGAAAGCCAAATTGCTGAACATATCAAGGGCGGTTCGTGGCGGGGAAAGGCGGGAGCATACGCGATACAGGAGGGAGGAGATGAATTTGTTGAAAGAATCGAGGGGAGCCTGACGAACGTGATGGGGCTGCCTATGGAACTTCTGCAGCGGCTGCTGAAGGGATTTGCCGGTTGAGGTAGCGGCGGGGCAGATTGCGCAGTTTAACATTGTTGAGCACCGAAATTGGGTTTGTTTGGGTTTGAATTGGCTTTGTTTTGGCATTATATTGGCTTTAATTGGCTTTAATTGGCTTTGAATTGGCTTTGATTGGCTTTGAATTGGCTTTGATTGGCTTTGAATTGGCTTTGTTTTCCTAATTGACCAAGTGTCCAATTGTTCATAATCCATTGTTATTACTTTATTTACGTTCAACTTGACTTTTTGGAAATTGGCTTTGTTTTGCATAAAAAGGTTTATTTGTAAAGCGCTCATGACATCTGTAAATGTTTCTCTACAGTTGTAGAGTGCCTTGCAAACACGTAAATCGTTTATTAACCACGGATTACAAGGATTTATGGCCATTAATAAGCCTGCTACCACTACAAAACCATATAATTGTGTTGACTGTATCATCATATTGGGTAAGGAGTTATCTGATAGTTAGAAACACTAAATCCTAATATCTAAATTCTAAACAAATCCTAATTACCAAAATTGAAATTTTCAAAACTTAGGCCTGCTGGCTTATGTCCTTGCCACTCGGTGGCTTACGACTTGCGGTTCTCCGCTAAACTGCCATTTCTATGGCTGTTTGTATTATACCATACTCACTCGGAATGTTCAATGGAAATCAAACTTTTTAATAAAAAAAATTACCCTGGGGATTAGGGCTTAGGGGCTGGGGATTAGGGAGGGATTGTAGGAGAGTATGTTCCGGGTCCCCGCTAACG
>JBARPZ010000070.1:0-10198 GCA_049643445.1 Sedimentisphaerales bacterium
ATACTATTGTTGTGGCTGCATTCACGGGCAACTCGATTTATCCCGGTCACGGCGGCGACATTCCTAAAACCGATATTGTTGCAAATATCAAGAAGTTGAAACCAGACCTTCTGTTTTTTTCCGGAGATCAGGTCTATGATCACAACAGGCATTACGCCTACTGGCTCAAGTTCGGCAGGGACTTCGGAGAAATCATTCGCAACATCCCTACTGTCACGATACCCGACGACCATGATGTAGGTCACGCCAACTTGTGGGGCGCGGGAGGAAAGAAATCAAATGCTCGTGCCGGCCATGATGGAGGATACGCGGCCCCGGTCGAATATGTGAAAATGGTCGAGCGCGCACAGACCAGTCACCTTCCCGACCCTTATGACCCGACCCCGATACAACGGGGCATCGGAGTATATTACACATCAATGACAGTAGGGGGGGTAAGTTTCGCCATAATTGAGGACCGTAAGTTCAAGTCAGGGCCGCAGGGCCTTGTTCCGAAGCAGGGCCCCCGGCCGGACCATATAAGAAATCCCGATTACGATCCCAAGAGCGTAGATGTTCCCGGTGCCAAATTACTCGGGGAGCGGCAGCTCAAGTTCCTCAGTGAATGGGCCGCCGACTGGCGTGGCTCGGATATGAAATGTGTCCTCTCTCAAACGATTTTCTGTGGCGGAGCGCATCTTCACGGCAGTCGGAAAAATCGGTTGCACGCCGACCTGGATTCCAACGGCTGGCCCCAGACCGGACGAAACAAGGCGCTCAGGGAGATACGTAAGGCATTTGCATTTATGATTGCAGGCGACCAGCACCTGGGGACTATTATTCACCACGGCGTCGATGAATGGAACGATTCGGGATATTCCTTATGCGTGCCTTCCATCGCTAATCTCTACCTGCGCTGGTGGGCCCCTCTCGAACCGGGCAAAAACCGCGAAGAAGGGATGCCCGAATACCTTGGCGAATTCGCCGATGGGTTCGGAAATAAGGTCACCATGCTGGCCGTTGCAAATCCCGGAGAAATGGAAAACCATGACAAGCTGACCACCAGGTCCGCTGGTTTCGGAGTCGTCAAATTCAATAAAAAGAGAAGGGAAATTACAGTCGAATGCTGGCCAAGAAACGTAGATATTACAGATAAGGCCGTTAAGCAATATCCCGGCTGGCCCAGGACTATCAAGCAGAAGGACAACTACGGACGCAAGGCTGTGGCCTATTTGCCGACGATAAAGGTCAGCGGTATGACAGACCCAGTCGTACAGGTGATCGATGAAGCCGACGGTGAAATCGTATATACTGTCCGCATCAAGGGAACTTCGTTTCGACCGAAGGTATTCAAGACCGGCATGTATACCGTTAAGGTAGGTGAACAGGACACCGGAAGGATGAAGGTCTTGAAGAACGTGCAGTCCATGACGCCAGGGGAGAAACAAACAGTGAAAGTGAAATTGTGATTGTTGACAGGAGGTTGTTATAAGTCGTCGTGATATCTTGAAGGCCGTGGGCCTGACGGCCCACGGCCCCAAAATGTTACATATAGACCCCCTCCTCAAAGAGCTACATTTCGTGTAAACGTTAGCAATTTAAAATAGCTTTGTCGCTGTTTAGCTTTTGGCTCGAGATTGCCTGTCATCGAATTTTTGTTTTATGTATTTACCCATGCGCCAGGCGAAATCTTTGCTAAAATCAAGACATTTGTGCATCCCGGTGTTAAAAGATTGTGCGAATTCGTCTGATTTTAAAGCGGAGTATTTAGCACTGTTTTCGCGAAACTGACTGGCTTGATTTTCAGGCACAGGCGCCAAAGTATAGATTGCGGTCGCGAAACCGGCAAAATAGACTATCAGCATGAATACAAGTTTGCCTCTCCATCTCATTAAAAGTTTCTCCCTTCCAAAGAAATACTTTTATAGGCCGTTCCACCCCCAGCCCTGATGTCTCCCTCAACTAAATTTTAAGATTAAAAACACAAAATGCCAAGTCGAAATACTGCCATTTATCCTCGCCATTCGTGATTTTATGTGCCTCTATGATTCTTTCAAAACAAAGTTATTTTTATCGGATACAATCGCTTTCTATCTGCAAATTCTCCTGAAGGCACTTTTTGGAACGAGAATCGTTTTGTTTGAACGGCTTACAAGTTTTTATCTAAAGTTTCTTTCAATGTTTTGCAGACAATCGCCGCCTCATCATAAGTTAGATTATTATAAAACGGCAGGGCGATAGTGCTCTCAGACACAGATTCGGTGACTGGAAAATCACCCTGTTTATAGCCAAATTGCTCAACCATAAATGGCTGCAGATGTACAGGCGGAAAATAATTGCTGACCTGAATTTTTCGTTCTATCAATGCTTCTAAAATTCCGTCACGCTGGGGCCGGGTAAAGCCCTCTGTCAGCCGTACCACAAAGACAAACCAGCTTATATCGCAATCATCCGGCTCCGTGGGCACTATCAATCTGTCATCGTCAGCTAACATTTCCTGATACCATTTTGCTACCTGCCGGCGTTTGGCCTTAAACTGCTCTATTCTTGAAAGCTGTACAATGCCGAGGGCACAATTGATGTCGCTGAGTCGATAGTTATAGCCCAGCCGTTCGTGGCTTAGCCAGGCACTATCTTTGGCCCTGCCTTGATTGCGAAGTGATACGCACATATCCGCTAAATCATCGTCGTTGCTCAAAATCATTCCACCCTCGCCGGTGGTTATCTGCTTGTTGGGATAAAAGCCAAATACACTCATCGTGCCGAATGTTCCCGCCTTTTTTCCGTTCAATGCAGAGCCGAGCGCTTCACAACTGTCCTCAACCACCATCAAATTGTGTTTTTGAGCGATTTCACAGACCTTATCCATACCCGCGGGATTGCCGAAAACTTCTACGGGCAAAATGGCTTTTGTCCTGTCGGTAATCCTGGATTCGATTTTTGCAGCGTCGATATTCAAACTTAGCGGGTCAATATCGACAAAGATCGGCCTGGCACCGGCCATCATGATAGGAGTTGCAGAAGCAATGAAAGTAAATGGCGTAGTAATGACCTCATCATCCGGTCCAATCCCCATTGCCGACATACATAAAAACAAGCCACTGGTTCCGCTATTGACAGCCACGGCCCGCTTTAGGCCGATATACTTAGCGAAAGCATCCTCAAATTCACCCAGTTTGGGACCCAGCGAAAGGTTTGGACTGCGAAGCACTTCACAGACGGCCTCGATTTCTTTTTCGGTGATATCCGGCCGAGACAAATATACACGCATCAGAAAAGATCCTCAGCAAAAAACGCAGAGCTAAATCAGAAGACAAAATTATACTGCTTACGCCCAATAAATCAAAGATATTTTTACACGCCGCCCGTGCCAATTTAAGCAAAGCTGCCTTTAGTCTCCGAGGCCGCCTCTTTCTATAGAAAACATAAGCACTTATGGGACGTGGTGTTACAAAGACAGCCGATTATATGCCGCTAAGCTGGAAATTACGGTTTCTATATTAAACACCTTTCGATTTAAGGCCGATTAAAGATGCGGTGTAAATGCAGAGTTGAGGGCCAAAAAATGGCAAAAGGAAAAAATGTACTGACGACAGGTGATGTGGCCAAGATTTGTAATGTCGCTCCGCGAACAGTCTCAAAGTGGTTTGATACCGGCCAACTGAAGGGTTATCGCATACCCGGCAGCAAGGATCGGAGAATACCCGTAAGCGAGCTGATTCGCTTTATGAAAGCGAATAATATGCCTGCGCCAGCACTTCCAGTCGGTAAAATTCGGGTCCTTATAGTGAACAACAACGGCGGTGCAGCCTCGGCCTTAGCTGATACTTTACGAACCAAGGCCGATTACGAGGTGCAAACAGCAAGTAGCAATTTTGAGACCGGCACAATCGCTCAGAAATTTGCACCACATGTTCTATTGGTAAACCTTTTAGCTGAAGGCATAGATGCAACAAGTATTTGCAAAAGCATCCGGACCAATGAGGATTTGCAGACAATCAAAATTATAGCCCTTGCAAACCAGTTGAGCGACTCTGAGTCGGCCGCATTGTTGCAGAAGGGCTTTGACGGCTCTGTATCTAAATCTGACGATACCGCCGAAATTGTCAAAAAGATTGAGGAAGCAACCGCGATTATCTATTAGCAGGACCGACCTGGTCTCAACTGCATGTAAATAAAAAGCCCAGCCTTCTGGCCGGGTTTTCTTATTTGATGGTCGCATGAAAACGAAGAATCACGCTATGGCGGTGGTAATGGAGTATGGCCTAATACCCTAATTCCCCCCAGGCCGCCATTTGCGCCTTGGGTATATCCAGGCTATTCTTAAAATCTACATGCTTCCAAGGCCCCTCTTCGGCATAATTGTATGTATGTGTGAGCGGGTCCTGCCATTTCCAGTACTCACTGTGCCCATCAGCAAAACTCCAGGTCGCGCCATCACCGTGTCGGTTGGGAGGCTCGTCCCACCAGGCCGGCCTCTGATAATGAATACTCCAGGCGCCCTGCCCAGTGGCCCCGCTGTCATCAAGAAAAACAGACCTCTGCTCCGGATTGCGAATCTCCGATATGTGTTTGAGCATCGTTCCGCCATCTATATCGTCAGCGTTCATGGCATCAACTGCAGCATACGTTCGCCACTCTCCATATACAGCGTTCGGGCACTTGTAAAGTCTTATGCTCTTGGTGTAATGATACAATGCTCCGTCTTTGATAGCTTGTATCATATCCTCGTCGGTGAGAGTGTATCGGGGCCAGTCTTTCTCAACCCAGGGAATCTCATCAGGATGGTCGCCATCATGCTCACGTATATCGCCGCGAACAATCTTGCCATCGTTATCGTCCGTATAGAAATTCCACGCAAGCATCAACTGCCTCAGATTATTAAGACAAACAACACGCTTGGCCTGCTCCCGGGCCCGCTCCAATGCCGGCATTAATAACGCCAATAATAGCGCAATAATAGCGATTACTACCAAAAGTTCTATTAAAGTAAAAGCCTTTCGCGTGCCCATAATGACGCTCCTTCAATGTGTCATTGAAACGCTTTTTCAAAAACCACTATTATTGTACCACGCAACTATCACCAACGCAAGCAAAAAAATGCCTGTTTTTTAGCCTGCTATTGCACGGCCACGCCCCATGAACCCATCTGACTCTTTTGGATATCCAGATTGCCCGACTGTATTGCCTCCGGGTCATTTGTGCCGGCCTTCATCTTCAAGCCCCACGGTATGGTACGTGGGTCTTCCCACTTCCAGTATTCAACATGTCCGTCTACAAAAGAAAAAGTTGTCCCATCACCGTGCCGGATTGGAGGCGGGTCCCACCATCTCCACTGGTCAGCGTAATTAGTCCAACCCCCCAACGCGGCCCCCCCGGTTCCGCCATCATCAAGAAAAACAATCCTTTCATGTGGCTTGTGAATCTCGGTTTCGTGTTTAATCATAACCCGGTTGCTGTCCCAGCCTTTACAATTCATAGCATCAACTACAGCATACGTTCGTACGTTTCCGGCCAGAAGGGTTGGACAACTGTAAACCTTTAAGTTCTTGACGTATGGGTAAAGTGCTCCATTTAGGACAGCAGCTTTTTTGTCTTCCAGGGTGGGATTGTTTTCCCAATCATTGAGTACCCAGGCAACTTCGTTATAATGCGAATCCTCCGGCGGAAGACCCGGGGCGTACATATTAGTGTACTCCTCTGTATCCCCATTAACAAGTTTGCCTTCGTTATCATCTTTGTAGAAATCATATGCAAGCATCATTTGCTTCAGATTGCCAAGGCAAACCATACGCTGGGCCTGCTCCCTGGCCCGCTCCAGTGCCGGCATCAATAACGCCAACAATAACGCAATAATGGCAATTACCACCAAGAGTTCAATTAATGTGAAGCCCTTTCGTTTGTCCATAACAACCCCTTACCCTGTGCTTTTGAGAATTATTTTAGAATTGCTATTTTACTACTCAATCATCCGAAATTGCAAGAAGAAAATGCCCGTTTAGCTTGCTGCGATGATGCTCATTTTGTTCTCTTTTGCAGCGTCCGACTCAGCAATTCTATTAACTCTTCGGCGTTGACTATCGTAGTACTGCCATCGGCAAAGACGACTCTATACTCGTCGTCGGGGAGCTTCAGATGCATGAGCACCGCATTACTATCCCCCGGGTTAATGCTGTCGCCATAATACACAACGTGCTTGCCCTGTCGAACCAAATCCTCATATCTTGACCTAACCGCCAGAACGTCGGTTCTGCCAGCCCCCACAGACGCCAGAGAATCCCTTAAGCCGTCAACTATGCCATCGCTGGTCCAATCTCGCCCGCCAAACAAGCCTGCACACAGAAGTATCGTAATAATTATCACTGCTGCCGCGGCTAATTTACTTATTCTTAAATTTATAACGATATGGATAGTGTCCGTCCCACCTTTATGCGGGGAAAGCTGCTGCGGGATCTGGTGCTTTATCTCTTCATTAAGACCCGGACGGACTGGCTCTGCTGTTACATCTGCCAACTCATTCAATAATTTTTTCAGCCTTTCCTCACTCATTGCAGTTTTCCCATCTCTTGTTCCCGCCGGTTGCATCGCAACGCGAAGCTGCGGGGGCTTCAAATGACCTGCTTTCTTAAAGTTTCTAATGCCCTGTTCAGCCTGCTTTTGAAAGTGCCTTCCCTTACACCTGCTGCCTTAGCAGCTTCGGCAATTGTCAAGTGCTGCATATAATGTAAAACAACCACCTGCCTCAGCTTCCCAGGCAGGTGTGCCACGGCATTTTTTAACCGGCCAAGCTGCTCGTAACGCCCAATTCTGTCGCACACAGCTTCGCTGCTCTCCGGCATATCGATCCCGACCCCTTCGATACTGGCCATTTCTCTGCCTTGGTGTCTGCGCCAGTAAAGCTTTGAAATATTGCTTGCGATACGATACAGCCAGCTATTTAACGCTTTGCCGTTTCTCAACTGGCTTATATGTTGCCATGCCTGGAGAAAACTTTCCTGCGTCAAATCTTCACTGATCTGACGATCATGTCCAAGCCTCCTCATAAACAAATATATCTGCTTATGGTACATGTCAACAAACTCACCTGCCGCCACACGGTCACCGGTCCTGAGTCGAGCAGCAAGAGAATCCCGTAGTTCTTCCAGGTTCTTCTCCTTTCTTTTAACGTCTGCCGGCCCACTTATTGGATGCGCAAAACCGGCCATCTGTTTTGTCAATTTTGACTTTTTTGCCATTATTTTTTGTCCCATCGCTTAAAGAGAGTATACCTTAAATCTGATTTTCTTGCAATATTAAAACCTGAAGTGTAAAGTACTGGGCAGGCTATTGTAGAGTAGACCTTTTGCTGTTATGCGCCCGTAGCTCAGTAGGATAGAGCGTCGGTTTCCTAAACCGAAGGTCGCAGGTTCGAATCCTGCCGGGCGTAGTCAATAATGCGGTTCTTGTTATCATCATCGCTGTTTATTTTGCTTATAATCTATTTAGGTTGCATTAGGTCGCACACAAAGCAGTTACTGCCCCTTGCTCTTCCATGCTTGGTAGATAGTGGCTTGATGTTTATTGCCAATTGATTAGGTGCAGAGTAAGCAGTAGAAGAGTTCTTGGGCGACAAGATTGGTAGAAAGAGACTTCAATGGGTTGCAATTCGAGGGATATTTTGGTATTGTAGTGGAGTTGGAAGGCCTGGGTGGATAGCCAGGCCTTTAATATGGGAAATGTCAGCTTACGGAGATTGACTTTATTGTCCTTGAATAAACAGGATGCTCTGATGAAATCTGTTTTTATGCGAAGGACTCAAATACTGAGAAAAAGCAGCCCCACAGTTGTCTTGCTCCAAATTCTTGCTATTTGTGTACCACTTTGTGCCCAGCAAGGTCCGAGCCAAGTACGCTTTGGACAATTTGAAAGCAACGGTAAGTACGTAGCGACGAATGATATCGACAAACTGGTTTTCGACAGGTTGGAGCGGTTGGACATCCAGCCCGCCAATATCTGCACGGATGCTGTGTTTGTCCGGCGCGTCTATCTGGACGTGATTGGCACGCTGCCCACCGCGCAGGAGGCGAGAACGTTCATATTGGACAAGGGCCCGAATAAGCGCAGCAACCTAATCGACAATCTGCTGGAACGCGATGAATTCGCGGACTACTGGGCGATGAAGTGGAGCGACCTGCTGCGGGTCAAAGCGGAGTTTCCTATCAACTTGTGGCCCAACGCAGTGCAGACATATCACCACTGGATACGGGCCAGCATCAAAAAGAACATGCCTTATGATAAGTTTGTGCGGGAGCTGCTTGTGTCCAGCGGCAGTAATTTTCGTGTTCCGCAGGTAAACTTCTACCGCGCGATGCAAAGCAAGGAACCGCAAACCATTGCCCAGGCAGTGGCGCTGACTTTCATGGGGGAGCGGGCGGAGAACTGGGAGAAAGAGCGGTTGTCAGGCATGGCGGGCTTCTTTTCACAGGTTGGGTTCAAGATCACAGCGGAATGGAAGGAGGAAATCGTTTACTTCGACCCAAACAGAGCGACCTCACCGACTACAGGAAAAGCGGCGTTTAAAGCGGTCTTCCCGGATGGCAAATCGGCCAAGTTATCAGAAGACAAAGACCCCCGTGAGGTTTTTGCCGACTGGCTGATTGATCCGAAGAACCCTTGGTTTACGCGGAATATTGTGAACCGCGTCTGGTCGTGGTTTCTTGGTCGCGGCATTATTCATGAGCCGGACGACATCCGGCCGGAAAATCCGCCGAGCAATCCCAAGCTGCTGGCGCTGCTGGAGAAGGAACTGATTGAGGCCAAATACGACCTGAAACACATCTACCGGTTGATACTGAACTCGAATACGTACCAGCTTTCCTCCATTCCAAGGACCGACAAGGGCGAGGGCGCGGTTAATTTCTCACACTATCCGTTGCGGCGGCTTGAGGCGGAGGTGCTGATTGACGCGCTGAACCAGATTACAGGGACGACGGAGCAGTATTCCAGCCAAATCCCGGAGCCATTTACGTTTATTCCCCCAGAGCAGCGCTCCATTGCGCTGGCGGACGGCAGCATCACGAGTTCGTTCCTCGAACTGTTCGGGCGTCCATCTCGTGACACCGGTCTGGAATCGGAGCGCAACAACCTTCCCACGGCGGCCCAACGGCTGCATATGCTGAACTCGAGTCATATCCAGCGTAAGATTGAACAGGGCCGCAAGTTTCGAAACCTGATGCAAGGCAAGGGAAATATGCAGCAGCTTGCGACCAGGCTTTATCTGGCGATTCTTTCGCGTTTTCCAACGAATGAAGAAGTGAAAATCGTAGAGGAGTATTCCAAGTCCCAGCGTGGGAACAGGCGGGTGGTTGCTATTGACCTAGCATGGGCATTAATCAACAGTGCGGAGTTTCTCTACCGGCATTGACAGCCGGATTGAATAAACATAAAAGATAAGGTGGAAATATGAGTATGGAAAACAATTCAGATGTCAGATTGCCAGGGCCGAACAAGGCGGACCAAATTCGGCGCATGGGTGGAAGGCCACTCTCCAGACGCCAGTTTTTAGGCCGGGGCCTCTGCAGCGCAGCCGGTTTGCTGTTGGCCGACCGTTTGGGTTCTCATGCACTAGCGGCGGCGCCGGAAGCCAGGGCCAAGTCGGTCATCCAAATCTGGATGTGGGGCGGTCCGGCGCACATCGACACCTTCGATCCAAAGCCGGATGCCGGTAATGACTATTGCGGTCAGCTTAACAAGCCGATCAAGACCAATGTGGACGGGATCATAATCGGCGAACTGCTTCCCCTGCTGGCCAAACAAACAGACAAGTATTCCATCATCCGCAGTATGACGCACGGGGTGAATTCCCACGAAACGGCATCTTACATAGTGCAGACCGGCAGGAAGCCCGGCGATGGGCAGGTCTATCCAAGCGTCGGCGCTGTGGTTTCGCTGTTCAAGGGTTACGACGCCGGATACAAAGGATTGATTCCGCCTTATATTGTACTGACCACTCCACAGGGTCGGTTTTCCGAGGCGGGATTTCTTGGGTCGCGCTATAAACCCTTCGCCACGGGCGGCGACCCCAGACAGACCCCTTTCGTCGTGGAGGGCGTGGTCGCACGGGGTATCACGGAAAAACGCCAGAAGGACCGGCGCCAGTTTCTCCATAAGCTGAACAGGCTGGGAAACACCATGAAAGGCAATCCGCAATTAGCGGAACTTGACCAGTGTGAAAAACAGG
>JBARPZ010000071.1:0-22915 GCA_049643445.1 Sedimentisphaerales bacterium
GTTTACCACGATTGGTTTTGGGCGAGAAAGGTCTTACAATTGATTAATGGTCTAAAAAGCTCGTTTGTTGGTAAAGATTCGCTTGATTGAGGCGTGTAAAACGCCGCTTTGATGGCTGAAAATCAATGATTTTTAGAATTTTCAAAATTTTTGCATTTGGCTGTTGACATAAATATCTAATTACAATAAAATTAAAAAAGATAACATTGATAATGCAGCGAACTTCTGGGATTTTTTCAACATGCGAAGGCACTTTGCTTCTATTGCGAAAATTTAATGGCCGCATTGGTCGGAAATGAGGTGAGAGGAATGAATGGGGGAACAAAATTAAAAGCCTGGCTGATAATGTTCATATTCTTGTTAGTGATGGCCTGCACGGCTGTTGCGGGACAAATAATATATGTTGACGCTGATGCTCCCGGTGCAAATGATGGCTCATCCTGGGCGGATGCCTACAACTACCTGCAGGATGCGCTAGCCGACGCCAATTCAGGCGATGAAATCCACGTTGCCGAGGGTATTTATAAGCCGGATGAGGACTCTGCCTATCCCAATGGGACCGGCTCGCGATCGGCCACATTTCAGCTTATGAACGGCGTGGCTGTTAAGGGCAGATACGCAGGGTTCGGCCAACCAGACCCGAATGAACGGAATTTTGAACTATACGAAACGATTCTGAGTGGTGACCTTGCTGGTAATGACACCGAGGTAAACGATCTCTCTGACTTATGGGATGAACCGACGCGGGCAGATAACAGCCTCCATGTGGTTACAGGCAGCGGAACCGACGCAACGGCTGTGCTGGACGGCTTCACAATCACTGGCGGCAATGCCAACTCTGGGGCCTCTCAAAATATGCACAGGATGGGGGCGGGGATGATAGTGAGCGACGGCAGCCCGACCCTGACCGACTGTACGTTCACAAGCAACTCGGCCGAATGGTATGGCGGCGGGATGCGCACAGATAGAATTAACTTTAGTCCGACGCTGACTAACTGTACGTTCAGCGGGAACTACGCTGGAAGCGCTGGCGGCGGGATGTTCAACGGTAGGAGCAGTCCTATGCTGAAGAACTGTACATTTATCGGGAACTTGGCAGGCGCATACGGTGGCGGGATGTACGATACGGGTGGCTCGGAGCTAACCAACTGTACATTTATCAGGAACTCAGCAGGATGGGGCGGCGGCGGGATAGCCAACACTGTCAGCAGCACGAGTCTGTTCAATTGCATGTTCATAAGCAACTCAGCCTACTACGGGGGCGTGATGTTCACCAGCGATACATCCTCCGTAACGATGACCAACTGCACGTTTGCTGCAAATTCAGCAACCTTAGGAAATGCTGTGGCTTGTAATGGCATGGGATCTTGGGGTCCGGCGTGGAGCGACCTTCAATTCACCAACTGTATCCTCTGGAACAGCGGCAACGAAATATGGATCAACGATAATTCGGTGATTACGATTAGGTACAGCGATGTACAGGGTGGCCAAGCATCAGTTTATGACCCCTGTAACAGGCTGGTCTGGGGCGATGGTAATATGGATGCAGACCCATGTTTTGCGGACCGGAATAATGGTGATTACCATTTAAAATCCCAGGCGGGCGGGTGGGAGCCCTCAAGCCAAAGCTGGGTGAAGGATGAAGTGACGAGTCCGTGCATTGATGCAGGAAATCCGATGAGTCCGATTCGGCAAGAGCCATTCCCTAATGGTGGGATCATAAATATGGGAGCGTACGGCGGGACGGCTAAGGCGAGTAAATCATACTTTGGCGAACCGCCCTGTGAAACGATTGTTGCAGGAGACATCAACGGAGACTGCAAGGTCAATTTTTTGGACTTTTCGCTTATGGCTTTGCATTGGCTTCGAGATGAAAACCCATAACGGCCGCATTGGTCAGAAATGAGGGCAGTAAAATGACTGGGGGAACAAAATTCAAAACATGCCTGATAATATCGATATTCTTGTTGGGGATGGTGTGCACGTCCGCTGCGGGAAGAACTATTTATGTCGATAACTATGGAACGGGGGATTTCAATAACATTCAGGCGGCAATTAACGATGCCAATGACGGCGACACCATAATCGTGGCCGATGGCACGTATACCGGAGATGGCAACAGGGATATTGACTTTCTCGGCAAGGCAATTACGGTGCGCAGCGAGAGCGGTCCGCAAAACTGCATCATCGACTGCAACGGCACAGAGAGCGACCGCCATCGTGGGTTCTTTCTCCATTCCGGCGAAAATGCCAATTCTGCAATAATCGGCTTTACCATAACCAACGGTTATGCCCCATTAGAATATATTCCTCCTCCTACGGATATGTGGTTCTCCCAAGGTGGAGCAATTTGTTGCTACGGTTCGAGCCCAACAGTCACCAATTGCATAATCAGCGGCAACTCTGCTTGCGCCAATGCCAATTACGGTTATGGTGGTGGGATATACACCTCGGGCGACAGCCCGACGATTACTAACTGCACTTTCAGTAGTAACCGGGCTAACTACCAAGGTGGTGGGATAAATAGCTACTACGGCAGGCCGACGATTACTAACTGCACCTTCAGTAGTAACCGGGCTAACTACTTCGGAGGTGGAATCGCCTGTGATTGGCCGGGTAGCGTAACGCTGACCAACTGCATCCTCTGGCGCAATATCGCAAGTTATGGCTCGCAGCAGATAAGCGATTATGGGTCGTCGACAGTTACTTACTCGGACGTTCAAGGCGGCTGGAGTGGACCCGGAAACATCAACACCGATCCGTGCTTCGCTGACCCGTGTAATGGTGATTACCATTTGAAATCACAAGCAGGAAATTGGGATTCAAACGAGGGACGATGGACGAAGGCCGAAGTGACGAGTCCGTGCATTGATGCAGGAAATCCGATGAGTCCCATTGGTTTAGAGCCGTTTCCGAATGGCGGCCGGATTAATATGGGAGCGTATGGTGGTACAAGCCAGGCAAGCAAATCATACTTTGGGCAGCAGCCGTGTGAAATCATCATTGCAGGTGATATAAACGGTGACTGTAAGGTTAATTTCTTAGACTTTAGGATTATGGCCTTCCATTGGCTTCAGGATAATAATCCCTAACAGCCGTACTGATGTGGTCTAAAGAGCCACAAAATGGGACATTTGGAACAAACAGTAAAAAGGAGTTATCATGTCAAAAAGAGCCATCTGTTTATCAGGAATCATCCTCATTTTTTCTCGCATGGCTCACAATGAGTTATGGAGCAACTATATAGAATATACACGAGCTCAAGAAAGGTTTCAAGAGAAAAATTAGAGCGAGAAAAAGCGGGATTTATGTACTGATTTATGCATAAAATGGTATGGAAACTTATACAACCTAATACTATAGTATACAAAACCTCAAATCCCGGTAAATATTTTCAAATATCATATTTCGCTGCACTTTTCACGATGTCCGCTTCAATATCTCAGCATATAGTACCGCGTGTGCAAAAACGAATTTTGCACACCCTACGCGCTAATGCATGCAGGGATTCGTGAAAAAGGAGAAGGGATAAGGGAGAGACGGCCCAGTTAGAAAGTAAATCCCCGATCGGAGTCGAGGGCAGGCAAACGCCATCGGCGCCTACTTCTAACGGGCTAAAGTTGGATCCCCGACAACGACATTCGGGGACAGGCGGTTCAACGGAAAAGAAAAAAACAAACCGTGTTTTTGATATCAGTATCGGTGTTTTTACTACGCCTGAGAGGACTCGAACCTCTAACCTTCGGTTCCGTAGACCGACGCTCTATCCAATTGAGCTACAGGCGCTTACAAATTAAGTACTTGTAGTATAAAAACTTCGTGCTTGTCCTGTCAACTGTTGAAGCGCTCAAAATGAGCAAACTCAACGAAAAGTGCTAAAAAAGTGTCAATTGTTCGGCGTTTTAACCAGGAAACTGTTTAACAACTTGTTTGCAGAAACCGGATTTTCGGGTCGAGCTGCCGAGGATAATATCCATCCCGTCTGTCAGAGAGGACAATAGTAGAAAGGGCAAAGGATTAAAGAACAGCTTTGCATTTATGATGTGCGCTTGGTATTCTCATTTCACGATTCGTATTTATGAGTTTTGGGAAAAAGTGAAATAAGGTGAGCAATTAAGGGCAGGATAATGATGTTTCGATTAAGAGGGTTAGAAAAGCGTCGGTTATTACTGCTTATTTTCTTAGTAATTAGTGCTGTTTTACCGGGAGCATGTAATGAGGTCTTTGGCGGGACATATTATGTATGGGAGAAGGTGGAGATTACTCTAAAAGCCACGAAATCGTACGATAATGCGTATAAAGAAGTGGAGGTTTGGGTCGACCTGGAAGGGCTTGAATCTGTATTCAAGAAGCGCTGCTATGGTTTCTGGGATGGCGGTGACATATTTCGAATCCGCGTTATGGCGACCACTGCCGGTAAGTGGAGATGGCGGAGTGGCTCGAACCAGCCGGATTCGGGGCTGAATGGCAAAAAGGGGAGTTTCACCGCCCGTTCCCGGTCTGCAGCGCAAAAGCAGGAAAATCCTTGTCGCCGCGGTATGATTAAGGCGTCTACAAATGGTCACGCATTTGAATACGCTGATGGAACCCCTTATTTCCTCCTGGGTGATACGTGGTGGTCCACCTCAACCTTTCGGTATCGGTGGTATGATGATAAAAAGCAACGTTCCATTGGGCCGGGGGCTGGTTTTAAGGATTATGTGCGTTTTCGCAGAAAGCAGGGTTTCAATTGTATTGCGATGATTGCCGCCTTTCCGAATTGGGCCAATGATGACAAACCTGCAACGCTGAAAACAGCTGACGGCACAGTGTTGCGTTCGGCGTGGAAGCAGCTTGGCACAAAAAGTGCCAAAAATATGACCGATGAGGACGGCAATCGTGCGTTTTTCTTCCCGGGCAAAGTACCCGGATACGAGAAATACTTCCCCGATGTTGACCGTATTAATCCTGCATATTTCCGCAACATGGACAGAAAGATTGACCACTTGAATAGTCAGGGAATTGTTCCTTTTATCGAAGTGTCCCGCCGGGATATCGGCCAGGCGTGGAAAAAGCATTACCAGTGGCCCCAATCTTATACGCGCTATATCCAGTACATATGGAGCCGCTATCAGGCCAACATCTGCCTGTTTAGTCCGATTCATCTTGACTGGACCGGTGCGACCATATCGGCAGACGAATGGAACGAGGCAGCGAACAAGGTTATTGAGCAATATGGTCCACCGCCGTTTGGGACCCCGGCCGGGACGAACTCGAATCCTTCGACGCTTCGGAACTTTGGTCACGTTGACAAGGCGAAATGGCTTACGTTCCATCAGATTGGGAATAAGCGCACCCACGACCTTTACCCTTATTTGACCGAGATTTTCAATGCCTCGCCACCCGTGCCCGGCATCAACGGGGAACCTTACTACGCCGGAATGCTGGACGCACCGGGTGGAACGGAGACCTCGGCACTGTATTGCCGTTCCGGGATGTATGGCAGCGTGTTATCGGGGGGATTGGGCGGCCATATTTACGGCGCAGGTGGATGGGACGGAGGTATGTGGGGGGGTAACGTCGAGGATGCTGCCGAAAACCATATCTGGGACGTCATCAAGTGGCAATCCGCAGCTCAGATGCAGCACCTAAGAACTTTCGTTTTATCCGAAGGAAGCAGATACCAGGAGCTTATTCCCAGTGCGAATCTTCTCTCGCCGAACAGGTCGGGCAAAGCCAATAGCTGTATCGGCTGGTCTTATTGTTTGCGGGCCCCGGAGAAGGATTTCTTTCTATTGTACTTCGAAAAGGATTGCCCCGTAGCGACTCTTTCCGGTGCGAAACCGAATGCGAGATACGAGGCCAGATGGTTCAATCCTCGGACTGGAAAATGGCTTGATAAGAAAGTGTTGATAGCGGATGCTAAAGGCAAGATTACTTTGCCGAATTTTCCCGGTGATTTAGCGCGGTCCGAAACCGATTGGGGACTCAAACTTAAAACAGTCAAAGCGCGATGATTGCAATTACTTGCTGGGACTATTCGAACACCTTTTATACATAGGCACACGGACAACACTCGTGTGGGCTGTCGGGATAGACCGGTTCGTGTATTAAGCCGCCACGAGCAACCTGTTCTTCTTCCCTGCGGAATACGGATTCGCACGTTTTGGCCATCTCCTGCAGCTTTTTCGTTTCGGCTTTAGAAATAGGACGATAGGTTTTTCCTGCTTCAATTGCCTTGTCAAGGAGGTCAAGGAAAGAAGGTGGTATTCCTGCTGCGACGGGCTTTTGCGATAAGGTAAAGCGCATCGCGAGGTTGACTTCCTCCTGAGTCTCGGTCGTGCGATACCACCATTTGCGAGTCCTCTCCACACCTTCCGGCCAGGTGCCTGTAGACAACGGCTTGATGGCCAATACCGCCGCACCTTGTTTATTGGCGAGTTCAAGGACCGGCTTACCAAAATCCATCTTGAAGAATTCGACGAAGTTTATTGGGAACATTACCGTATCGAAGCGGAAGCCCTTCATAGCTTCGAGCGCTCCTTTCGTAGTGTGTGCCGAAAAGCCGAGGTGTTTAATTTTTCCCTGCTCTTTGGCTTTTAGGATAGTCTCCATCGCACCATTCGGGCCGAGAGCCTGCTTGACCTCTTCGGGCCTGCGCAAATGGTGCAACTGGTACAAATCGAAATAATCGGTCTTCAGCCGCTTAAGTGACCGCTCCAATTCCATGCGAGCCCCTTCCTTGTCACGTTTATTTGTCTTGCAGGCCAGGAAAATGCGACTGCGGTCGATACCTTGAAGCCCGATGCCCATCTTTATCTCTGCTTCGCCGTTGCCGTACGCGGGAGCCACGTCGAAGTAATTAACGCCCCGTTTGAAGGCATCATGGAGCCCGGCGTTACAGCGATCCTGGTCATAATGGATAAGCGCCAGTCCCGGAAATCCCACAATCGAAACCTTCCGTCCTGTTCGCCCAAGCACCCGCCGGGGCAGTCCGGCGACTTTTTCAATCGTGCCTGTAGAAGTCGCTTGCTCGGAACCTCCCAAGACTGACTGAACACCAAGGGCGCCGCCCGTGGCGATACTTCCTACAGCTTTCAGAAATGTCCGTCTTTTCATAATGATTTCCTCACCTTACGAATAATCTAAGTTTCAAGATTAATCCCCGTCGAGGGCCGGTTAAGATTGTCTAATGATAGTCGCTACACTATTGTAAGTCTCCATCCGGCCCATGTAATCGCCAAACACCACAATCACAAGGGAGCCTTAACAACCACTATTATAAGGGATTCAAAGGCATCCTATCAAGAGGCGTGATTCATTAAAATCGCCTGATGATGTAGGCCCGAGAATAATAAGATATTAAGTCAAGACCAATAAAGAGATTATGTTACTACTTATAAGTCGAGAGCGGCAAAAGTATTGACTATAAAGTATATTCTAAGGTACCATCTGTTTCATCCAATAGCCCTTTAGCCGGTTACTTTGAGCAAGGAATCATATTACGGGTCAGGCCATGACAAGTAAGGAACGAATGATGTGTGCCCTGGAGCGCGGCAAACCCGATCGCCTGCCCGTTTCTGTTCATCAATGGCAGCCATACCACCTTGACAAGTTCCTGGGTGGGATAAGCGATATCGAGGCGTTTGAAAAGTTCGGTATGGACGCGCAGATCCAGTATTTTGCGGATATGGGCCAGTTCTGGGTGACAAAGGCAGACTTCTCCAATGCCTCCACCAGCGAATGGAGGGACGAGACGCAAATTATCAATGATGACCCCGAAGACCGGATTGTAAATCATACCATTGTTACACCTGATGGCAGTCTGACTTATAAAACCGGCGGCGACCGCAAAACCACCTGGATCACTGAATATATGATCAAACGTGATGAGGATATCGACCTGATTCGAAAATATATGCCTGTACCCATACTTGACCCAAAACCGATCAGTGAACTTTATGACGAAATTGGGGACCGTGGCATTTTGCGAGGATTCGTATGGGGTGACCAGGCAGGCTGCTGGCAACATGCATGTTGCTTGAAAGACGTGAGCGAGCTGATTATGGCCTGTTATGACAAACCGGACTGGGTACATGCGCTTTTGCAGATTCTTCTGGATAAGAAGCTGCAGTTTATCGAAGGGATGAATGGCACGAAGTTCGACCTAATTGAAACGGGTGGCGGCGCGGCATCATCAACTCTTATTTCGCCGAAGATTCACGAGGAGTTCTGCCTGCCCTACGACCGGAAATTACACGATGCACTTGGCGAATTAGGTTTTAAGATTACATACCACACCTGTGGCGGCACACTGGGGATTGAAGAAATGATTGTCGCCAACGGTTGTGATGCCTCGGAAACATTAGCCGCTCCAAGCATCGGAGGCAACCAGGAGCCGTGGGAATTCAAAGCTAAAATTGGAAACCGACTTGCTCTAATCGGTGGTATTGACCAATTCAACGTGGTAACGGAGGGCACGGAGCAGCAAATACGCGATAAGGTGTTCGAATTGTTTGAGAAGGTAGGCTATGAAGGTGGATACATCTGCTCGTTGGCAGATCACTTTTTTGAAACGCCTCCGGAGAAATTACAGATTGTTGCCGATGCGGCGCATGAATGTATATATTAGTTATGAAGGTATTTAGTTTTTCAGAAGGAGATACGTAATATGAAGAAGCTGGTATTGATAATCACATTGGCGGCGATTGTATCGGTCGGCGCCGGTTGTGCACAACAACAAGCTCAGCGGTATGGCATGGTGATTGGCGTAAGGGAGGAGAAACTGGACGAGTACAAGAAACTCCATTCAGCCGTTTGGCCGGGCGTCCTCAAGACCATCAAAGAGTGCAACATCCGTAACTACTCAATTTACCTTCACCAACTCGACGACGGCAAATACTATTTGTTCGGTTATTTCGAGTACTTAGGCGAAGACTTCAAAACGGACATGGAAAAAATGGCTGCCGACCCTGTCACGCAAAAATGGTGGGAATTATGTGAGCCGTGTCAAATACCACTATCAAACCGCGAAGAAGGACAATGGTGGGCAAACATGGAAGATGTATTCCACCTTGATTAGGTAATCATATGAGTGACGGACAATTAAAAACTGAACGCGTGATTGCAGCACTTGAACATCGTGAGGCAGACCGTGTTCCAGTCGGAGAGTTTTTCTGGACGAACTTTTTGCGCAGGACCAGGGCGGAACTGGATGTTGGTGGCGATTTCGACCCATATCGTTACTGGGACCTTGACATGATAGTTATCACTCCGAATATGGACCCGCATATCACGGGTATCCAGATTCTGGAACAATCAGAAGACTACACGGTTGTCAGGACTGGTTTCGGAGCCATTGTCGAACGGCGTAGTACCTACCCAATGCCCCGCTATATAGACTTTGAAACGAAATCGTATGAGAAGATGGAAGCCTTTGAATTCGACGACCCGAAAGACAAAAGGCGGTACTTTGAGGCGATTGATGACCAGATCAACTCGGTTGCGGATGAATTAAACCTCGGGCTGCCATCGTACGTTGACCGAGTGAATGCCTATGTGGACGATTTCTGTGTTTTCGGAAGTGTTTGTGAGCCGCATGAAATGATATGGCGCATCATGGGCACCGAAAACGTCCTGATTAAGCTCGCTGAAGCACCTGACCGAATGGCCAAGTATATAGAGAGGTTGGGCGATTTTTTAGTTGGTATTGTACAGGGACAAATCGCCGCAGCCGATGGCAGGCTAACGGGAATGTATATCTGGGGCGACATCGCCTATGACAAGGGAATGTTCTTTCAGCCGGATTACTGGCGAAAAGTCTACAAACCACAACTAAAACGCATTTGTGATACCATCCACGCCGCCGGATTGAAAACCATCTATCACGGCTGCGGCGATGCTTCCGTGCTTTTTGAAGACATGATTGAAGTCGGCGTCGATGCCTATAATCCTCTGGAAGCAAAGGCTGGTTTGGACGTGGTCGATTTGAAGCGTCGATTCGGACGGCGCTGGGCCTTTAATGGCAACATTGATGTACGTGTGCTGGCTACAAATGATCGTGACAAGGTCAGACGCGAAGTACTCATCAAGCTCAATGCCGCCAAGGGCGGCGGATTTATCCTGCAGTCCGACCACTCAGTGCCGGATAGTGTCGACCCGAAGACCTACGACTACGTCATTGAGCTTGTCCGCAAGTATGGAAGCTATCCGTTGAACCTGGGTGAGTTCGATAGGGACGTCTGAAATCACGGATACGGAGGCAACTTATGCAGAGATATGGAATGGTCATAAAAGTCAAGCCTGATAAGTTTCAAGAGTACAAGCAACTGCATGCGCAGGTTTGGCCGGATGTGCTGAAGATGATCAAAGAATGCAATATTCGTAACTATTCGATTTACCACAAGGACGGCTACCTCTTCAGCTATTTCGAATACATTGGTGATGATTTCGAATCCGATATGGCAAAAATGGCGGCGGACCCGACGACTCAAAAGTGGTGGGATGTGTGTAAGCCGTGCCAGGAGCCGCTCGAGACGCGGGCCGAAGGCCAATGGTGGGCGGGTATGGAGGAGGTATTCCATTGTGATTTATGATACTATCCGCGAACTCGGTAATTATACCGAAAGATAAAGGATACGATATTACGTGTTTTCAAGCGATGATTTGATATTACGGATGCAGGGGATTGTGAAGGAGTTTTCCGGTACGCGGGCACTCGATAAAGTAGATTTCGATGTCCACTGTGGCGAGGTCCATGCATTGATCGGAGAGAACGGTGCGGGAAAATCGACGCTAATGAACGTGCTGGCCGGCCGGTTTCACGATTACCAGGGCCTTATTACCTTTGAAGGTCAACAGATCAGAATCACTAATCCTCATCAGGCCCGTGATATGGGCATTGCCGTAATCTATCAGGAACTGAGTGTGTTGGGCAATTTTACGGTGGCCGAGAACATCATGTTCGGTGACGAGAAATCGGGACGCTGGACACGGAAACTGGACCGTGCGTCCATCAACGCCGGGGCACGCGATATCATTGACTACCTGCGTTTCGACCTGAATCCCGATGAGCCGGTTGCTCGGCTTAGCAAAGCCCGGCAGTGCCTCGTAGAGATAGCTTGTGCAGTGCGACGTAAGGTCAAATTGCTTGTATTTGATGAACCTACCGCTCCCCTGGGCAGTGAAGATGTCGACAAACTGTTCGAAGTAATCAAGGACCTCAGGAGCAGGGGGCTGGCTATAGTGTACATCTCACACCGTTTGGCAGAACTGCCCATTATCGCCGACCGCGTTACTGTGCTGCGCGACGGCAGAAAGATGGGCACCAAAAACATTGCTGAGTGTCAGATATCGGATTTGACGCGCATGATGCTTGGACACGACCTTGTTGAGGTCTTTCCTGAAAAAACGAACAAGCCGGGCAATGTCATACTAAAAGTGGATGGATTGAGCCGGCCGGGGGTGTTTGAGAACATCTCTTTCGAACTGCGTGAGGGAGAGATTTTGGGTATTGCCGGCCTGGTCGGATCAGGACGCACTGAAATCATCCGCGCCATCTTCGGGGCCGACAAAGCTTGCGGAACAGTAATCTTCCAGGGTAGACCCATCGTTGACCGGTCTCCTTATCTATGCCGCTGCCTGGGGATAGGAATGGTTCCGGAGAATCGTAAACAACAGGGCAGCATCACAGGCAGACCGGTCTCTGAGAACCTCAACATCAGTATTCTTGGTCGGCTCTCTGGTATGTTCGGATTTCAATCATCCCGACGCCTTACCAGACAGGCAAAACGAATGATTGAACAAATGAAAATCGATCCGCCTCTTCCGCATACCGACATTGAGAATCTCAGCGGCGGTAATCAGCAGAAGGTGATTGTTGGACGCTGGCTTGCAGCCGAATCAAAAGTGATTATCTTCGACGAGCCCACACAGGGTATCGACGTGGGCACCAAGTCACAGATGTACAGACTCATTATGGACCTGGCCCGCCAGGGCCGGGCGATAATCTTAATCTCATCCGAGCTAATCGAGATTACTAAGCTGGCCAACCGAATCCTGGTGATTCGAGATGGTCGGCTGGTGCGCCAAATGCAGGGAGCAGAGACCGATGAGGACAGCCTTTTCGCTGAATGCGTGAGAAAGGATAATCCCAAATGACAACTGATGCCAGGAAACAAAGTGGCGGAAGGACCAAAGGCGCTCATTCTTTTCGGAAGTTCCAACAGGCCTCCATCTTGATACTGTTAGTAGCTCTGTGTGTTTTCGCCTCTTTCAGAAGTCCAACGTTCTTCACATGGACCAATCTCGTAGACAACCTGTTCACCAACGCAGCGGCTTTAGGGATAGTAGCCCTGGGGATGACTTTTGTTATGATTGGCGGTGGATTTGACTTGTCAGTGGCCTCGACAATTGTCGTTTGCAGCGTTGTCCTGGTAATGAGCATGGATTGGCTTTCACCCCACGGTGCAGCAGTGGCGATCCCGGTGGCACTGCTGCTTACGGTGCTGGTTGGCGTTATCCTTGGCGCAATCAATGGCACATTTATCGCATATATAGGTGTGAATCCCTTTGTGGTGACCTTATGTACAATGCTAATCTTTCGAGGCATTGCCCAGATCCTGACCGGAGGGGGACAAACGCAACAGGTCCATGATATTCTGCTTCGCAGGCGGTTTGACTGGTTCTATGATGCCGGGTTGCGGCTTTGTGGTGACGTTGGGATCTCCTTGCCGATTCTGATATTTCTGGTGGTATTCGTGGTCGGCATATATCTGCTGCGTTTCACTCGTTTCGGGCACTATGTATATGCCATCGGGGGCAACGAGGAAGCGGCATGGCTGGCGGGCGTAAACACACACCGGATCAAAGCACTCACATACGTACTGTGTGGTTTCACCTGTGCCATTGCGGCAGTCATCTTCGTAGCGAAGACAGAAACCGCCGGAGCCGAAAGCCACATGGGCAAGGAACTCGTGGTGATCGCCAGTGTCATCGTTGGTGGCACACCTCTGGGCGGCGGAAGCGGCGGGCTGACCGCGACGGTCATCGGCTTGCTATTGCTGCGTGTAATCGATAACTTATTGACACAGTTCAGCATTGGCCCGGAGTACCGTCCGGTTGTTACAGGACTGATTATTCTTGTCGTGGTGACAGTTGATGTGCTTGCTAAAAGACGAGGCAGTACATAGTTTAATGTTGGCTATTGAGTGTTTATAAGATAACATTCTATGGTTTTTTTATAGCACTAAGATTGATAGAAAGAAAATAATGAGTTCAAGACAAATGTTTGTGAAAGTTGTTGGCGTAGTATTGACCGCAACTGTAGTTGTGATGCTGGCAGGCTGCAGCAAGAGCAGTGACGATATACAGAAACGCGAAATCGGCTTTTTGATGACGCTGGATCATCCATACTGGCTAAATATGCGCCTTGGTGCACAGGACGAGGCACAGAAACTTGGTTTTGAGGTGACTATACTTAACGCCAGGGAGGACCCGGTCCTGCAGATCGAACAAATAAATGAGATGATTGCAAAACAGGTAGATATAGTCTGCTTAGTGCCCATGAAAAAGGAGCCACTGGTGCGTGGTGTGCAAATGCTCAATCGGGCCCGAATACCTGTGATTATTGTCAACCGCGAGATTGGAGCCGGCTGTGAATATATCTGTTACACCGGCACCGACACATATGCCGGTGCGGTGGTTGCTGCGAAAATATTAGCCGAAGCAATGGGTGGTAAAGGCCAAATCATCGAGTTTCATCAACATCTTGGGACAGGTCCTGAAGTCGCCCGAAGTCAAGCGTTGCGTGATGTGCTTAAAGGCTATCCGGAGATTAAATCCGTTGCACGAATACCTCACCAGGGTGAGCGGGACATCGTGAAAACCGAGATGCAAACGCTGCTGCAAAAGTTTCCTGACTTGACCGGTGTTTATGCCCACGGAGACAATTTTGCCATCGCGGCAGCGCAGGTGTGTAAAAAAGCGGCACGTACGGATATTAAAGTTGTGGGCATGGGTGGCAGCCGGGAAATGATTGAGGCGATAAAACAGGGGCTTGTAACGGGAACCAGCTACCAACAGCCTGAGGAAGAGGGCCGCAGTGCGATTCGACTTGCAGTCAGGTATCTTGACGGTGAAAAGCTTGAAAAGTCCTATCCGATTGGATGCCCTCCCATTACGAAGAAAAATGCAGACGAATTTAAGGGACAGTTCTGAAAAATGATTTTAACTGTATAAACAAGTGAACTTAACGGGAAAAGTCAGCAAACAGTAATTCTAACAAGATTATAGAAAGGAAGAGAAAGATGAAATGCGATAAGTTGATGAAATGGTTAGTTGGAATAGTAACAGCCAGAAGAACTGCTGTCCTTGTATTGATAGTACTGTTTTCAGGGATTGTGTCGGTATCGGCCACGGCTGAGGCCAAAAGTAAGCCCAACGAGTTGGTCATTCGAGCCGATGAAGGCGGCGAGAAAATCAACAGAAACATTTACGGCCACTTCTCAGAACACCTTGGCAGATGTATCTATGAAGGTTTTTGGGTGGGTGAGGATTCTCCGATTCCGAATACCCGTGGCATTCGCAATGATGTGGTCGAGGCGCTAAGACGAATCAAGATACCGGTATTGCGCTGGCCGGGTGGCTGCTTCGCCGATGAGTACCACTGGAAAGACGGTATTGGTCCCCGTGACAAACGTCCCAGTATGGTCAATACTCATTGGGGAAAAGTTACCGAGAACAACCATTTCGGCACCCATGAGTTTCTTGACCTGTGCGAACAGTTAGGCTGCGAGCCTTACATCTGCGGTAATGTGGGCAGCGGCACGATTCTGGAGATGCAGGAATGGGTGGAGTACATAACATTTGACGGTAAGAGCCCCATGGCCGACCTACGTCGCAAAAATGGACGGGAAAAACCGTGGAAGGTAAAATACTGGGGCGTTGGCAACGAAAACTGGGGCTGCGGTGGTCGTATGCGGCCGGAGTACTACGCCGACCTTTACCGCCGGTACAGCACATACCTGCGTAATTTCGCCGGGAACCGACTTTATAAGATAGCGTGCGGACCAAGCGGTGCAAATTACCACTGGACGGAGGTACTGATGCGCGAAGCAGGAAGGCACATGAATGGCATAGCTCCCCATTATTATTGCGGTTCGGGCAAGAAGAGCCGTTCGGCGACCCGGTTTAGTGAAGAAGACTGGTTCGCACAGCTCAAAAGGGCGCTCTATATGGAGGAGCTTGTTTCAAAGCATTCAGAGATTATGGATAAGTACGACCCTGAGAAACGGGTGGCAATGCTCGTTGATGAGTGGGGCGCGTGGCATAAGGTCGAGCCGGATACAAATCCGGGATTTCTTTACCAGCAGAACTCGCTACGCGATGCGCTCGTGGCAGCAGTTACCTTCAACATCTTCAACAATCACTGTGACCGGGTGAAGATGGCTAATATCGCTCAGACAGTCAATGTCCTGCAGGCGATGATTCTTACTAAAGGCGAGAAAATGATTCTGACACCGACTTATCATGTCTTTGATATGTATAAGGTCCATCATGATGCCACCTTGCTGCCCGTTGAGCTTGAGTGTGGCGATTATCATTTTGGCGATGAAAAAATGCCGACACTCAATGTCTCCGCGTCTCGAGACAAAACCGGAAAGATTCACATAACGCTCTGTAATCTGGACCCAAAAAACTCCGCTGAGCTTATTTGTAAATTGCGCGGAGCGGAAGGTAAAAGCGCATCCGGCCGTGTATTAACTGCAGATGACATGACCGCACATAATACCTTTGATAACCCTAAAACAATCAGCGCCACAGCTTTCCGTAACTTCAAGCTAAAAGGTGATATTTTAAGAGTGACGTTGCCGTCCAAGTCCGTTGTGGTTTTGGGTATTAATTAATCCCATATTGGGCAGTGACAAGTTTAATGTTTTTTGCGAATTTATCTTAAAAGCTGCAATAAAGTGTCTGTTTGAACTCGTCTATACGTGTACGAATCCGGCGCAACAGAGCAACGCTGAAAGGACATACGGAATGTCAAAAGAAGAAATGCGAAGAGATTTTGGTTTATCGACTACGACTTACGTAGTAATAGCCAGCATGGTAGGGGCGGGGATTCTGGTCTCACCCGGGTACATGATGGCTTCACTGAACAACTACACCGTCATCTTTGGGCTCTGGATTCTTGGCGGTTTGCTCGCCTTGTGTGGCGCTCTTTGTGTGGCGGAGTTAGCAGCCGCTTTGCCCCGGGCAGGCGGGGAGTATGTTTACCTTCGAGAAGCATACGGGCCGATGCCTGCCTTTCTCTGCGGTTGGACGTCGTTTATTCTTGGCTTTTCAGCACCGCTTGCGGTTGCCAGCTATATCGCGGCCCGATATCTTTTGACGCCATTCGGATTAGATAAGGAAACAGGTCATCTTGTGCAGATCGCGGCTGCTGTCATTATCGTCGCGATTACCTTACCCAATCTTATTGGCCACCGTCAATCTGCCTGGACACAGAATCTCACCACGATTCTTAAGCTCGGTCTGTTTGCGGCTCTTGTGGTTCTGGCCTTTCTGTTTGGTGAAGGGCGATTGGCAAACTTTGCACAGGGACAAGCGATACGAGAAGTCAAACTTGGCACCGCGGCTACGCAGTTGTTCTATGTTATGTTTGCCTACAGCGGCTGGAACGCTGCCAGCTATCTGGCCGGTGAGGTAAAGAATCCGGGCAAAATTCTCCCGCGTTCTCTGCTTCTCGGAACCGGGCTTGTTATAATCTTGTATTTTGCCCTCAACCTTGTTTTCGCTTATGCCGTACCTCTCGGTGACGTGGGATTTAATAATGCAGAACAGGTTCCCCAACTCGCAGTTGAGAATCTGTTTGGAGCCCGTGTTTCCAGCATCTTCTCGGTTGCAATCGGATTGGCCTTTCTGGCTACAGTGAGCGCTTTTATTATCACCGGCCCGCGGGTCTACTACGCGATGGCAAAGGACAGATTGTTTCCATCTATAGCTGGTCGTATCAGTGAGAAGGGGCAGGTTCCTGTTTACGCGATGATAGCACAGAGCGTGTGCGCGATAGTCATTCTTTTCGTGACGGACTTCCAGAGCTTGTATAAATATGCCTCGGTGGGATTGTCGATCTTTGCGATGCTCTTCATCGCTGCCGTGTATGTCCTTCGATGGCGTCGACCCGATATGGAAAGACCATTTCGTGTTCCCGGATACCCGGTTGTTCCGGCAATCTTTTTGGCGGTAACCCTCTTTATGACTGTGTTTGCGTTTATGCAGTGGCGCAAACCTTCGATGTACAGCCTCGGCAGCATCCTCGTCGGCATCCCGGTTTATTACATCTGGATGTTCATCCGGCGTAGAGGAGAAGCCGTCCCCTGATAGGTGTCCTTGCCTTATCTCTAACGGGATTATGTATATGCGTTTTCGTAAATAGTAACGACATCGTCCAGCGTTAATTCGACCGGTGTTATGTCGTAAAGCATGCCCATAGTATAAGATGAGTTTTCTGCAAGTGTCTTCAACTCTTCTCGCTTAACGCCATAATCTGTTAGCTTTTCTTTTTCAAGGCCGATATTCTTTATTAGTTTCTTAAGCGCGGTAATGAAAGCGAAGGGCCTTTCTCTTTCCGGCAGGGCGTCAACGTCTTCTCCCATTGCTTTAGCCATATCGGGAAAACGCTCGGGACACCTTTCTGCCAAACAGCTAAAGTAAGAAACAGAAAGCATGGTAAGCCCCGCTCCGTGGGCCATTTCCGGATGGTATGCACTTAGAGCATGCTCCATCGAATGATGTGAGATACAGCATGAGAGAGATTCGCAGATGCCTGCTTCGGTATTGGCCCACGCAAGTTTTGTTCTTGCTTCGATATTTCCACCATCTTTGACAGCAATGGGTAAATAATTAGTAATAAGGCTGATTGCCTCCAATGCCAGATGGTCACTTGTCGGCTGATTGATTGTTGCAAGGTACGACTCAACCGAGTGAAAGAACGCGTCCATACCTGTATAAGCGGTCATTTTCGGGGGGACACTTACCATCAACTCCGGGTCGACAATCGACAGGACCGGGAAGGTCGAATCATTTCCATAGCCGATTTTCTCATTTGTATCGGTTTTTGTTATCACTGTCCACGGGTCGGCTTCAGTCCCTGTCCCCGCAGTGGTGGTTATTGCAACAACAGGCAAAGCCGGATTCGGAGGCGTTTTTCCTCCGCCGCTTCCTCCATTTATGTAATCCCAGTACTTTCCGGGATTGACAGCCATGAGGGCTATACTCTTTGACGAATCGAGGGTGCTGCCACCACCAAGGCCAAGCACAAAATCGCAGCCATTTTCCTTAGCAACAGTAGCTCCTTCTTCCACGTGCTCCGAGACCGGATTGGAAACAATCTTATCATAGACAACTGATTCGACCCCATTTTCCTTGAGGTAGTCGATAACACTGTCAAGATAGCCATGTTTTTTCATTGCTCCGGATGAGCCGATAACAACCAGGGCTTTTTTCCCGGGTAGATAGTGCGTTGTTTTAAGCTCGTTGAGTTTGCCGCAGCCAAAGATGATTCTGGTTGGCATGTAATAAGAAAAATCGAGGTTCATTTCTACTCCTTTAACTTCTTCACTATTAATTTTGTTGTCCGAATGTCATATTAAATTTACGCATGGATAAGCCATTTTACTTAATACAGATAAATTCGCATACAGCTTTTTACGTCAGCTTTCAAAGATGTTTTATTGAATCTGAGGCAATGGTATGGCCTGACCGTTTTTCTGTGCGAGTTGCTGCTTTTCATCGTAGGTGCCGTAGAATGGAACATTGCCGTCGAGCCATATATAGAGTCTGTCTTGTTCCTCTTTCGTGAGATTTACATGCTTTGCGTGCGTTGGGTCATCCAGCACCTTCAACAGAGGACTCTCATCGGCTCCAATGCGTCCCGGTCTGGTGATAATCTGTGTAACGCTGCTTCCGCCCCATTCATACCATCTAATGTATGGTTTGAGACTCTCGTACGATTTGCTAAAGCTTCCTGCCGGTTCGCCGGTCAAGACTAATGGGCTCTTTAGGTCTCCCGTTTTTCCATCGTGGCAATGTGTGCAATTCCTGTCGAGAACGGGCTGGACAAGTCGAGGATAGCTGAAAGGAAGGGTCCCATCCGGGCCGGGTTTAATCTTCGACGGTGGCCGTTTCAGAGCCAGCAGGTTTTGTTTATTTGTTGGTACAGTACCTCGTGGTTCGTGACAGCCGAGACAACTGCGGCGTTCGCCGGGCTGCAGGTAGGTTACGCTGCGCATACTTTGAACGGCTCGTCCTTCCTTATCCAAGGCCTGGAAATACAGTGGTTTACGTGCCGGGGCCCGGAAATATGCAGAACCGTCTGCCTCGACGGGGACCGTACCAAGCATCATACGGGTACTCTCTGCATTGGCATAGCCAATCCGTGGCTGGTTGGCGATATGCGTGTTTGTTTTGGGAAGCACCTGAAGAATTCGCAGTTGGCGTATTGGTCGGGAGGCAGGCAATGGGAACAGGCTCTTCTGGACGTCCGTTAGGACAAATTCACCCTCGTCACCGAAACTTGCATTAAGTGTGGAGGCAGTGACAGGTGGAACCGAACGCCGGATAAGAGGAATCGGGTACATGCAGGAGATACCATCTTCTTTGTAAAGCAACTCCATATTGCCGAAGCTGTCGAAATAATAAATTCCTGTGTGTGTGTCCTCTTTGACTCCGGGCCCCATCCCCGGAAGCGGTTTGAAACTAAAAGAAACCAGAAAGTAGTTTTCCGAGAGCGGCCACGGGCTGTGGAAATAGCTTTTTGGCCAGCCGGGAGCTTCGGGGAAGCACACCTCTGGCGTAAGGACCTCAATCGAATCGAATCGGTCCTGGCCTGTTACAGGATCCAGCTTTTCGCGTGCAGGGTCGAAAACGACCAACGAACCGCCAACATCCGCATGGTGCGCACCTGCGACAAACACGATTCGATTCGAGCCCGGTATTGCTCGTGGTTGAAAACATGCATTGATACGCTGAGTATAGTTGCCGAAGAGAATGCTGGGATTGCTGCCGTCCGGATTACTCACCCACAGGCCGTGGTAGTTCGCCGCTGAACGGTCTACATAATCCCATCGGGAATACACGACTCGTCCATCGAGCAATACGGATGGATGCCACTCGTTTGTTTCATGGTATGAAAGTGTCCGCACTGCTTTACCGGAAACGTTCATGCGATGCAGGGTATAGCTTGGCAGCGGTTCCCAGGGATTATGGCATCGTCCGAAACCACCTCGACGGGTGGACATAAAAGCGATTCCGCCATCAGGCAGCGGACAGGGATCAAAGTCATCATCAGGACCATTAGTAAGTTGACGCAGATTTGTTCCGTCGGCATCCATTGCGTAGATATGAAAACACCGCCTCTGAGGCGAGTAATATTCCGGCTTTTTCGCAGCCCGCTCAGCAAAGGCGAAATAAATCGTCTGTGCATCGTAAGAGAGGGTGAGGGTCGTGTAATTGCCGCGGGGCAGGCGTCCCTTGATGAGGTCACGCACCTTCAGACTCAGTCCGGGTTTATCGAGCACATACACTCCGCCGCCGGCAATATCCCCATAGTCATAGAAGTAGCCGAGGTATTCGTGCAGCATCTGGCAGATAAAGCGGCGGCGCTTCATGAATACGATGGGCTTTGAGGCGATCAGCGGATTCTTCAGCGCCAGGCTTCGTGCGACAGAACGCACCTTGCGATACAGAACCAGACGGGCCTTTTTGTCCAGCGATTCTATCGCATCCACTTGACCTCTCAGTTGTTCCAGGGCAGCGGACTCCAAACTGAGTTCCGGGCCGTCGGGTATTCTTCGAAGGTCAGTGAGAAGCTTATTAGCACTTTGCCATATATCACGAATGGCTTCAGGAGTATCCGCTGTCCGGCCTTTTCTGTGCTCCTGCGCAGACCAGTCGGCTTCGACCGTTGTCTGCAAATCCTCAATATCTGGGCTCGTGTCCTCAGCTTTAACAAGTGGCACATGTACGAGTAGCCAGATTGAGGCAAAAGCCGCCATGCATCCCCATTGTCCCAATCGCTTTTTCATATGCAGTTTCTCAAAAACAGGTAAAGCCCTCATACCATACTTGCATCGTAACTTTTAACCTGCGATATTCAGGTCAACTGTGAGGGACTTTACATATAAATCATATATTACCAAATTTGCATTTTTTTTCATCACTTTACTTTGGGAAATGCGGGATTTAATAGACTGCCCATGCATACTCTGATAGTTTTTGAACCGGAATACAAAAAAATCCTTGCATTCTTAGGATTTTACTTTAGTTTCACTTTTTAGTTGTACCACGAAAATTTAACAAAACATTCAAGTGGAATAACCCCTTATTTTTGTGATGATCTTACGAACTATATTGACCATATTTCTTTGATAATGCCACGAGTTTTTTAAGTCTCTCAGGCTTGACATGGGGTGCTACACTACAGGCTGAAGACAGTATATATCCACTGCCTGGTTTGCCGACTTTAATCCTGTCCTTCACCGCCTGCTCAAACGTATGGTTATCTGCGTTGAGCATTTCGTTCACAGCATCGAGATTGCCCTTAAAAAAGAACCTCTCTCCGTACTTTGATTTTGCTTGGCGCAGCTCTACTGTACCAAGTGGCGGCGGGTCTAAAGTATCGATTCCATCAACACTGGTTTCGCTCATAAGATCCAGGCGGTCGCCAATAGCACCGCAGGTATGAACGTACGATTTTGATCCATGTCGGTGTGTTACCTGAAAAACCTGGTCTTCATAGGGGACTACGAATTCTTGATACATTTGCCGGCTGATAAAGCCTGCGCCGGCAAAAGCTGAACTTACAAGAATAGCATCAGGTCTGCACTCAGCGTATAACTTGACCTGTGCAAGCACCTGTTGTGTAAAAGCAGCGAGTACCTCGTGGCACTTTCGAGGTTCATCGAGCAAGGCCATAAGGGCCTGTTCATAACCGAGCAGCTCCATAAAATGGGTGAAAGGCGAGAATACTTCTACGTGTACTGAGACGTCCGGCGCAAGCTGCTGGACTATCTCAAGCGTTTTTGTAAACCATACAGGATATGCTGCCGGGTCGGAAAGGTTAGCGTGCAGGTCAATGTCCCAAAGCTGCGGAATATGCCAGGTGTTCCAGACGTAGCCGGCAAGCCTGTATGTAGCCGGGTCATTGACGTCGACTGTTTTATAGTCCGCCCGTTCGAGAGGCACTTGTCCCGGCTGATATGTCTGCGGATTGTCGTCCGGCGGGACAATTGTTTCAAGTCCTGATTTCCAATACAGGTGTTCGGAAGTATCAATCGTCTTTGATGATTTGAGGTTTTTTTTCCAGTTCTCCGGCCTGCCGGGCAAATTTACAAGAATACCGTCAAATTCATATCTTTGCTGTAAATCAACGAGGGCATTGGCAAAGGTTTCGGAGTCGAACCAAATTTCCGAAGGACTGTAGTCGCAGTTTAAGAAATAGTGCCCGAGAGCAAGCTGACACATTACGGGAACACGGTCAGGTTTCTCATGATTCATTGCCGCTAATACACGCTGTTTTGAATTCATACCATTTTTCTATTTATTTGACACTATCGTTTAAATTTAGCTATTAGGGCTTATTATACACAGAGCCAGCAGTAAAATACAGGTTTGGTTGGAATGATAATCTTTGCATTAGCCAAACAGATTTAGTATTATAATGAGATTAAGAGGTTACGGGTACATGGTTTCTATCAGATATAACTGAAAGGAGCAGGAAATTATTCTTCCAAAATTAAAAATCCGGATAGTGGCAGTTTGTTTGTTGAGCATCCTTGCAGTATCAACGGATGACATTCTTTATGCTCAATCTCAGAAGCCAGCATCAAAGGCCGTTTTAGCCAATGATATTGTTCGATTCGAATTTGAAGCCGAG
>JBARPZ010000072.1:0-9025 GCA_049643445.1 Sedimentisphaerales bacterium
TAGCTACGACCTTTTGTTCACAACTACCGGTAATTGTTGAGAAAAGCTAAATAGGTGGGGGCCTTGAGATACAAGGCCCCCACTTTGCATTAATGAGGGCGTCAGCTTTTTGATTCAGGTCCGGTAACCAATCTTTGTTTACAAACCCATTTACTATCAAGGTTTGCATTTCTCATATTCGTTCACAAATTAAGCAATAATTTTTGCCTCTGACGGCTTTATGGAGTATACTTTAATTAGTAAAGCGTTAAAAAAGGGGCAGGATTTGACACTTCTTTTAAACTTCTTGCCCTATATGAGTGAATTGGAGCAATCGTTTTTTTTCTTAATAGCAATTTGGTGTTATTGAAAATACGGTTGCTCGGCAATTAGAAGTAGGGAGAATGGTGATGACGACTACCAAACGGTCCAAATCTACGGGCGGATTTACCTTCACCGAGGTAATGGGCGCAATCCTGGTTCTGACAGTGGCTGTGCTGGGCACGTCTGCATATAGATATCATTCTATGCTGGATGTGCGCACAGCTGAGAAGAAAACAACCGGTGCCAGGATAGGCTGCCTTCTTTGCGAAACATGGGGTGGGTCAAGCGACCCCAATACATTCGACCCGGTAACCCATTTGGGAGCAGACCTGGCGATCACATCTTTGACCTCCTATGAGAGTTTAGCCACACCGACAGGCCACTTGGAATTAGGAACCTATAGAATAACTGTTGATGACGAAAACTACCAGGCCACTCTTTTTTGGAAGGACGTCTCGGCTGGACTCCGGGCCTTGAGCGTTATTATAGTCTGGGACTGGGACCCGCAAGTCCATTCAGTTGCGTCCCATCCAATTAGTAAGTCATTCAGGCTTACAACGTACGTCACTAATTAGCATTGTGAAAGGGGCGTTGTCAAATGTCTAAAAAGAAGAGAATGTCAAATCGTGGTTTTACGATTATAGAGCTGATGATAGCAACAGGCCTTGCGAGTGCCGTGGTAGTTGGTGTCGGCATGCTTCTGGTTGACAGTCAGCGAGGGTGGAACAGAATGTACAGCCGCACATACTCTGACGTTTCAACCGATTCGCATGTAGCCAGAAGGAGGTTTGACAGCGTTGTCCGAAATGCAAGCAACCAGGGTATTTTGCTGAGCGCTGACGGCAGCTGGGTGGAGGTTTATTACTATTCAGATCCCAATTCGGCTGTCGTTGACCGCTACGCACGTTTCTATAACTATAGCGACAATAGCAGCCAGTTAATCATTGAATATGGCGTAGTGCAACCCAGGCAAACATTGAACACTGAGACTATCTGCGGGAACGTATCGAGCTGTGTATTCAAGTCAGCCGGCAATTCTGTCCAAATGCTACTTACGCTCGACAACGGTTCGCAGAGCGCTACCATTGTCACATCCGCTGTTCCGCACAATCAATAACAGAATGCTCTGTAATAAAGGACAGAGGGGGCTAAAATGAACAATAAGCCATTACAATCAAAAACAGACAGTTTGCGCATCTCTTGTGGAAGGGGCGGCTTTGCATTGGCCACTATGCTGTGCACGGTCGTAATACTGCTCATAATCGGTACGGGAGTGCTGGCGGTCGGGCTGCAAAGTCGTGGGTTCGCGGTCCGCACTTCGTCCGAAATGGTAGCCCGGTGTGCAGCCGACGCGGGCGTAACAAAGGCTTTATTCGAAATGAACGAGAAGCTGAAAGTTATCCCCTGGGACGGAAGCCAGCTTCCCGAGGTAACAGGTGAGACTTTGCCGAATAGTGACGCGATCTACAGCTATGCGGTTGCAGGAGACCTAACCAACGGTTACAGACTTAAATCAAAGGGCCAACACGGGCTGAGGGGAAAAACAATAAACTGCTCTTTGTCGTTAGTGGGTCTATTTGAGCGTGCAATTTTAGCGCAGCAAGACGTCATATTGAAAGCCGGGATGTTAGTTGACGGATACAACTCCGGGGACCCATGGGATACAGACATAGACGTACAGGTTGGGACCATGAGTATCTTATCGGACAGTATAGTTCTCAACATGGGTGTAGTTGTAAATGGCAATGTCGTGGTAGGTGTCGGGGGCAATATAGGAAGCGTTATCAAAGACTTAGGCGCCAGCACGTACAGGAAATATTCTATGCTTGAGCAGATTGAGCTTCCGCTCATAACTCCACCTGATGAACTTGTCGATACCGGTTTAGATCTTAAGGTGCACGGCGCCACCATCACAGTGGGTCCGACCGATAACGGTCAATATGGCGAGATTGAGTTAAAAAATGCCGTCAATCCGGGGATATTGGAAGTAACCGGCGGAGATGTTATTCTATATATAACCGGCGATATCAGTCTTGGCCAGGATTGCGAAATAGTGATAAAAGACGGTTCAACTTTAGCTTTGTATCTTGATGGCGATCTGGACGCGGATAATAACGCCGGCTTCAATAATCAGAGTCTTCCTTCAAGCTTTAAACTTTTCGGTACAAGTACGGAAGGACAGAGCTTCATCCTGAGAGCCAAGAGCGAATCGCTTGGTGCCATTTACGCCCCGAATGCAGATGTTATTGTTATGGCCGATAGTGATGTATATGGTTCCATTACGGCCAACAACGTTTTGATGATGGCATTGGGCAATTTCTACTATGATGAAGCGCTGAGAACCGTCACGACCGATGATGATGCCGTACGCTTCGTAATAAGAGAATGGCGTGAGGAGTGAGTTAATTAGCGAATTAGTGATTAAAGATTCGTTTACCAATTAACTAAAACGGGAGGTTTAAAATGTATAGAAAAAAGTCGTTACAATCAAAAAGAGGCGGATTTGCAATATCGATAGTGTTGTGCGCGGTGATACTTATGCTCATAATAGGCGTGGGCGTGTTGAGTCTCGGTATGCATGGTCGTGCATTAGCGGTTCGAACTTCGTCTGGGATTGCGGCCCGCAGCGCCGCCGATGCGGGACTGACAAAGGCTTTGTTTGAAATGAACCAGCAGTTGGAAGCCAAAACCTGGAATGACACCAGCCTGCCATCTGCAACAGATGAGCCGCTGCCAAATTGTGATTCAATTTTTAGCTATAACGTTGCAAAAACAACAACAGCAGACGGTAATGATTTATATACGATGGAATGTGTCGGCACCAGCGGCCGGTTCCAGAAAACGGTCAACTGCACTTTGGAATTGAAGGGAATATTTGAGTATGCAATCTATGTAGCGGACACTATGGAACTGAAAAACGGGACTTCGATTACCGCCTACAACCAGAAGCCGGGCGACCACCCTCTGCAAATCGGCACCAACAGCACCAATGCAGGGGCCATTATCGCAAAAACAGGGGTCACCATAGACGGCGATGTAGTCGTAGGTGTCGGCGGTGATACGAACGTTGTTATCAACGACAAAACCGAAGCGGCCATCTCAGGTCAAACTTATCCCTCGCTCATTAAAAATAAGACACCCGCAATCAAAGTGCCGAAGGCCCTGCTGGATATGGCTTCCAGCGGCACTATAACCACCGCTGGAACAATAAGCAGCTCGGCAAAGTATGACAGTATCAACCTTGCCGCCGATCCGAACAAAGGCGCCATCCTTACCATTGATGGAAAAGTTGAGCTTTATGTTACCGGTGATATAAAACTCGGTAATAGTGACGAGATACGGATACTGCCTGGTTCCTCGTTGACTATATATTTAGGGGGAAATCTTATAGTTGACAACGGAGGCGCTATAAACAACCTGACATCAGATGCAAAAGCACTGAAAATATATGGGCTTGATACCTGCACAATTATCGATTTTAAGAACAGTGGTGCCTTTTATGGCGCAATTTATGCTCCGGAGGCGGACATACTCCTCCGTAATGGCGCTCAAGTGTATGGGGCCATGGTCGGCAAAAGCTTTACCCAGGATGTGAGTGGCAACTTTCACTATGATATGTCACTTAGAGAAGTAGACCCAAGTATGATAGGTGTGCACTTAGTGATAAAGCGCTGGAGTGAGGAGTGATAAGTAACCGAATCCGGATATAAGATATAAGAGGAGTCGAGAGGAGCAGGCGGTCAGCAAAGTGTTGTCCGCCTGTTTTTTGTGTTTCAGCCGGGTGTCCGATAATTCATAAAAACATTTCTTAAATCACCTGTGATTGAGTAGGTTTTGATTCAAACAAACCTCGCCGGATGTTTCAAGTCTTTATCTTTACACGCAAATCGCAATATTTATAGGACTATACGGCTTTCAATCAGGGTCACCGACCTCTCAAATCAATCTATTGTAATTTTATCATTTCTACGTAAAACCGGGGCACATTTGAGCCGATGAAGAGAAGCGTACGGTTGAAAACAGAAAGGCTATAAGCTTTTGAAACCTTCAATCATCAGACTGGTAAGTGCGGTTCCGAGAGGCGAACTGGACAGCGTTTAGGCACTATTTTCGTCGTGGAGTAATTATGGACTTAGGTTGGGAACGGTCATTCAAGCTCGAGATTGAGGAAAAGGGAGTCTTTGGTCTGGATATCGGCTCATCTTCAGTGAACGCGATCCAATTAGAGAAAAAGAAGGGCGACTGGACAGTTCTGGCAGCCAGCAGGGTCAGAATTGCACCAGGTGAAGAGGACCGCAGACAGATAAACACGGTCGGCGCAATCAGCAAATGCCTTGAGTTAATGGGTATTCGGAGCCGGAGGGCGGTTTGCGGCATATCCGGTCCGGAAGTTGCAGTCCGGGACTTTAAGTTTCCTTTATTGCCGAGGGACGAAGTAGAATCGGCGGTCCTGTTCGAAGCTGCACAGGTTTGCCCATTTAACGCTAACGATGCGACCGTCGATTACCAGCTGATTGGTAACGGCAAGGATAGTACTAACGGCATTTTAGTAGCAGCTACGAATAAGTTAATAAACAGCAAAACCGAACTTGCTAAACAAGCTTCTGTTGACTGCGTCCTGATGGATGTTGACGGTTTGGCACTTCTGAACTGTCTCAGTGAATGCGAAAAAGGGGTCGCAGAGCAAACAACTGCAATTTTGAACGTCGGCAACTCTTATACGACTCTGGTAATTATGAACGGTCGAGGCGGACCGGCGGTGCCGTTTATCCGGGATGTGGCCTATGCAGGCAATGATATCGTTAAGGCAATTGCAGCCGAAAACGATATGTCAGAAGAGTCCACCAAGGAGATTCTGTTCAGGGGTACGAATTCGACGGAACGCCCAATCAGGATTGAGGAGAGTTTAGAAAAAGCCTGTGATAAATTGATTGTCGATGTTATGGAGACGCTTCGTTATTACACAGCTCAGGATAAATCAAGCTTTGTTGAAAAGGTATTTGTCTGCGGCGGTTTTGGTGCCGTCCAGGGGCTGGTTGAGTTACTTGATAAGCATCTTCCATCCAAGGTTGTTTTGTGGAATCCGTTTGAGACACTCGTCTGCGAAACGGGTCAGAGCTGTAAAGAAATTCTGCAAGAAGACGGTCCTGCAATGACGGTAGCGGCCGGCCTTGCTATGAGGGCAATCTCATATGTTCACAATTGATTTGCTAAAGGGCAGGGGTATTCCGGCAAAGAGCCGTCCGAGGAACATAGCTGTTGCCGCGGTAGCCGTTGCGGTGCCCGTTATTATCACAATAGCGATGTTCGGCTTTTTTCTGCACAACAGAATCATCATATCCATTAAGAAGAACACAATAGGCAATTATGAGACAAGGATTAGCGGATTGTCGGATGCTATAAAGCTGCAAAAATCATTCGAGGAAGAGAAAAGCGTTTACGGCAACTGCTTATCAGAAGTCTCGAGCAGCCTTGCCGGGCATACCCAATGGTCACCTGTTCTGGTGACATTAGTTAAGAATATACCGGATTCAGTGGTGCTGACGACGCTCGATGTAACGCAGCGTTCGACAAGAATAAAAGTTCCACAAAAGAACGACCCCGCAAAAATGATTGACGTCTCTGTTCCTGTAAGGACATTACAGATGAAAGTTGCGGGAAGGCCACAAACCAACTGCGACGAAGCAATCAGGGATTTTAGTGAGATTCTTCGCTCTTCAAGCTTGCTGGGCCCAAAGCTGGAAAACATCATGATTTCTCAGGGTCTTAGTAGGCTTAAAGACCAGGAAGTAGTCTCTTATCAGATAGATTGTATTTTTAAGCCGGGATTGTAGCATGTCTTTGAAGACTTACAGCAAATATTTTAAGACGGTAGCTTTAACTTGGGCGGGCTGCTTCATACTGTTTGTGCTTGCTTACATGGTAGTGCTTGCACCACAGCAAAAGAGCCAAAAACAGGTGGGAAACCAGCTCGCCGAGACAAAACAGATGTACGATTCCGCAATAGAAGCGGGCAAAGAGGAGACTAAAACCAGGCAAAAAGAAGAAATCAAAAATCTACGAAATAAACTCAAGGATTTTACTGTTGATTTCGAAGATTCGGCCAATTTGACCTTCGATATAAGCCAAATTGCCAACGAGAAAAAGGTTGGTTCGTTCAGCATTAAAATGCAGGAGGGCAACATAGGAGGGCCAGCCGGAACCGATCTTAAGCACCTACAGGAGAATCAGATTAATATTAACTTTGAAGGGGATTTCAATCAGTTTGCAACTTTCCTGAATGCTCTGGAGAGACACCGTCCGTCCGTCTTTGTAGATAACTTCAAAATTACTCGCTCACAACGGGATGATTCAGACCATAAAGTGAATATGAAGCTGGCGGTTTTTGTACGCAAACAACAGGACAGTTAAAGTGCGTGAGCGTGGAATCGCAAAACACGAAGTGAAAAGATAAGAGAAATGAGAACGATAGCAATAGCAAATCAAAAAGGCGGCTGCGGTAAAACAACTACGTCAGTGAACCTTGCAGCTGCGTTTGCCCAACACGGTAAACGGACGCTGATAGTAGACCTTGACCCACAGGGCCACAGCACGTTGGGTTTCGGGCATAATCCTGAAACTCTGGATAAAACGGTTTATCACTCTCTTACGAATGTTCAAATTCCACTGCCGAGAGTGATAATAGGCACGAACATTGAGGGTCTTGATCTGGCACCAAGCAATATCCTACTTTCAGGTGCGGAACTTGAAATGGCCGACATAATTGGAAGAGAATTCGTGTTGAGCGAGCAGTTCAGACTGGTAAGCGAACAATACGATATTTGCGTTATGGACTGCCCGCCCTCGCTGGGGCTGCTGACCCTGAATTCGCTCGTTGCAAGCACCGATGTGATAGTGCCGGTTCAAGTCAATTACTACGCTATGGAAGGGCTAAGGCAGTTGCTCGAGACTGCGGACATTATCAGAATCAACTTCCAGCCTTGCTACGTGAAAATCCTGGGCCTATTGCTGACCTTTGTCGAAGACAGGACACTGCTGAGCAGAGAGATACAACATCAGATGCGGGAATACTTCGGGGATCTGGTATTCGATACTGTTATCCATAGAACGGTAAGATTGGCAGAGGCACCAAGCGCGGGCGAGTCAATTTTGACTTTTTCACCTGAAAGCAGAGGTGCCGCCGAGTACATAGCTTTGGCCGAGGAGATAATCAGACGAGAAGCAGTATCATCTGAGCAGGTCACGGGTAAGGAAGCTTTAGCTGAGGCGATAAGCCAGGACCAGGGCAATACTTTTGACTGAGGATATAAGCAATGCCAAAACATAAAGCAGGACTACACAAGGGAGTCTCGTCGATTTTTACCGGGGTGCCGATCCCAAAACACACCGACGGCGACGAGCAGGCGAGCACCACAGCTACAAAAGAGCCTGCGAATTATGGTCCTCCAAGCCACCTCAGTGGAAGAACGGCGGAAGCTCCGCAGCCCAGGAAATCGCCATCGAAAGTCCTGATGCCTGAAAAACCTAAAGCTGATGAAAAAGACGCTGCTAAAATGCAAGTGCCTGTTGAGATAAAACCTGCCGGTCCGTCAGCGTTGGAACAGGTGGTGCAGCGGATAAAAGACAAGCTCTTTGCGCCAAAACCTGGTGTCAATTCCGCACGACAAAAAGCGATGGTGGTATTGGTTCCTGTTATGTTTATCGGTATGGTACTGGCGTTCTTAAAAGCGTTAGGCGGTGGTCCGGGTGAGACGACCGGGCCAAAGACATTCAAGCCATCGAATGTGGCTGCCGCTGCTACAAGTACAATTGATTGGCAGATTCCGGAAGCCTACCCGACCATGCTTCGTGACCCCATGCAATTCAAGGCGGTGGCAACGCCAACGCCCACTCCGGATGAAACCGGAAACATAGACATCAAAGGCATTCTTTACAGTGAGGAGAATCCATCTGTAATTATTGGCATCGAAATATTGCACGAAGGCGACAAAGTATCAGGCGCAACCATAGTAAAAATATATAAAGACAGCGTCGAGTTTGAAATGAACGGCAAAAAGTGGACCCAAAAAGTACAATGACAAAAAAGGATATAGAAAGTGAGTATGGACAGAAACAGCACGATGTAAATTCACTAATCTTGGAAAGGAACTATTATGAAAGGCTTTGTAACAAAATGTGGCGGACTAAAGTTGTTGGTAATTGTTGCACTCGTCATGGCAACCTGCGGAATCGTCGTTGCGGAGGAGGCGGACAAGAAAGAGGTATTGACCGCCCTTGAGCAGCAGATGCAAAAAACGATTAGTATCACGTTCAGGGACACACCCATAGATGATGTAATAAGGGCAATAGCTGAGAAGGCAAATGTAGATATTATTAAAAGCCCACAGGTAACCGGCACAGTAACAGTGACGCTTACAGATGTGCCCCTTGGAGAAGCCCTGAACAACATCCTTGCCGCACACGGCTACGGCTATGTAGCTGATAAGAATGTGATACGAATTGCACCGATGAGTGAGCTTGCCCAAAAGGAAGAGGTTCTTGTCAGCAGGATTTACCGAATCACTTACGCGGATGTCAAAGATGTCGAAGCAACTTTGGGGAAATTTCTCTCCAAGCGTGGTTCGTTAGCGGCCAGCATCAGCACCAGCAATATAATCGTTACCGACACGGAAAGCAGAATCAAGGCGGTAGACACCTTCATCAAGGAAATCGACCGGATAAC
>JBARPZ010000073.1:0-19568 GCA_049643445.1 Sedimentisphaerales bacterium
TCAATGGCCTTGTGGACGAAGGCAACCCTCTTTTCAAATATAACGCCGTCTTTTCGGCCTCCTCTCGCTAAATACCAGATACTATTCACAAAATACTATTTATGCTCGCTTTTAGAGCAGATATTGCCAGGAACACAAAGCCGGCCAAAAACCTCTGTGTCCTCTGTGCCCTCTGTGGCCAAAAATTCGTGCCCTTCGTGTGCTTCGTGGTTAAAAAATCCGTTTAATCAGCGTAATCTGCGATTAATAAACGACTTACGTGCCTGCAAGGAGTTCGACAATTGTAGAGAAACCTTTACAGATGTCATGAGCGCACTACAAATTCAACTTTTTATGCAAAACAAAGCCAATTTCCGAAGAAGTCAAATGAACGTAAATAATGTATTAGCAAGGGAATATGAAAAAAGGACACTTGGTGGAGTGGGAAAAACAAACCCAATACAAACCCAATACAAACCCAATTCAAAGCCAATACAAACCCAATTCAAACCCAATTCAAACCCAATTCAAACCCAATTCAAACCCAAACAAACCCAATTTTCGATTATCCTTGTATCTTTGAATTGGCTGTGTATAATCTCGTTTTCCGTAATTGTAACCTGACAAATTTTTATGGAGATTTTATAAAATGGCAGATGCACCGAAAGCCAATGCAGTAGTAGCACAATCAGGCGGACCGACCGCCGTAATAAATGCATCCTTAGTGGGCGTTATCGAAGAGGCAAACAAACATCCGGAAATCGAAAACCTCTACGGCTCGCTTCACGCTGTAGTCGGAATGGCCAACGACCAGTTCATCGACTTGAAAAAAGTCTCGCCTGATACGCTGGAAATAGTGGCTGCTTCACCATGTTCTGCCCTTGGTTCCAGCAGGGATAAACCGGATGAAGAATATTGTTCGAGGATTCTGGAAGTCTTCAAAAAGCGCAATATCCGGTACTTTTTCTATATCGGCGGCAACGATTCGGCTAATACAGCTCATATTCTCAATATGATGGCCGATGACGTAGGATTTGATATTCGGGCGTTTCATATTCCCAAGACCGTGGATAATGATTTGCTGGTAACCGACCATTGCCCGGGCTTTGGGACCGCCGCGAAATTCGAGGCCTGTGCGCTGATGGGTGATGATTTGGATAACCGTACATTGCCGGGTGTAAAAATCGATGTGATTATGGGCCGACATGCGGGCTTTATGACCGCGGCCACTGCACTGGGTAAACAAAGGGATGATGACGGGCCGCATCTGGTATATCTTCCCGAAAGGCCCGTTTCAATGGATAAATTCCTAAGCGATGTGGATGGTGTTTTGAAAAAACTGGGCCGGTGCGTTATTACGGCAAGCGAGGGGATCTGCGACTCCGATGGTGTTACATGGGCTAAAAAACTGGCTGAAGAGGCTGAAACGGATTCACACGGCAATATTCAGCTTTCCGGCACGGGTGCGCTGGCTGATTTTCTGGCAGGGCAGGTAAAGAGCAAACTTGGCGCAAAGCGTGTGCGAGCCGATACATTTGGGTATCTACAAAGGAGCTTTGCGGGATTGCAATCGGAAGTTGATGTTCGTGAGGCGCGATGGTGTGGGCGTCATGCCGTTCAATTTGCTATGGAAGAGGACAATGGGTCGGTAGCGATTAAACGGCTTGGAAACGGGGCGGATTATAAGGTTGAACTATTCCGAACCGAGCTTAAGAACGTGGCTGAGAAGACAAAATCCATGCCTGATGAATTTATTAACGCCGAGGGCAATGGGGTAACGGATGCCTTTATCGAATATGCAATGCCGTTGACGGGCGGGCTGCCCAAAACAGAATTTCTTGGAAACTATCCAGGAATATGATGTTTTGATTTAATTCAAAAAATAGAACATTTCTTTGCCGTATCCTGTATAGGATAACGCAGATAGTGATCTTGCAAGGTTAGAAAGAGTTTAAGTTGTGAAGAAGACAAAAAAAGTTATATCGCGTAACCTGGGATTAGAGGTAGGTTCTATCTGCGGCAGATATTTTCTTAAAATGAAGCATCTTCATTATGGGTATTGGACTGACAAACTCGATGTAGATATTGCGAATTTACACCTGGCTCAGGAAGAATATGTCAAATTTATTACCTCGCATATTCCTGATGGCGTTAAGACTATTTTGGATGTTGGTTGTGGCACAGGTGAAGTGGCGGAAATTTTACTTAATATGGGATACCAGGTAGATTGTGTTTCTCCATGTCCTTTTTTGAAGAAGCAAGCCGGCGCACTATTGGGAGACAGAACCCATATCTATGAGTGTTTTTATGAAGAAATGCAAACGAGCAAACGATATGATATGGTCATGTTCTGTGAAAGTTTTCAGTACATAGACGTTGAAAAAGCTCTTTCGAAGACCAATGAGTATTTAAAAAGCGGAGGCCATTTATTTATATCTGACGTTTTTGAAAAAGATATGAAAGCCAGGGGGGTAATGGGTGGTGGGCACAAGTTAAACAAATTTTATGACCTCATTTCAAAGTTCCCTTTTAAGCTTGTTGAGAACGTGGATATTACTGAAGAAACTGCTCCAAATATGGATTTATTCGGCGATGTGCTGGAGAATGCGATCCAGCCCGTTGTAGATGTGGGTGTTCGCTTTTTTGAGAACAGGTATCCTATCGCTTTAAAATTTCTAAAATGGAAATACAGGAAAAAAATAGAGAAAGCTCATAAGAAGTATTTAGAGGGGGGCAGGACCGGTGAAGACTTCAAAAAATACAAGTCTTATCAGCTTTTTGTTTATAAAAAAGATGTTCAGGAATAAGTATAGGCTCCTGAGCAGTACTAACTGAAATCAATGTTTTATTTATTCTTTGATATTTTTCCCGACTTCGCCGGCTCAATTTTCGAAAACTGCTTCCATATTGCTTCGATAGCGTTCGTTGGTTTGATATCGCTGTGAATATATAGTCCATAGCGGAGGTGCAGGGGTTTATCTGGCTGAATCGTTCTTGGCCCATCATGCGTTAGAGAAGCGCCCATCCAGCCATCGTTGCGGACGTGAAAATAGGAGGGATAGTTGGGATTTTCCGGGTGGTCGAAAAGCGTGATGCCTTCTAAATATTCATTTGTAATTAGGCCGGAATAGTCGACCCATCTGGCGCGTTTCCAGAAGACCTCTTTTTCGTTGACTGCTCCTTCGGAGTTGCGGATGGTGCCGCCGCCGTCGTTGACACCGATGGTTTTTGCCATTCGGACACCAATCATTCCAAAAGGAGTTTTTCCAAGTGTAACTGGTTTATCGTTTGCCTTAAATTCTATATCGATAATTAACAGCCACTCTGAATCGTCGAGCGATACGGCTGTTACCCGGCGTGTTTCCAAAAGAAGAACTTTGTTTGTGTCGGCAAGCCATTGATTTTCCGTGGTTATAGAGCAAGCCTGGTCGCTGTCTTCAAATTTGATAATCCGTTTGTGGCGAATTTTTCCTTTGCCGCCGTCGCTCCAGAAATTTATGCCATCGATATCATTGTGTGAAATCCAGACTGAGTTGTGGTGGCTGTGTGATTCAGGGTCGTGTGGGTGGCCCATTCGTGTGAGGGAGCGGCTAGAAGGGCCGATTACTGGAAATATAAATGGACGATGAAGAGCAGTACCGAAGTGGTATCGGGCAATTTCAACGCCGTCTCGCTGAAACGAGGCCTGATGATAGGGCAGTGGTATGACCTGCATACGCGGAACGGGTTTTGGAGGGGAATAAGCATTTTCTGAGCATGTGTTTATAGATATCAAAAGTGCAAACATGAGATATGCGAAAGCTCTGTTAAATAAAATATTGAAAGAAATCATTGCTCAGACCTTTACTAATAAGTTTCAGTACTGAAAACTGCGATTTCAGCTAATCCGATATTCTGTGTTTGGGGCTTGACGGAACTGACGACAAACTTTAGCCAGGTTATTTTTTTCGGTGGGAAGGTGATTTCTTTGGCTGCTGAGGCGTCGTCTGGCAGCTCACCAAAATTTATCGAGCTGCCATCACTTAAGATGAGCTTACCGGCGGTAACCTGGTCGGCGTGTGTGTTAGGTCTGTCAAAAAGCCAGATGCGGTTAATAATTTGTGGTTTGTCCCAGTTCAATCGCAATGTTGCCGATGTCTTTTCGCCGTCAGCAGCCCACTCGGCTGATATATCTTCCGGGTAGCCGCCCACGATTCCATCAATAACAGCCTCAGCGGTGTAGCCTTCGTAGGTTGATGAGGCAGTTACAGTGGCTTTAAGAGCGATGTTGCTATTGCTCTTAAGCGGGTCTTTTTGCTGCCGTTGGTTCTGCTTCTTTTTGTACTGTCGGCGCGTAGTGGGATTTAATAGTTTGACCTCTTGCAGGACAAGGCCGTAGCGGCTGCCGGCAGGTTTAGCCTTGAATCGGATGTTATTCCAGCCCTGACTGAAGTTGCCTGAATAGCACAGCCAGAGCGTTAGTCCGTCTTTGCTGATAAATTTAGAGGGGAAATTGAGGAAATACCCCTGTTCGCCGAACTCCTTCATATATGTTACGAGCTTCCACTGGCCTGTAATCTTATCTGATTCGAGGATGTAAGAATTCATTTTCGCGACCGTCGGCCAACCATCGGTTATACACATCAGGTATTTCTTGAGCGGCGCGTTGTAAGTAATCGTGACGCAGCCCATATTGTTGTTCCATTCCAGCAGTGGCTTGATGTTTTTAAAGTCATAGGACCAGACAGGCTTACCATTCTTATCGTATCCGGCAAAGTACTCATATTTTGATTCATCGTTTATGTTTTTGATGCTCGGTGTAACGCGGGTCAGATAAATCTGGTCGCCGGATATCCAACTCAGGTTGGCATACCGCGGCTTTGGGTCGTTTTCTTCAGCCCCGTAACCGACGAGGTAAGCTTTGCCGTCTGGTGAATGCTCCATATTTTTTCCGAAGTCGATGAATTTTGGTGAGCCGATTTTTAGGGGGCCCATAAATTTTGCAGGTTCTGGGAAAAGGGGCATGGCAGGGGTGTGTGGGGAGTCCGTCCAGGTTTTGCCATAGTCGGTGGAGATTCGGAATCCGGGAATCGGGCCCAATACCGGCCAATTCCATCTCTTACCATCGTGCATAACGCTTCCAGCAGGGCCTAAACAGTAGGTGCCGTAATACCAGACGCCGTTGTAAACAAGACTTCCGCAGGGATAGCGTCCCTGGTATGGATGGGGGTCGCCCTTAGTTGTGCCAAGCGTCTTGATTTTGAGATTAAGCGGGTCGTCGCCAATCATTACGGCCTGGCCGGTAGTCGCGTTGCGCCCGCCGGAGCTGGACCTCATTCCATCGGTTTGTCCGTCTGTCCATGGAGAATACAGATTGTCGTCCGAGGCCCAGGAAGGATACCATGTGTCCGCTACTCTGTAATCACTATGGACGCCTGTAAATATTATCCCGACCAGTTGTTTGGATTGTTGGAAGGGAATATCCTCTGGGGGCTCCGAGGGCCAAAGCAATGGTCCGGACTTTGGCTGATACTTAACGATTCTTTCTTCGGCGAAGGTAGTGCTGGATAAAACTGTTGTCAGTAAACCGGCCAGCAGCAATTTGCTTGCTTTCATTGCTGTGATTGCTGATGCTTTCATTGTGTGCTCCTCCGAAAAATGCTTGTTAATTAAACAACGCCTCCACGAATGTCTCCGGGTTGAACTCAGCAATATCTTCTGGTTTTTCACCGAGGCCGACGAATTTTACCGGTATGTCGAGTTGGTCTTTAATAGCGATGACAATTCCACCGCGTGCTGTACCGTCGAGTTTGGCCAGGAATATTCCTGTGACGTTAATTGCTTCTGTGAACATTTTTGCCTGGATGATAGCATTCTGGCCGGTAGTGGCATCGAGGACGAGCAATACTTCATTCGGCGTGCCGGGGATTTTTCGGGCCACTACGTCTCGAATTTTGGTCAATTGCTGCATCAAGTCCTTTTTCGTGTGCAATCGGCCGGCTGTGTCGAGAATCAGGATATCTGTGCCTCTTGCAACGGCGGCTTCACAGGCGTCAAAAGCGACCGCTGCCGGGTCGCTGCCGGTTTTGTGTTTTACGATTTGTACGCCAATGCGTTCAGCCCAGATGGATAGTTGCTCTACAGCAGCGGCACGGAAGGTATCGCAGGCGGCGAGCACAACGGTTTTGTTATCCTTGGTAAATATATGTGCGAGTTTGGCGATACTGGTGGTTTTTCCGGTGCCGTTGACGCCGGCAACCAGGATGACGGTAGGGGGGTGCTGGGCAGTATGTAATTGTCTATCGCGGTCCGGCCAATAGCTTTTGATGTGCTTCTTGAGAAACGGTATTATTTCGTCGGTTGTTGCGATTTGCCTGCTGCGGTAAGCATCTCGCAGGCCGGATACAAGCTTGTCCGTCGTTTCTACACCAATATCGTCGCTTATCAGCGTTTCTTCCAGCTCATCGAGCAGGGTTTCGTCGATATTTCTGCCCAGAGTGAGTACCGAAGAGAGCGAACTGGTAATTTTGTCACGCGTTTTGCCCAACCGGTCTTTGAAGTATCCTGCTGTCTTAGTGAAAATTCCCATGATTTCTTCCTTAATTGTAGCGTATATGGTATAGCGTATAGAAAATAGCGGAAAGCGTAAAGCGAAAACTATTGATCTCGCAATTCCCCGGATTTACTCTTTTGAATTTTTTAGGCTCTTTGCTTTCTATTGGGACAGCTTGTCGGTCCGAAGAAATATGCACATTTTTGTTTTTTCTGCATGTTTTTTTTTGACAAATCGAGCGATTCAAATTAGATTTCGATTAGCGGATTTGCTCAGGCAGGAGTGTTTGCCTGTTCTCGACTTTGTAAGAGTTTTTAACAGGGAAGTTTTTGATGGTTATTTTTTGTTTTCATAGAGCGCAGATTAGGTAGGCCTTTCGCAAAGGAGGGTGGTCTTGGCAGTTCGGGAAGTTGAAGACATTTTCGTTGATATTATTGATTGTGTAAAAGCAATTGATCCGGCCAATGTTCGGAGGTGGTTTGAGAAGTTAACGGTTACACACCTGAGCGGGGGTTCACTTGAAGTTGGTTGCCCAGATGAGGCAACCGTTCAGTTCTTACAGGACAATTGCAAAAATAGCTTTACACAGGCGGCTCAACAAATAACCGGCCATCTTGTAACAGTGGATTTTAACATTGTTACCCGGGACGAGTCTGAGCGTCGCTCTGATCGAGGCACGCCCGGGCTTAAACTTCATCCCGATTATACGTTTGATAATTTTGTAGTGGGGCCAAGCAACCGCCTTGGCCACGCGAGTTGTATTGCAGTAAGCCATTCATTGGGCGATACTTACAATCCTCTTTTTCTTTACGGCAGTTCCGGCCTTGGCAAGACCCACCTTTTGCACGCTGTCTGTTGCGAGGTCCGGCAGAAATTTGATAAGGCGGTTATTCAGTTTTTGAGCTGTGAAGATTTCATCAACAGATTCATTCGGGCGATCGAGACAGGGAATTTGGCCGGCTTTCAAAGCCAGTTTCGCACTGTCGATACGCTGGTGATCGACGATGTTCAGTTCTTTCGCGAACGCGAGCAAAGCCAGGAAGAGTTCTTTCATACCTTTAATGCCCTTTATAACAACGGTAAACAAATTATCCTTAGCGCCGACAGCCCGCCGGGGAAGATACCCTCACTTGAGGAACGTCTTATCAGCCGGTTTAACTGGGGTCTGGTCACCAGAATCGACCCGCCAAGCTATGAGACGAGGGTGGCAATTGTGCAAAAGAAAGCCCATGTTCGCGGTATAAGTATATCCGATGAAATAGCTGAATACATTGCCCGTAAAGCACATGCAAATATCAGGGAATTGGAAGGCGCTTTGACGACTCTCTACGCTGTGTCAACTACTACCGGCAAGCCGATTACACTTGAGTTGGCCCAGATAGCTCTGGAAGGGCAAATTGAATCAGCGGCCCGATATATAAGTATTACTGATATTATCGAAGTGGTCACCGGGCATTTTGATGTTCGTCTTGCGGATTTGCAGAGCAAAAGACGCAGTCAAAGCATCACTATGCCCCGCCAGATTTGTATGTATTTAGCGAGAAATCTAACGAAACACAGCCTCGAAGAAATTGGAGGGCATTTGGGCGGCCGGGACCATACTACCGTAATGCACGCCTGCAGCAAGATTAGCCAGGCTGAGCAAAGCGACTCCCAAATGCACGCATTGCTGGCCGAACTGACAAAGCAAATCACAAAAGTCCCAAGAGATTAAATCCATCCGAATCGGTCTGTCGAATCCTCAGTTGAATTGAATACCAGCTTTCCTGGAATAATGTGATGGCAAAACATGGTGGAACGATTTCAAGAGATTCTGTGACTTTTGCGATGTGGGGTAAATAAAAAAGGCTGTGAAAAATGCACAGCCCCTTGATCCATTATCGAAATTCCGGTCTGTACATCAATCCCTGCGTTTTCTCAACAATGCTAATGCACCTGAACCAAGCATGAGTATTGTGGCCGGCTCAGGTACGTAGCCCCCATAGGCACTTAAGTCCCCTGGCCCACCATGAATGAACTTTGCGGCACCGTATGCTAATATGTGGTGATCGTTTTGAAACGACAGGTCATAGAAATCAGTATCTGAATATGGAGGAGTACCACCGTCAATTGTTATTTTGAATGTTACGGTTTCCTGTTCATCGATATATATAGAAGTTATGTCGCTGGTTATGATGCTTATATCGAACATGCCAAAACCATCGCATTGAATGTTGTCCATATTAAGAGTCAGTGTCCAATCACTCACGTTACCGACCGATACCGAATTAAGCGTTAGGCTTGATATGGGCGCACTGGTATTGAAATAGAGCTTACTCATATCAAAGGCAGTGTCGCCGGCGTTTTCAGGAGTCAGGTTTGATACAGCAAGCGTCAGTTCCCAATACCCAACGTCGGCGACAGACAAATTCATGCTTGCGTCCAGCCAACTTGCGGGGACGCTGGGCCCTGAGCTGTGAGTACTGAGAGGTATTACCACACCTTGAGCTGAAGTTGATAGAAAAGCGATAGACAAAAAAACAATGAATGTTACAAAAACACGAGCTTTCATAATACCCTCCTTTGTATACATACAATACTTTTCTGAAATTAAAGGAAACTTCTTATATTAAAGATGTATTAAAATACAAAAAAACATTAACCCATAATAGTAATTTTACAACGTATATTGCGGTAAAGTCAATATAAAAATTGAAATATATTGAGAATATTTCTTGTTTTTCGGCGGCATGCTCATTTTCTATGTAAAAAGCTTGTTTTCGGGTGAAAAAGAATCATCGATTTCGAGATTGTTGGACTAGGTCTCAAAGAAGGTTTCTAAAGCTAAAGGCGATTTTACGGCCTCGGTTTCGGAATCGCCGGGCTGTAAAAACTCAAGGTCATGAAAAAAGGTCGATTATTTTGGCGAATTGGTAATTTCAATTCATTTCAAACCTCTGAGGGTGCTTTGAGGATTAAAATAAGTGGCTTGAATAGTTCACTTGCGTTGTATTTATCAATTAAGGGAAAATAAAAAAGGCTGCGAAAACTCACAGCCTTTGGATTTGTTTTATAAATTATACCGATAAAATTATCTTTTACGTCTTCTTAACAAAGCTAATGAACCCAAACCAAGCATAAGTATTGTGGCCGGCTCTGGAACCTGGCTGTAGAGCATGAAGGCTTCATGGAGACCTGCAGAGCCTGCATCGCCGCCTTGGACAGTTACACCCATGCGGACCCATATATCTTTCATTTCTACAGGCACGCCGCCGTTTCCGCAAAGGAGACTACTATCCATCAGAAAAGCGCCATAGTCATCCGCTTCCGATGATGCACCCAATGAAGCAAGACATTTTCCCAATAAATCAGCATCAAAGATGTTTTCAGTAGCCTGGACCAGACCCGTGCCGGCGGCACTGGCTGTTGCGAGCCACAATGTAGCGTCAGTAATAAAATATGGATCGTAGTCGGGAAGGATAGAAACCTTGAAGTTTATAGCAGCGTTTATGAGTTGGTCGGCACCAGCATTCCATGCAAGGCGAAGCCTCAAACCGTAGTCACCCGTTGCGTCGTTCTGGCCACCCTGTACCATTACAGTAACTGCACTTGGTTGAGGCGAACCTCCAGAGGCAAGACCAGTCACTTCGAATCCTGAAAACAGTTTGTCACCTACCTCGAGACCTCCAGTGGGTATAGAACTGATAGAGATAAAATCATCACCAGTTAAGGGAACCCATGCTGCTTGTGCAGAACCTGCAAGTAAAATACTGATTGAAATGATTGAGAAAACTAATGCTGACTTCATCGTACTCCTCTGGTTTCTTCTCATTTTTTCACCCATTCCTTATGTATCAAAGCCATGTCTCATCGTAAAGTATGAGGGTTCATAAGGTGTGTATACACCTTTGCACCCTCTCCAATTAAATACATTGTACAGTGGGTACAGCGGTGAAGTCAACAAAAAAATAAAAATTATTTTAATATTTTTGTACTTTTTTTCGTGAAACAGGCAATTTTTCATAAATATCTGTTTTTAAGCGAAAAAAGCATTATTTGCTTGGATTGTGGTTTTGTAAAAGTGCCGTAATCTGCCAAAAAGTTGATTCTTGGGGCTTGAAACCGGATTATCTTTTTCCCCGTTCCGGAATTTGGAGGCCAAGCTCGGCCAAAACCTTTTTCATATCCTCCCAAACCCTCTGGCGGTTTTCCTGCGAGTAATTACGCAAAAGGTAGGCAGTATGGTATGTCGGCATAAGTTTTATAGGTGGTTTGCCGAGGCCGGAATAGTATTGGTGGAATTGCCCTCGCATTTGGCCAATCGATTTATTGGTGTTTAACAATGTCCTGGCGGCATGAGCACCCAGAGCTAAAATAATCTCAGGGTTTATTATCTCAATCTGTCTTTGAAGATATGGCAGACAGCTTATTATTTCCTCGGCGGTCGGGTCGCGATTCTCCGGCGGGCGACACTTCAGGATATTGCCAATAAAGACATCGCTGCGTTTCAGTCCACAGGCTGTGATTATCTTATCCAGTAGTTTCCCGGCTCTTCCGACAAAAGGTCGGCCCTGTGCATCTTCATCGGCACCAGGTGCTTCTCCAACAAACATTATACGGGCGTTCGGGTTGCCCTCACCCGGAACGGCATTAGTTCTTGACGATCCCAGGTCACATTTATGGCATTGGCGAACTTCATCGGCAACTTTTTCAAGTTCGACAACCGAATTGATGGTCGATTCTTCTGGTTCTGCATTGTCCTGCACGACTTTATGTCCCTTTATTGAAAAACCGCCCGTAAAGAACTCATCCATCTCGAGGTGCTGACAAGCGACTTTGTTAATGTCCACGTCTTTTTCCATCGCAGCAAATTGTAATGGCATCTCTGAAGTTACGCAATAAAAAAGGGCGCTTGCCAAGGCAAGCACCCTTTAGGGTCTATAGCGGGATTTTTTTATACGAGGCCCTGGTCGAGCATTGCGTCGGCCACTTTGACGAAACCTGCGATGTTAGCCCCCATCACAAGGTTGCCCGCCTGGCCGTATTCTTCGGCGGCCTCGTAACATTGCTTGTGGATTGCAATCATAATGTTGTGCAGCCGTTCATCGACTTCTTCTCGCGTCCAGGAAAGGCGCAGCGAGTTTTGCGACATCTCCAGGCCGGAAGTGGCAACACCACCAGCGTTAGCGGCCTTGGCAGGGCCATAGAGTATCTTGTTGGCGAGGTACTGTTCTATTGCCTCCGGTGTACTCGGCATATTGGCACCCTCAGCAACAAGAATGCATCCATTCTTGAGCAGTGTTTTTGCATCGTCGGCATCAATTTCATTCTGGGTTGCGCTCGGGAAGGCACAGTCACATTTAATGCCCCAGGGCCGTTTTCCATCGAGGTATTCGACGCCAAATTTCTCGGCATATTCCTTGATGCGCCCACGTCGTATGTTCTTAAGGTCCAAGACAAAGGCGAGTTTTTCATCGTTAATCCCATCGGGATCATAGATTGTACCGTTGGAGTCAGAGAGGCTGACAGCCTTTGCACCGAGCTGATTGAGTTTTTCTACGGTGTATTGCGCGACGTTTCCAGAACCTGATACCGTACAGACCTTACCTACAAAGTTCTCGCCACGGGTCTTTAGCATTTCTTCGGCGAAGTACACACAGCCATAGCCGGTTGCTTCCGGGCGAATTAGTGAACCGCCCCAGTTCAATGCTTTACCTGTGAGAATGCCGGTGAACTCATTGCGTAGACGTTTGTACTGGCCGAACATAAAGCCGATTTCGCGCCCGCTGACGCCGATATCACCTGCAGGCACGTCCGTGTTAGGGCCAACATGGCGGAAAAGCTCGGTCATAAAGCTCTGGCAAAAACGCATAACTTCGTTGTCGGTCTTGCCCTTGGGGTCAAAGTCTGAGCCGCCTTTGCCTCCACCCATTGGCAGAGTAGTAAGAGAATTTTTAAAGACCTGCTCAAACCCAAGGAATTTCAGGATACTTGCGTTGACGGTAGGGTGGAATCTCAGGCCGCCCTTGTACGGGCCGAGCGCGCTGTTGAACTCAAATCTAAATCCGCGGTTGACATGGACGTTGCCTTTGTCATCGTGCCACGGCACGCGGAACATAATCTGCCTTTCCGGCTCGACAATCCTGTCAAGAATCTTGGCATCGACGTATTCCGGATGCTTATCGAGTACCGGCCCGAGAGAATCCAACACTTCTTTTACCGCCTGGTGGAATTCAACCTCACCAGGATTACGGCTCAGAAGATGCTCGTAAACGCTTTTGGTGATGATGTTTGCTTCCACTTTGATTATTGTGTTTACTTCCATTCCGATAACCTCCGTCAAAAATTGCGATTTCTAATTCGCAGTGCTAATTATTGAAATAAGTTATCCTAATAATATACTCAAAGGCAATTGCCTCTGAAACTTGCAATATACATAGTATACGTTATTTATATGTTATAGTTCAAGAGGTTAATAGTGATATATGATATTAGAATGCCTAATAATACACAAGGCAGTTGCATGATTATCTTGCGGTTATGCTGGAGCTTACAAGACTGGGCTTTGCCAACAACTGTCAGCTTAGCAACCGAAAGACAGGAGTTATTGAACAAAAGCAGCGCGGTTATTTACAAGACTCTGCATTAGCAGAGCATTAGCGATTTTAACTGTTAAGGATTCTATCAACCTTTCCTTGCTCCATATCCATTACGTATTGAATCCCACTGACTTCTGCTGCCTCACGCGTCAGAGCTGCTATGTCATCCCTCGCTATATGTTCTACGGCAAACTTGCGACTTCCAGCCATTAGCTGACGCAAGCCCTGGGCAAGTCGTTCGTAATAAGTGTAAAGCCCAAGGGCACCGGTCGGAAGTTTTTCAAATTCCTTGTCCCCCAGTTGCTTGCGTAGCGCACTCGCGGTTACGAAGATTTCATCTTTGGAATTTCCGAAGCGTTCGATGTAAACCGGCACTTCGTTTTCATCAATCGTGCGTCCGATTGTTTTACCTACCATCGCCGCGGCTATTGGGGCCCGGGCCATGCCAATCAGCTTTACAAACGGTGCACCAAGAGCAAGTCCTTTGAAGATTTGGTCTTCAAAAGCAAAGCCACCAGCCAAAGCCAGTGCGGGTAGATACCCCCCCTTATCGGCAATACGTTTGGCATACTGATACAAAAGCGAGTGCAGGTGGACAGGAGGGACGCCCCACTCATTCATCATCCGCCAGGGGCTCATACCGGTGCCGCCGCCCGCACCATCGACAGTTAGAAGGTCGATTTTGTAGCGTGAAGCAAACAAAACCGCCCTCGCCAGGTCCGCCGGTCGATAGGCCCCGGTTTTGAGAGAGACGTATTTGGCACCGGCATTACGCAGCTCTTTCACCCGCTTGGCAAATGATTCCTCGGTTACCATCCCCACCCTCGAGTGTCTCTCAAACTCTTTGAACGCACCTCGTTCAAAAGCCTTGATAACATCTGGATCAGTCGGGTTCGGCAGGACTATGTAACCACGCTCGTACAACAGTTGGGCCTTTTTGATGTCTGTGATTTTCACTTCTCCGCCGATGTCCTTGGCGCCCTGTCCCCACTTGAGCTCCACGCATTCTACACCGAGTTTTTCAATGGCATATTCCTGTACACCTAATCGTGTATCCTCAACATTTGCCTGCACGATGATGGCGCCGTAGCCATCCCGCTGATTGTCTTTATAGAGCTTCACACGGCGTTTGAGGTCAACCGTATCGACCACCCGGCCGTTCTCGATAACGGCTTCGGTGTCCATTCCGGCAACGTTCTCACCAATGGTCAGCCCCGTTCCTGCCAGGGCAGAACCAATAGCCAAACCTTCCCAGTTGTTCCTGGCGATATTTGTTGAACCAATCCCCGGGATGCCCCACGGATAGCGGAACTTTATACCCTTATCGTGCCCGAAGGTAACCTCCAGATTGACGGCGGGAAAGATTGCCTTGTCGCTGTCGGCCTCAATTCCGTGTGCGCCGACGGCGGTTCCCATAATGTTGAAATGCGAATAGTCCGCCGGATAGGTTTTTTCAGCGGCGGTTGTTATCACACCAAACGGCTGCGGATAGATGACTTCGTGGCCGCGGTAGGCACTCTTGCCTATCTCACACATACCGATGCAGCCGTCCACACAGGTAACACACATTCCTGAGGAAGGCACAACTGAACCTTCTGTCCTGTTCTTCGTCAGGGTTGCAGCCGAAGCATTTATCTTTGAGAGCGTAAGTGACATTTTATTTGGCTCCTTTACTATTGTTAATCTTTTTTTATCTCACAAGCTACACACGGACTCATGTAGCACATCATATCATCAAACTGGTCTTTCTCAATGCAGGGCGGGGTTAAATTCGCGCAGCCTCCGCAGATTGCTTTTTCGGGTTCGGTGTATGTGCAGCGAAGCTGGCAGGCCGGGCATACATACATACAGCCGCCGCACAACCGGCAAACATCGGATTTAATATCAAACGGTGTGCCGATGCTCCTCTTCTCGCCTCTGTTGCGGAATCCGATGGCTTTGGCCATCATTTGTTCCTCGCACATTCGCACACATAGACCGCAGAGGATACAATCCTCGTGCTCCTGCTTGAAGCGCTGCCGGCGAATACCGTGCGCCGATGCAAGGTCCTGGATTATCTTGGATTGAGGACAGGAAGCCAGCAGCAGCTCCAAAATCATCCTACGCGCCCTTAGCACTCGTTCCGATGCTGTGCGCACCTTGAGCCCTTCTTCGGCGGGGTAGGTGCACGAGGATACCAGTTTTGCTTTCGGCCCTTCTCCAATTTCGACCACGCACAGCCGACAGGCGCCATAGGGCGACAACCCATCGTTGTGGCAGAGGGTAGGAATCGGAAAGCCCAGAAACCTTGCGGCTTCCAGCAGTGTAGAGCCTTCCTCGACTGAAACATCCAACCCATTTATTCTCAACGTAATCATGCCGACTTTTCCTCCACTACACATTTGGCCTCTTCATTTTCGTTACGCTGTGTGAACTCCAGGTCGCACCTCAGACATCTTCGGGCTTCGCGGGTCGCTTGTTCAACAGACAATTGTCTCTCCACTTCCGCAAAGTTCTTCTTCCTTGATTTGGCGTCTAGCGTAGCAGGTTCTACTCTTGCCACATCTTCAAGATCTTCATCGCTGAAACCAGCAGGTTCTATGAAAACCGCCGGCAGTTTTACTTTGGGCGGCTCGACAAGTTCTTCGCCACGAAGATAGCGGTCTATAACTCCCGCCGCCTTTCTGCCTGCTGCAATGGCATTAACCACAGTATTAGGGCCCGTCACCAGGTCGCCCCCGGCGAACACGCCTTCTCGATTAGTGCAAAGGGTTTTCGCGTCAACCCGCAATCTGCCGCCCTTATCAAGTTCCAAACCCATGGAAGCAAGGCAATCGCTGTCCGGACGTTCGCCGATAGCTACTATCAAGGTATCCAGGGCGATAGTGAACTCAGTACCGGGTATGGGAACGGGTTTGCGTCGGCCGCTCGAGTCAATATCACCCAACTTGTTTCTGACGCACTTGATATCGGCCAGGCGTCCGTTTCGCGCATCTATTTTTACCGGTTCGACAAATGTTTCAACTTTCACCCCCTCCGCTTCAGCAGCTTTGATGTAACGTATACTTGTTGGCGAGACCAGTGTTTCAAGCCTTATACCTTCCTCCAGAGCTGCTTCGACTTCTTCGGCATAAGCAGGCATCTCCTGGGATGTACGGCGGTAGAGCAGCGTTACACTTTTGACTTTTTTCTGACGAATAGCCACTCTTGTGGCGTCCACGGCGGAATTACCGCCGCCAACGATACCCACGTGTCCCTTTGCCATTTCCTCGCCTCGCAGGTTAAAAGCCTTCAGGAAGTGCATGGAGGAATACACTCCTTTAGTATCTTCTCCTTCAATACCCAAACGCCAGCTCTTGTCTGCCCCGATTGCAAGAAAAACAGCCTGGAAGCCGTCCCTGAAAAGTTCGTCGATGGTTATGTCCCGACCCAGGGATGTTCCACACATGAGGGTGATGTTTTCATCAAGGAGCGATTCTATCTCCTTGCGTGCCACATCCCGGGGCAGGCGATAAGCAGGAATACAACTGATAAGCATTCCGCCCGGCTGATCTCCTGCTTCAATGAGCGTCACTTTGTAGCCAAGCAGAGAAAGATAATGAGCGGCCGAGAGGCCACCGGGGCCCGAACCTACAACGGCTACTTTGTGAGCATGCTTGTCCTGGCGACCGGTTCTGACGGGTTTATAAACCGAGGGGTCAATACGGTCTGTGATAAATCTTTTCATTGCTCGAATGGCAATGGCTTCACCGCCACTGGTAGCAAGATTGCATCTGGTTTCGCACTTGCGACCACAAACCCGGGCACAGACCGATGGGAACGGATTGACCTCCCTGATAACTTTGTAGGCTTCTTCGTATTTACCCTTTTCAATGAGGGCCACATAACGCCATACCTCCGTGCCCAGGGGGCAGCCGGCCTGGCAGGGCGCACCCACCAGCTCTTTGCACACGAAAGCATCACACTTTTTATCGATGATGTGTCTGCGGTACTCATTTTGGAAGTAACGTAGGGTGCTTAGAACAGGATTCGACGCAGTCTGCCCCAGGCCGCACATCGTTGTATCTTTCACTGCCTCTGCTAATTCTTTCAGGATGTCTAAGTATTCAAGTGTTCCCTTACCTTTTGAGATATCGTCGAGAATCTCGTACATTCGTTGTATGCCCTTGCGGCAGGTGAAACATTTGCCGCAGGATTCATCCTTCAGGAAATTCATAAAGTATTTGGCGATATCTACCATACAGGTGTTTTCATCCATAACAATCATGCCGCCTGAACCCATAATCGAGCCGGCATCGGCCAGGCTTTCGTAATCAACCGGCAAATCAAACATATCGGAAGGAATACATCCCCCGGACGGCCCACCCGTCTGAACCGCCTTTATCCTGGCCTTGCCTGCCGAGCCGCCGCCGATATCGTAGACAATTTCCTTGATAGTCATTCCCATTGGTACTTCGACAAGGCCGGTATTCTTGATTTTGCCGACCAGACTGAAAATCTTCGTGCCGCTGTTGCCCTCAGTGCCTATTTTCGCAAACTTCCTGGCCCCGAGTCTGAAGATAAGTGGAATGTTTGCCCATGTCTCAACATTGTTAATTGCTGTAGGTTTGCCCTCAATGCCTTTCTGGATGGGAAAAGGCGGCCGCTGGCGCGGCTCACCCATCTTTCCTTCGATGGAGCGTATCAGCGCCGTCTCCTCACCGCACACAAATGCGCCTGCTCCCTTGACCAGATTAATATCAAATGAAAAACCGGTTCTGAGAATATTCTCTCCCAAAAGACCGAGTTGTCTTGCTTGTTTCAGGGCGATATTCAAATGCTTGATCGCAATTGGGTATTCGTTGCGGACATAGACTATACCCTCTTCAGCGCCGGTCCCATAGGCACCGATTATCATTCCTTCGATGATGCTGTGCGGGTTTCCTTCCAGCACGCTGCGGTCCATATAGGCACCTGGGTCACCCTCGTCAGCGTTGCAGATGAGGAACTTGCCGTCGTTGCTGGATTGCTTAGCCAGTAATTCCCATTTCAATCCTGTGGGGAAACCGCCGCCGCCGCGGCCGCGTAATCCCGAACGTCTAACTTCTTCTACCACCCAGACGGGGCTGCCTTTGGCAAGTACTTTTGCCAACAGCGAATAACCACCCGCTTTGATGTAATCATAAATGCGGATAGGATCCACCTTCTCGTTCCATGAAAGAATCCTGCGCGCCTGTTTGCTAAAGAACGGTATATCATCCTGCCGTTCGATGTTCTTGCCCGTTTCCTGGTCTACGAAAAGAATATCTGTGAGCACTTTGTCCCCTGCTGCGGCCTCGACAATACGTTCCATCTCTTTGAGGCCGACCCTCGGGTAAAACACCCGGCGGGGTTCGACAAGTACAGAGGGCTCCATCTGGCAGAACCCATGGCATCCGCTGATGCGGAGACGAACCTTCTTAGTCAGGCCCTTTGCCAGAATCTCGCGTTTGGCCACACGAACAAGGTCATTGGCGCCGCTGGCTTGTCCGCACGTCCCTGTGGGAATAACTATGCAAGGAATGCGTTCGTTAGTGGTGTCAAAAAGCACACTCTGTAATTCTTTTAGCTCATCTATAGAAGATAATCTCAGCATTTCGGCACCGCGCGGCGACCTCACGTCAAACGCGCGGGTTCCCTTTCTATTAACCTTAACTTATACCAAATCCAACATATGGTTTTTGCATCCACGGCGCGAACAAATTTGTACTATACCTCCGCCATCAACGAGCATCGGCACCATCGGCGAGGTGCACACCGAACAATCCAGCGTGCTGTGAAATTCCACGGCACAATGCGGGCAAAGAAAGCTCGCCACCGAGCCTGTGGAGATGTCAAACTCGGAATCATAATTGTAACTGCCATACAGGCTGGAAAGTCTGAGCCAGCCTTGCTTGTGGTCGGAGGATATGGTCACCCGGATTGATGGGTGGCCGTCAATTTCAAAGGTCTCGTCATTGAGGCTGTGGTTACAATGGGGACAGTTTACATTGATTGGGAAGATCCCTTTATCCTTTCGTATATCAAGTTTGCCAAATCCATTCCGAGCTTGCTCTAATAGTTGACTAATTCTCGATTTTCTGACTTTTGAGAAGTAGTGCCCGTCGATAACAACAACCGGCCCAAGCGCACAGGCACCTAAGCAGTTCACCGTCTCCAGTGAAAATTCCTTGTCGGGAGTCGTTTCTCCGGCCTTGATTCCGAGCTGTTGCTTCAGTTCTTCGACAATTCTTGGCGCGCCTCGGACGTGGCAGGCTGTCCCAAGACACGCGCAGACAAGATGCCTGCCCCTTGGTTTCAGACTGAACGAACGGTAGAACGTGGCAACACTATATACATCGACCAAAGGTCGGCCCGTTTTCTCACTTGCTATTCTAAGCGACTTTTCGGGAAGATACCCATATTCAGCCTGGATTTCTTCCAGAATGGCGATAAGCCCTCCCCTGTCCTTTCTATGCTCCTCCAGGATCCTTGATATATCT
>JBARPZ010000074.1:0-7152 GCA_049643445.1 Sedimentisphaerales bacterium
GAAAGGATACAAGATGTTCACAACGATTGTTGATGTAATGGCAAGGGAAATACTCGATTCCCGCGGCAACCCTACGGTTGAAGTTGATGTGCTGCTTGATGACGGTTCGTTCGGCAGGGCAGCGGTACCATCCGGAGCCAGCACAGGCGCCTACGAAGCAATAGAGCTTCGCGACACAAAGGCAAAACGCTATATGGGCAAAGGCGTTACCAGGGCCGTCAAAAACGTAAACGAAGTTATCGGGCCTGAAGTTGTTGGTATAGACGCCACGCAGCAGGAAGAGCTCGACAGTCTGATGATTGAGATGGACGGTACGGCCAACAAAGGCAAGTTCGGTGCAAATGCAATATTGGGTGTTTCGTTAGCGGCGGCAAAGGCGGCTGCGGATTCGGCCGGCTTGCCTCTGTACCGCTATTTAGGCGGCTGCAATGCAAATATCCTGCCCGTGCCGATGATGAATATTCTAAACGGAGGAAAACACTCGGATAACAATGTCGACTTCCAGGAATTTATGATTATGCCGGTAGGCGCCAAAACTTTCCCGCAGGCATTGCAGATGGGAGCGGAAGTCTTCCATACACTCAAGGGCGTCCTGACCAAAAAAGGTTATGCCACATCGGTCGGCGATGAAGGCGGTTTTGCCCCAATGCTCAAAAGCAACGAGGAGGCCCTGGAAGTCATTATGACCGCCATCAAAAAAGCAGGCTACAAAGCCGGTAAGGACGTCGCAATCGCACTGGACCCTGCTGCAACCGAAATGTTCGACAGCAAAACAAACAGCTACAAGTTTTTCAAATCCAGCCCGAAGAAAAAAATCTCCTGCGATGCCTTGATTTCGCACTGGGCCAAATGGGTGGACAAGTATCCCATTATTTCTATCGAAGATGGATTGGCCGAGGATGACTGGACCGGCTGGAGCAAACTTACCAAAAAGCTCGGCGACAAGATCCAACTGGTCGGCGACGACTTGTTCGTAACAAATACCAGGCGTCTCGCAAAAGGTATCAAGTTGAATAGCGCCAACTCGATATTGATAAAGCTCAATCAGATAGGTACGCTTACAGAGACATTCGAGGCCATCAATATGGCACGTAGAGCAGGCTGGACAGCCGTCATCAGCCACCGAAGCGGCGAGACCGAAGACAGCACAATCGCCGACCTGGCTGTTGCCACAGGCGTCGGTCAGATAAAGACCGGCTCACTTTGCCGAACAGACAGAATCTGCAAGTACAATCAACTGCTCAGAATAAGTGAAGACCTTGGCTCAGCCGCACAATACTCCGGCTCTAATCTCGTGAAGGGGTGAAATCTGAATAAGTAAAATGTATGTGCGTAAATGAGCAAACATATAAACTCATTTACACAAAAACGCATCCAGGATCTACGAGATACGAAATTGCGAAGGCAAAATATCATCCGGGTGTTCTTGTTTGTTGTCTTTTTCAGCATCGGCGCAGCAGCACTGAGCGGTTCTATACTCTGTGCTGATTTGCTTCTATACTATCATAACAAAGGATTGTTGAAAGATGAGAAGAAATTATCAAACCAGCTCAAATCCCTGAACACCGATTACGATGCACTGCTGCAGCAGTTAAGAGACGACCCTAATCTTATCAAGCGTATCGCCCTTGTTACAGTCGGCAAAGAAGCCGAAGATGCAAATACAATCTACCCAAAAGCAACCGCCGAGCAATTAGCCGCCGCCAGAAAAGCATTGACAGAAGAGACAGGCGGAGAACCTGCTGAAGAAACACTACCCATGTGGCTTACTCGCTGCAGAGAACCCCGCCGGCGAACAATGCTTTTTTTTGCAGGCGCCGGCTTAATCCTTGTTTCGTTTATATGTTTCGGACCGGCCAAAGAGATAAGCCGCCAGGATTCCAAAAGTTAAACGTACAAAACAGGTTGCCGGTTGCCTGCCAAACCGTCACCGGCGGAGTCTTTACGCCTCCTGCATTTGGGCTGCCAAGGCAACCCTGAAGATAGCGCCGCTCGGCTTGGCTGTGATGATTTCCACGAAGCCTTCGTGTGCCTGGGCGAATCTTTTAACCAGAGCAAGACCCAATCCCGTTCCAGTGGTTTCACGCGTAGCTTCTGACCCGGTTCGATAGAACTGCTCAAAAACCTTATGTCTTAGTCGATGAGGCACCCCGGGGCCATGGTCCTCGACTTCGAGCAGAATAAACCGGCTGTCGTTTCTGGTTCGGATCGTAATAGTCTTGTCCTCTGCATTACGTGCATACTTGATCGCGTTGTCGAGCAGGTTAACCACGATCTGTGTAACCGCATCCGGGTCAAAAGTCCTTTGTCCAAGTTTCCCGAGTTCTGTTTTTATCGAAAAGCCGTTCTGCGCGGCATAGGGCCTCATCATCTCCACCACGTCCGCAACGCTCTGGTTGATATCGCCCAAACTGAATGCATATTTTTTCCGGCCCTTCTGGATCCGCGAAAAGTCAAGCACGTTCTCAATAAGCCTGCTCAATCGCTCACTTTCCTGACGCATACTCCCGTAATACTCGGCAAGCTTGTCCTCCGATTTGACCCAGTTCTTCTCTAACATCTCCGAGTACATCCGTATCGAAGTAAGCGGAGTCCTGAGCTCGTGCGAGACAGCGGATATAAAATCATCCTTCTTCTGTGCTAATTTGAGCTGCGTGCGGGCATTGCGCCACAAGCTGGCCAGAGCCAGCGTTACCGCTAAAAAAACTATCAAAATAATATGGAAATACGAGTGTCGGAGATCACTTGTCTGTTCGGCAATCCAGGCAGGATCGATTTCTTTAAGGTTTAATATCAATTCCCCAAAGTCAAAAACCAGGACTGCTGTATAGGCAACCTCCCCTTTTTCTGCCGAGCCATTATTCGTTTGAGGTAATTCAAAGCTCATGCCTTCGCGCATCAACCGCACTGAGGACTCTTTGACCTCATCGACCAGCTTCTTTTCACTAAGCTGGAATCCCTGCATAAAAGTTTTGTCTTCGATTTCTACATTTCTGACTAAAAACACCTGCCCACCAAATATGGATTCCTCAGCGTTCCCCCCGCCGGTAACTATCGGCTCAAAGCCTCCAACCTTGACCTGCACCGTATCACTTTGACCTTGCCCCCCCGGCGGCAACTGCGTGCCGGCGTACTGTTCCGCCATCTGCGCTACTTGAGCTGCCTGCGGTTGGTACTCTACCTGACTCTGCTCCTCCGGTTGATTTAAAGGCATTTGCGCATTCTGTTCCCGCATACGAGATTCTGCTACTTGCTGCTGAAATAGCTCCTGGCTTGCAGAAGTATTGCCTATAAATGCCTGACGCTGTTGCCTGATAACCCGAGTCTTCTGTCCCTGTGAACGTAGACTCTCGATGGGCAAAGCCTTCCCCTGCCCGCTTCTCAAACCCTCGCTCTTGCTCCCTTTGCTTTGCAGAACATTACCTTTGGCCGCCTGTTCTTCTTCAAAAGTATCTAATGCCTCCTTGTATAAACTTCTTAATTCACTGGGTTCGGGGCTGGCAGTTACTTTCAATGAAGCCGGCGTCACACCTTTGAGAACAGGCAGCAGATTTGTTTCTATATTGCTTCGGTTCGACCCCACTTGAGCAAACAATTTTTTATTTTCCTCGGTTGGTCCTTCTCTTTCCACTATGTCATCATTTGGCGTATTGAGAGTGCCGTTCGACTCGATTTGAAAGTTGCCGTAAGCGAATGAGTTGTCCAGCCGGCCCGCAAGCGGCGAACGCATTAGAGTCACCTGCTGCTCTTGACTGAGCGCGACGTTGTCCGGCACATAGTAATAATTATAATCGGTATAACGGCGGTCCTGTTCGTCCTGCATGAAATCGTCAAGTTTGTCTTTGACGTCCTGCCTGATTTGTTCCGCTACCTCGGCAAATTCACCAAGACGCGCCCCCTCCAGACCCTCCGCCCATTTCTCGACGGCGTGGTATCCCAGCATCGTCAAACCACCCAGGGCCAAAAGAATTATCAACGATAATATAATAAGTCGCGTGTACATTTTCTTTAACTAATCCTGCTGCAGTTAATTTTCATACTTATAGCCGGCACCGCGAACCGTCTTAATAATCTGCGGCTCGGCTGAGTTCTTCTCGATTTTGCTGCGAAGCTTGGCGATGTGCATATCTGTAGTTCTGGTGCCCAATTCACTCATGTCCTCGTCCCAAACCGCCTTGTAGAGTTCTTTCCTGCTAATGACCCGGTTTGGATTCGCGGCAAAATACCGTATGATTGCCGCTTCACGTTTGCTGATTTCCATTTCCTCATCGCCGCGTTTAACTTTCAGAGCTGCAATATCAACATCGAAATCCGAAAATTTAAAAGCCTGCCCGACAGCCCGGCCAGGGTCCGTCCGCCGAAGCACCGCCTTTATCCGCGCCAGCAGCTCTTCAAGCGAAAATGGCTTGGCGATATAGTCATCGGCTCCGAGATTCAAACCGGTCACTTTTTCTTTTTCCTGACCCTTGGCCGTCAGCATAATGACCGGAGTCTGCATCCCGTCTCGGCGCCATCTTGTACATAGTTGCTCTCCGCTGATTTTCGGAAGCATCAGGTCAAGCAAAATCAAATCAAATCGTTTCTCAGCCACTACCCGCTGCGCTTCGAGACCGTCTACAGCTTCGCTAACACGAAAGCCGTGAAACTCCAGAAAATCTCTAAGCCCTGAGCGGATTTTCTGCTCATCTTCAACTACTAATATGTGCGCTTTTTGTTCCATATATCACCTACTTATATTATAGACCAAATTCGGGTCGAAGGTTTGTAAATACTTTGTAAAAAAGCTCATATGTTATTTTACACCCATTTTACTCAACTCTCAACCGCCTATGTCGTATTATTTATGTAGTAAGAGAACCAATTTTGAAACCTTATTTGAGAGGACTCAGAAATGAAAAAGAAGACACAAACCCTCATAGTAGCCACTGCAATAATTGTCTTGACAGTGGCGGCCTTTGTTTTGGTCGAACCGGTGCAGGCACAAATGCACCACATAACGATAAGACCTCCGGCGTCGAATGTCATTGTCCCACAGTGCCGGGCGCGGGCATTCACACCGGACCGACGTGGAACTGTTGAGATAACAGAAATCAGCGTGCTAATTGATATCCTTGAGAGCACAGCAACTACAACGATAGAGATTCGGCTGCAAAACAAAAGCAATCGGCGACAGGAAGCTGAGCTGATTATTCCCGTGCCGGACGGCGCCGTTGTACGGGGCTTTGCTTATGATGGGCCCCATGGCCAGATAACAGCAGAAGTGCTTCCTAAAGACGAGGCAAAAAGAATATACCAGCAGTTGGTTGCGAAAATTCGTGACCCGGCGCTGGCCGAATTCATCGGCTACAATCTTATCCGCTCAAGTGTCTTTCCTGTTGAGGCCAGAGGCAAACAAAGGATACGTCTGACATACGAGCATCTTCTTGAGGTTGACGGCAATCGCGTCGATTATGTCCTGCCAAGGACCGAATCGTTGAAGTATGCCGTACCGTGGAAAGTTACAGCAAACATCAAGTCTAAGCGACCGATATCGACGGTATATTCGCCCAGCCATAAGCTTAATATAAAACGAATCACTAACAAACAGATGTCTGTTAAACTCGCCGCTGACGCCGCCAAAGAGCCCGGTCCGTTCCGGCTGTCATACTTGCTTCAGGAGAACGGCATAACCGCTTCAATGTTCGCCTACCCCGATAAAAAGGTCGGCGGAGGATATTTTCTCTTACTTGCCGGCCTGCCTGCCGAGCCGCCAAAGACCGCCGACACCCCCGCGATTATGCGGGAAGTGACACTGGTAATCGACCGCTCCGGGAGCATGAGAAACGAAAAGATCAGGCAGGTTAAGGAAGCCGCGCTGCAAATTATCGCCGGGCTCAAAAATGGTGAAGCCTTTAATATCATCATTTATAACAACACAATCCAGAAGTTCTCGGAAAAACCGGTCATAAAAAGCAAAGAAACCGAAGATGCTGCCAGGGCATACATCGAAGGCCTCACGGCAACCGGAGGAACAAACATACACGATGCTCTCCGCGAGGCACTTGATCAGGAGCCAAGAGGTGAAATGCTGCCGATTGTTTTGTTCCTGACCGATGGCCTGCCCACCGTGGGAAATACATCAGAAGTCGCCATTCGCAACGTTGTCATGAAATCGAATCCCCACAATCGGCGGGTATTTACCTTCGGCGTCGGCTTTGATGTCAACGCCGCGCTGCTGGAAAAGATTGCAGCCGAGTCACGGGCAAGGGCCGAATTCGTCCTGCCCAATGAAGACATCGAGGCAAAAATAGGCAAGGTGTTCGGACAGCTTACAGGCCCAACCCTCGCCAACCCAAAACTGCAGGTAGTGAAAAGAAACGGCGAGCCTGCAATTGGACGAACCCGTGACATCATACCCCATAAGCTGCCGGACCTTTTCGAAGGCGACCAAATCGTCCTGCTCGGCCAGTATGTCGGAACAAAACCGATTGCTTTCAAAATCAGCGGCAACTATCTCGGCAAAAAACGGCAGTTCAAGTTCAATTTCAAGTTTGACAAGGCAAACGTCCGTAACGGCTTTGTCCCCAGGCTCTGGGCAAGCAGAAAAATCGCAGAGCTTATTGACGCGGTTCGCCAAATGGGGGCCGACCCGGGCAAATCCGCCAAAGATCCAAAAGTCAAGGAACTCGTCGATGAAATTGTGCGTCTCTCAACAGAGTTCGGCATATTGACAGAGTACACGGCTTTTCTCGCACGCGAGGGAACCGAACTTAGCAACAGAGATGAGGTTTTCAGTGAAGCTTCAAGAATGCTTGAGAGACGGGCGATGCGTACCCGCTCCGGTATAAGCGGGGTCAATCAGGGCTTTAATCTAAATGAACAAAAAGATCAGGTAACCTTGAACGTGCGAAATGCCTTCTACGATCCACAGATGAACCGCGTCTCGATAGCCAACGTCCAGCAGATTAACGACCGGGCGTATTACCAAAGAGGAAACCGCTGGGTCGACAGCAGGCTGGTCAACGAAGAAGAGGACAAAGTCAAATCCGCAAGGATAATCGAGTTCGGCTCTGAAGAGTTCATGGATATTGCAGAAAAATTAGCGAAAGAAAATCGCCAGGGAAGTATCGCTCTTGCCGGAGATGTCCTTCTGCTGATTGACGGCGAGCCGGT
>JBARPZ010000075.1:0-8006 GCA_049643445.1 Sedimentisphaerales bacterium
TCTATGCGTGCTCGCGAATTATACAATCGAACGATATGTGCAGCGAATTTAAGAGCGATTGGAAAGGCGATACTGATATATGATAATGATTATGATAATAAGTTCCCTACACATGATAGTTGGTGCGATTTGCTCCTGCAATGCGTAAGTGCTTATGTGACTGAGGAACTGTTTGTCTGCCCGTCAGCAGAAGGAGGGCCGAGTCATTACGCGATTAACCCCAATGCCGTCGGTACTGCGTATTCTTATCCAGATGTTGTGCTGGTATTTGAGACAGTCGAGGGGTGGAACCAGTTTGGAGGGCCTGAGTTGTTGGCTCCTGAAAACCATCAGGGAGACGGATGCAATATATTGTTTGTTGATAATCACGTGGAATTCGTGGAAAAAAGGCGGTTTGGCGAGTTGAGATGGGAATAGAAAGTCCGAAGATTTCAGAAAAAATTATTTCACTTACAAACTATACGTTAATACCGCCGGCTTTTGACAATTTATTCCATGATAAACCTCGCTTTTTCGATTATAATATTAAGATTGTAGTTAATGTATAAGCCGAAAAGGGGCGAACCATTTGTTAGTAAAAACGTATTTATAATTTAATGTCATTATTTCGGAAAAGTACGAATAAACGTTAGTTTTGAGGATAAAATATGGAAATAAATGAAGAAAAGACAAAACAGAACGAGAACTGCAATGATTCATCAGGCTCGGGCGGCGATTGCTGTTCATCCGGTTCCGGCAGCTTGAAAAGCTTGAAGACGGTGATATTCGTGCTCGTAATAATCGCTGCCTGTGCTTTAACGGCCCATTCGGTGCTGTCAAACGGGACTAATTCATCACCCTGCGGTGCTAGTTCTGCCGGTTTTTGTCCATTGAACAAGTCATGTTCATCCAGCAAAGCCTGTGGGGCCACTGAGGCCAATCCCGGCAATGTAACGTGTCCTTCGGAGCAGAAGGTGAATAATCCTCCTTCCTGCTGCCCGAAAACAGCGGTTCCGAGTGGTTGTCCAAATACAGAGACTCCAAGTAGTTGTCCGAAAACAGCTACCGTTCCAGGCTGCTGCCCGAATGCCGGCTCTGAATAAGGAGACGAATATTGCAAGAATGGATCAATCAGACTCTTGAGTCTGGAGCGTTTAGCTGTACAGTCCTGCTTGCATCCTTTCTTCTGGGTCTGATAAGTTCGATAGCATGCGCATGCTGTACCTTTCCGATATTAGGAGCCGTAGTTGGGTATTCCGGTTCGCGAAAGGGCAGAGGCTGGCAGGTGGCTTTATTTGCCGGCCTTTTTTTCATGCTCGGAGTAATAATTGCGACCGTCATCCTCGGAAGCATGGCAGGCTTGATAAGCCAGGTTGCCCAAAATACACTGGGCAGGTACTGGAAGCTTTTTGGCGGATTTATCATAATCTTTTTCGGTCTGGGTACGCTCAGATTACTGCCTTTTAAATTTCCCAAGAGGAAAGTTCCCGAAGGCAAATCCCGGCCGAAAGGACTCTTCCCTGCGGCGTTGTTCGGCCTCGTCATCGGAGGAGGGATCGGATTCTGCTCAATGCCATGCAATCCCGGAATTTTCATTGTGTTGGGAGTAGCCGTTCTGCAGGGATACACCCTCTGGACTTTAGCGATACTGGTCACCTACGCAATCGGGTTCAGTTTGCCGTTAGCAGCGATTATGTTAGGTGTTTCTTTCGGTAAGTCGGTTGCCAGGGCAAAGAAAACAGTGGCTGCTATAAGGATTGTAGCCGGAGTTATTCTTATCGCCGCCGGCTTTTATTTCCTGGCGACCATATGATAATTGAAAAGCACCCGATTTATCATTGATAATCCACAATCGCCTTTATATTTCCAAAGTGCCGGCCAATCTATTTCTTGCTAAATTACACTTTTGTGGTTATAAATCCGCTATGAAACTGAGTTGGGCCAATCGGATTACGATTCTTCGGATTCTGCTGATAGTTCCGTTCATTAGCTGCATGTTGAAGATAAACGATGCTGAACTCGGCAACGTGATGCGCTATATCGCTATTTTTATTTTTTTGTTCATGGCAATTAGTGACGCGGTCGACGGCTATATGGCTCGTCGAAACAGGCAGATTACAAGACTCGGTGCCTTTCTTGATCCTATGGCGGACAAACTGCTTATAACCAGCGCCTGCCTGTTGCTTATCTCGAAGCAGGGAAGTGTTGAAGGCTTTCCACTTCCGTCAACAGTTGTAGTCTTGATAATAGGCAAAGACGTGGTTTTGACGTTAGGATTCGTCACTCTTTATTTTATCACTTCGAAGATTTACACCGCTCCCATATTTGTCGGTAAGGTTGCGACAACTCTGCAGTTGTCGATGGTGGCGGGGATTCTGCTTGGCCCGGAGTTCTCAAGTTTTTTACCCGGCTGGATTTGGTTTCTGTGGTTGCTGTGGTGGTCGGCGGCTGGAACTGCTATTTTGGCATCTATTATTTACATTCGCAACGGGATCCGCTATTATGAAGAGTACGAGCAAGATGCCGGGCATGGAAAGTAGGGACTTTCCTTTGTCGTCTGTGTATCTGCGAATTGATTGGTATTTTTAACTGGCGGTCATATCAGAGAGTTGAAGATAGATGTTAATAAAGGGACTTAAGATGAAACGGGCGTATTGGATTATAATCGTTGCGGCGGCCATGAGCATTTTCTGCGGCACAGGTTGTCAGGTCCATCGCAGCGTTTCGGCTTGTCCACGTTTACCCGGAGCCCGGGCTGTTATCGATGCAAGCTTTTATCCAACTCTTCAGGCGGCCATAGACGCGGTGCCGGAAGGCGGCGGTGTTGTCCGTATCCCGCCGGGCACTTTTGAGATTAACGAACCCTTGAAGGTCTCTACGTCTGATCTGCTCATCGAAGGGGCAAGTACTGCAACGCACATCAAGAACGTCAACATCGAAGGAAAACCAGCATTGATACTTCAGCACCCCAGCGGCGCCGATGACCGAAAGCATGAACTGTGGCGGATTCGGCTGGCCAACTTTCGTATTACCGGAAATGATAAGAGCGGCTCCGGCATCGAGGCGTGGCGAATCAACGAAGTGTTCATCGATGGTGTTACAGTAAGCTATCACGGCGGTGACGGCATTGTCCTTGACAATTGCTACGAGGACCCGCGCATCTGCGATTCGCTAATCACCTACAACAAGAGCACCGGGCTCAATCTAATCGGCTGCCACGATATTATTGTCTCCTCGAACCAGTTTGAGGAAAACCGGGACGCTGTACGGTGCATTGACAGCTATAATCTTACTATGACCGGCAACAACCTCGACGACCACCTCGGCGACGGCATCGTCATCGAAAACACATACGGCTCGGTTGTATCAGGCAATATGATCGAGGAGTGCAGTGGCACCGCCATCGTGCTCGACCGCGACTGCTACGGCATAACGCTCAGTGCCAATGTCATAGCGCATGACGAATCGGGAGGAATCGACATGCGTGACGCGCACGGCTGTACTATCAGCGCCAACACGTTCACTATCATGGGCGGGCACGCTTTAGCGATAGGTCCCAACAGTGGGCGCATCACCGTCACAGGCAACAACTTTTCCGACAGCTACATCGGTGGCGACGAGGTGAAACGCGGCTCCGACGACCTTAAGGCAGGCGGCATGATTATTGTTGGAACTTCAGATGTGGTTATTTCCGGTAACGTGTTTTCAGGTGTTCGGCCAAAGGCACTGGCCGTCGAAGGCCAAGCAAGCAAGCGTGTGGTGTTCAGCAACAATGTGTTAACCGACGTGGAAAGTGATCATACGAAATTAGATATTTCGTCTTTAGTTAACGATAACTTAGAGCCGGTGAAATAATGAATAAGCCGAAGATTGATAACACTCGCAGCAGTTGGTAGATTAGCAGGAAGAGTTCCTAAATGTTTTAAATTAGCAGGTTTGGATAACTAAGAAATGGCAGTGAAATTCAGCGAAATACCTGAAGTTATGGAAGAGCTTCGTCAGGGTAAAATAATCGTGGTTGTAGATGCTGAAGACCGCGAGAACGAAGGTGACCTGGTATGCGCGGCCGAAAAGGTGACGCCGGAAATTATTAACTTTATGGCCAAGTATGGTCGCGGTCTTATTTGTCTGCCACTTACGGCCGAGAAATGTGATTCGCTTGGTCTGTATCCACAGACGGTCGATAATACGGCCCGATTCGGTACTGCGTTTACGGTTAGCATTGACGCTGCTGAAGGGATAAGTACGGGCATTAGTACCGCTGACAGGGCAAAAACCATTCAGGTAGTGATTGCCGACGAGAGCAAAGCCAGAGACCTTGTTCGGCCAGGCCATATATTTCCATTGCGTGCCAGAGAAGGTGGAGTATTGGTTCGAGCGGGGCAAACTGAGGGTTCAGTTGATCTGATGCGGTTGGCGAATCTAAAGCCGGCTGGGGTCATCTGTGAAATTATGAACGAAGACGGTTCGATGGCACGGGTGCCGGAGCTGTTGAAATTCTGTGAAAAGCATGATCTGAAGATTGTTTCGATCGCCAAGCTCATAGAATATCGCCTGCAGCGCGAGAGTCAGATCAAGCGTGTTGAGAGCGTGAATTTGCCTACGGACTACGGAGAATTCAAGCTGATTGGCTATGAGAGCAAACTATCATCTGAGCCGCATCTGGCATTGTGCAAAGGCGGTGTGGGCGACCTGAATGAGAATGGCAAGCCTATCGAACACAACGAGCCGGTGTTGGTAAGGGTGCATTCTGAATGTATGACAGGGGATTTGTTTCATTCTCAGCGGTGCGAATGTGGTTATCAATTGATAACTGCGATGAAGATGGTCGAAGAGGTCGGCAAAGGGGCCCTGGTTTATCTTAGGCAGGAGGGCAGGGGTATTGGGCTGACCAATAAACTGAGGGCCTATAAACTTCAGGAGCAGGGTCTTGACACGGTTGAGGCCAATCTGAAGCTGGGATTTATGGCCGACAAGCGGGATTATGGAGTTGGCGCTCAAATCTGTCGCGACCTGGGTTTGAGGGAGATACGTATATTGACCAACAATCCGAAGAAAATAAGTCGGCTTGAGGTTTATGGTATAAAGATTGTCGAGCAGATACCATTGATGGCTGAGCCGAGCAAGCATAACATTGACTATTTGCGGGCGAAAAAATATGGCCTTGGCCACATGCTCGATGAGGACTTATAGCATGAAAACGACTCATTTAACAGCGTATATATTCTTGTTTGTATTGCTTTTGGCCGCGGTCGGTTGTGAGCCGCCGCAGGTCGGCATTAATAAGACTGAAACGCCGCTTAAGTCTGTTAACGATTGCAATGAAGTTTCCTTCTATGCTCGTTATACTCCGGAAAAAATCGATATTGTGCCATTAACTGAATACACTGGCAACAGCGACGCGGGAGAAGAGTCAAAGATAAAGGTCTATGTGAGTTTGTTGGACTCATTTGGTTATCAGATGAAGTCGCCGGGGATATTTCGTTTCGAGTTGTACGAGAGAGTTCCGCGCTCGGCTGAGCCGAAGGGTAGGAGAATTGCTATCTGGCCGGACAATGATTTGACCGATGTAGTTGAAAACAATCGTTACTGGCGGGATTTTTTAAGAGCTTACGAATTCGATTTGCCTTTCGAGTCGGAGACAAACCAAAACTACATATTACAAGCCACGTGTATATGTCCCAACGGCAAACGTCTCTCGGCTGAGTTTGCCCTTACCCGCACAAAATAATTTTTCGGCGTTTGTGTACAAACATTAGATGCATTCTATATTTGCCTGCCTGATTAAATTGGATTGACCAAAAAGGACTAATCTGCGATTATACCCTACGGTTTGACCTCGTTTTGTTATCGGAACCTTTTGGGGCAATGCTGGTCTAAATAATAGGAAAAGACGTGACAAAAACGGCAAATATAAACATCGACGATGCGGTATTGGTTGAGCGGTGCAGGCAGGGCGATTCAGCGGCGATGGAAAGGCTCATCCTTAAGTATCAGAATCGCATATATAACGTTATATTGAGAATATGTGTAAATACCGATGATGCTGCGGAACTTACGCAGGATACGTTTGTCAAAATAATAGAAAAGATAGATGAATTCGAGGGCAGAAGCAGCTTTTACACCTGGGCGTTTAGGATAGCTGTTAATTTGACTCTGAATTATTGCCAGCGAAACGTCAGGTTTAAGCACAAAAGCCTGGATGCCGAAGACGATGAACATAACCGGCAGGCAAGACGAGAGTTGAAGGATTTTTTAACTGATGAGAGCTGCCCTGATCCCGCGGCGGTGGCTCAGAACAAAGAGCTCTGCGGCATGGTTATCGACGCGCTGATGAAATTAGATGATGCGCATAGGGTGGTTGTTGTCTTACGAGATATTGAAGGTATGAATTATGCCCGAATTGCAGAGGTGCTGGATATAGAACTGGGTACGGTTAAGAGCAGACTAAGCAGGGCCAGAAGCAATCTAAGAAAGATTATGGAGGCCATCTTACAATGAGCCAAATAGAGAATCCAGAAATAGAAGAGTTGTTGAATAGCTATATTGATGGAGAGCTAACAGAAAGGGAGAATACCGAGGTTCAACGGCTGATATCACATGATGCACAAGTTGCGCAGCGGCTGAGAGAGCTTCAGACGAGTAAGATGTTAGTTAGCTCTTTGCCTCGTGCAGAGGCACCGGCCCGTATTCTGGATGAGGTAAAGGCTTCTTTGGAAACAGAGGCACTATCAGACGAGCGGGCTTGGAACGAGGAACCTTCCGGCGGGCGTGCAGGTGTTAGGCATCTGATGGTTCGCAAGTTTTTAGCTGCTGCGGCTATGATCGGGCTGGTAGCTATTTTGGGGGGTGTGATTTACACAATTGTTGCCCCTGAGAACATCCCTGCAGAACCTGCTGCGGTAGCATTTGATGGCAGGCTTGAATTGAAAACGGATGCATTTAGCATGGTTAATACATTTATCGACAGGGCGATTGAAGATAAGGGCCTTTCTAATTCCATCAGCGTAGAAAACCGGAGCGGAAAACGCGTATATTCTCTTACTTGCAGCCAAGAGGACTTAAATTTGCTTCTGGCTAACTTGACCGGTGTTTGGGAGAGTTGCAATTCGACGACGTTATTTGTTGACACCAAGATGCCCGGCGAGCAAAAGTTCGATGGTGTTAGCACAGCCGGTATTATCAAGATTGTTGATGATTTGATAACCCCGGTAAAACCGATTATTACCAAGGATGAAGAAGAGATAGAAGAGCCTACGGTCCGAGTGAAGGATGCGAAAAAAGTGCATCTGAGCATTGTGGTTACTGGAAGCGAATAATAGATTCGCTGTAAGGAGAGGGTATCATTCGGGCGAGTTTCTGGTTACCAAGCAGGTTATCACGCAGGTGCAATGGGTTGGGCCGTTCTTATTATTGTTATAGCTTCTGCGATACCGATATTTATAACGCCAAAGAATTTCCTCTATAAAATCTCTATGTTGCAGATTTTTTTAATCCTCATAGGGACGATCTTAGTGATCAGCATTTTAGTGCAAGCGGGAGGCAAACTTGGTCCAGGTTTAATATTCTGTCTTGTAGGATTTGTGGTTGAGCTTTTCGGTTGTGGTGTAAAATTCAGGAAACTGGCGGCTTAGTATCAGCGGATTTCTTTTTGCCTTTAGTATCCGGCTTGGTTTTGTCGGTTGGTTTTGAATCGTCGGTTTTTGCCTTTGGCTTGTCTTTGGAAGTTCCGGTATCGACGGCTTTTTTCTCGCTTTTTTCACCTTCCTTATAGCTTTCTGTTCTATAATCTGTTTGATAGAATCCGGAGCCTTTGAAGATTATGCCTGAGCCGGTTCCTACGAGCCGTTTCAGGGTTGACTTTCCACATTCCGGACATTTTCGCAGAGGTCTGGCCGTTATTGACTGGAACCGCTCAAACTCGCATTCACAATTTTCACATATATACTCATAAGTTGGCATAGCAGTTAATCAGTATCTGTTATTTGACACTCGTTAGTTGTTTGTTCCGGCGGTTCTTCTTTCTG
>JBARPZ010000076.1:0-22160 GCA_049643445.1 Sedimentisphaerales bacterium
CGTTTTGTCTAAGATGTTTTTGGTCATAGGATTTTACCTCTTTATTTTTCCGGCACGACGTACGGCATTTAGAATTTTAGGATATCCGTTGCACCGGCATATGTTGACATTCATCGCAGCAGCAATCTCTTCGTCTGTAGGATTAGGATTCTTTTCAAGCAGCGCTACCGCCGTCAAAATCATACCCGGCGTGCAATAACCGCACTGCATCGCTCCTTCCGCAAGGAAAGCTTCCTGTACGGGATGCAAAGAGTCACCCTCAGCCAGTCCTTCAATTGTAGTGATAGACTTCTTCTCAGCCTGAGCGACGGGCGTAACACAAGATAGCACATGTTGGCCATCCATCAGAACCGAACAGGCGCCGCAGCGGCCCTCGCCGCAGCCGTACTTAGTACCGGTCAGATGCAGCTCCTCCCGGAGGACATCGAGAAGAGAACGTTCCGGGTCGGTGGAGATAGTCTTCTCTTTTCCGTTAACAGTAAAGGTAACCTTCACATCCATAAATAACCTCCGTTGAACCTTGGGTTGGCGGAACTAAGATAAGCCAGGACATTATAGTTATATTGAATTATATTATAGTGAGGATATGTTGCTGTTACAAGGTTTTTAGACGGCAAAGTCAATTCAATTTTCTGTAACCTCCTTATTTTTTGAATGCTTAGGCGAGTTTTGGCCACTGCTGTGATCTGCTTTATCAGGGAAGAGAGAACAGGCGGCGGCCGGATTCGAACCGGCGAATAACGGTTTTGCAAACCGTCGCCTTAGGCCTCTTGGCTACGCCGCCAAATTACAGATTACTGCATATTTTACAGGGAATTGGCTTGTTTTGCAAGAGGCTTACCTGTCATTTTTATAGGTACCGGTACGGTTTTTGCAATATTTTAGCCTGTTAAAGCGTCCAACTATATAAGTGAAAGTCTATATTGTAGCGATGTCAGCTGCCTGAGATTATTCGCCTACAGAGCAGTGAATTTGTGGATTTTATTGGAACCTCTTGCGTAAAAGCTGCGAGAAGTATCCAGGAATGACAGTCTTGTGAGGATCTCGGTCAGTTTCATCTTTTCTTATGTAACCTTTTATAGTATAATGAAATATCTGCCGATGAATTTGGTGTAATGTAAGTGGTGATAGTGTTGGAGAAGGGTTTTTTATGTTTTATAAGCTTCGACCAATAACATTTTTATACTGGGGGCTGGTTATTGCTGTAATCTTTTGTATTGCCGGTGGTTGCAGCCCTGAGCACTACAAGGCTGAGGCCGATAAGGAAGTATATCAAATCATCGACAGTAAATGGGAGGACGGCTTTGGCTCAAAGGTCAATTATACAGTCAGCGATGTGCCGGCATCCGCAAATGACGTTCAGATTGAAAATGCCGTGCCGTCGTCAAATGCTATAAGTCTTGCCAAGGCGGTTGCTATGGCTACCGCCTACAGTCGGGCTTATCAGACTCAAAAGGAAGCTTTATATCTTTCGGCGCTTAGTTTAACAGACGAACGGCATAAATATGCACGACAGTGGTTTGGAACCATTGATGGCCGCTATATCAGTGAAGGAGGCGAGGAAGAGGTACGCGTGGGTGGAAAAAGCGGTGGGCCAGACGATAAAGGGTTGGTGGGTTTTGACCAATTGCACCTTATAGGTGATGGAGTGTTAATATCTACCGGTCTGGCAATCGACTGGGTCCGCTTTCTGAGTGGCGACCCTCGAACGAGCTTGAGGTCGGTCCTAAGCGCTACCGTGACGTCTCCTATACTTGGGGCTGGTGCGGGTAAAGTCGCGCGAGAGCAACTGACTCAGGCCGAGCGCAATGTTTTTTATGACATACGCGCGTTCAACCGCTATCGCAAAACGTTTGTAGTTAATATTGCGACTTCCTACTATAACGTTTTGCAGCTACGGGACGTTGTAACCAATGCCGAGAATAATTATAAGAGGTCTGTAGAATCGAAAGATCGTTTGGAGATGGAATCTGAGGCGGGTCGTAAAAGCCGTATCGATGTTGATGAGGCGGAACAAAATGTGTTGTCGGCTGAAAGCAGGGTTGTGGCAGCCACGGAAAGATATGAACAAAGTCTCGATGCCTTTAAAATAAGTTTATCTATTCCGACCGATGCTAATGTAGTACTGGACCAGAATGAGTTGAATGTTCTGGAAGAAATGGGTATAAGTGAGATAGAATTTACATTGGAAGAATCGGTTGAAACAGCATTACTGCAGCGCCTGGATTTGCATAACAGTGCGGATTCGATTGACGACGCATTGCGTAATGTTCACCTGGCAGCGGAAGGCCTTGGGCCTCAACTGAACCTGACCGGCAGCGCCAACGTAGCATCAAGGGAAGAGAGCGACTTTAGCAGCTTTCGGTTTAACAGGGGGACCTACAGCCTGGGTTTTGATGCTGATTTGCCTTTGGACCGAAAGAACCAGCGTAATGATTATCGACGAGCTTTGATAATATTGGAGCAGCAGCAGCGGCAATATGAGGAAGATATGGATAGTATTAAGTTGGCTGTGCGTGGGGCTTACCGCCGACTTAAGGAGACGGCGGACCGCTACAAAATCGAGAAAAACAGCCTTAAACTGGCAGAAGAACGTGTTGAAATGAATAAAGTATTGCTTGATGCAGGACGAGTGACCACGCGAATCCTGCTGCTGTCACAGGATTCTTTATTAGCGGCTCAAAATAACGTGACGAGGGCCTTAATAGATCACCTGGACGCCAAGTTGAGTTTTTACCGGGATGTTGGTATTATGCAGGTCAAGCCTGATGGAATGTGGGAGTAAAAATACAATGGCTGACAATAACGGAAAAAGTAATCGAGATAAATCGGGATCTCGGCGTCGAGGCGTGCTGAGGTTGATGGGCAGCAAGGGGTTTTGGGCGTTCCTAATCCTCACTGCGGTTATCCTTATTATAGTCTTGCTCAAAGTGGTGCGTGGTGTTGAGGATCCGACGAGCGGCCTTGCTACCTTCGTTGCCAAACGTGGGCCGTTGACAATTAGTATTCCCGAGTCGGGGACGATCAAGGCCAAAGAAAAAATCATCATCAAGAACGAAATCGAAGGAAGGACCTCCATCGTTTCGCTCATCCCCGATGGGACGCATGTTAAGAAAGGAGACCTTCTGATCGAATTGGACGCCAGTGTGCTGGAGGACAGCAAAATCGACCAGGAAATTGCCGTCCAAAAGGGCTATGCAGCCTTTATCGATGCAAACGAGACCCTCGCCGTGGTGCAAAATCAGTCTATAAGTGATGTGAATGTGGCGCAGCTGACTCTTGAATTTGCCAAACAGGACCTGGATCAATATATAAAGGGCCTGTATCCCAACGAAGAGACGACTGCTGACAACGACATAACCTTGAGAGAAGAGGAGCTTAAGCGTGCCGAGGAGACCCTGACGTGGTCGCAGAAGCTGTACGAAAAGAAATATATCTCAAATACTGAACTTATGGCCGACAAACTGGCGGTGACCCGCAGTAAAAACAACCTGGAGCTGGCAAAGAATAACCTCAGTCTGTTGGAGGACTTTACGTACCATCGCAATATAGCGCAGCTCACAAGCGACGTTACACAGGCAGAGATGGCGCTGGAGCGAACGGTGCGTAAGTCCAGGGCTCTTGTTATACAGGCGGATGCGGATTTGAAAGCTAAAGACCTTGAATATAAGCGTCAAAAGGACAAGTTCGTTAAGATTGAGGACCAGCTCAAGAAAGCCAAGATATACTCCCCGGCTGACGCAATGGTGATTTACGCAACGACTGCCTCAAGGGGTGGTTTCCGCGACCGTCGCGAGCCGATGGATATAGGTGGTGAACTCACCGAACGGCAGGAGCTGTTCCACCTTCCCACGGCGGAATCAGCGATGGTTGAGGTGGATATCCATGAGGCGAGCCTTCAAAAGGTTCGATTGGGTCTTCCGGTAGTTGTAACAGTTGATGCGTTGCCGGGTCAAAGGTTCTTAGGTTCTGTCCAGCGCATAGCTCCATTACCCGACCCACAGAGTATGTGGATGAATCCCGATTTGAAGGTGTACAACTCGGACGTATACCTGGAAGGTAATATACCGTCGCTGCGTACCGGCATGAGCTGCAAGGTTGACATAATCGTAGAGCAATATGATGATGTGGTCTATGTGCCGGTTCAGACGGTGTTGCGGGTCGGAGGAGAATCGACTGTCTTTGTTGTCAAGGACGGCTCTATCGAGGAACGGAAGGTCAAGGTTGGCCTGGATAACAGAAGGATGATTAGAATAATTAGCGGTCTTGATGAGGGTGAAGTCGTTTCGATGACGCCTCCGCTGAAATCCGGTACCGTTGAGCACGGCTCGGAAATGGCGGGCACCGGATTGTCCGGTTCCGGCGATACTTTGAAACAGAGGATAAGTGAGAGGCTGGAAGAGACAAATGGAACCGAAGTCCTCAGGTCGCCCGTTATGCCTTCGGAAGGTATTGCAGGGCCACAGCAGGGAAGTGGTCCCGGAGGCGTAGGTCCGGGGCAGGGATCTCCTGGCAGAGAGGGCATCGAGAGTTTAACACCTGAGCAAAGGGAGCAGATGCGCAAGCGTTTTGAGAACATGTCGCCGGAGGAACGAGAAAAGATGCGGCAGCGTTCTCAGGGCACGGGCCGGAGGCAAGGAAGGGGAGAAGGTTCAAGACAGGGTGGAGGCACGAGAACTCAGGGATCTGGAAGGGATTAGTAGATGATAGAACGGGCCTGCTCACAAGAAGGAAAGGAAATAGTCAAGCTTGAAGACGCCCAGAAGATTTATCAGATGGGAACGCAGGAAGTTAAGGCGCTGGCCGGTGTAACTGTTTCGTTTAAGAGGGGCAGCTTCTGGGCCATTATGGGGCCCAGCGGGTCAGGGAAAAGTACGATGATGAACATCCTCGGATGTTTGGACCGGTTATCATCGGGTCGGTATTACCTCGAAGGCCAGGATGTGAGTACTCTTGATGATGATTCTCTCAGCGAGCTCCGGCTCAGGCACCTTGGATTCATATTCCAAAGCTTCAACCTGATTCCTCAATTGACCGTCCAGAGAAACATAGAATTGCCTTTATATTACCTCGGATGGGATTCAATCCGAAGCGCTCAGCGTGCAAAAGAAATAGCGGAAGAAGTTGGACTTGGTGACAGATTGGGTCACCGACCCACGGAGCTCTCCGGCGGGCAAATGCAAAGGGTCGCAATCGGCAGGGCACTGGCGAACGACCCACAGGTTCTTTTTGCGGATGAACCTACGGGTAATCTGGATTCTGCGACGGGTGAACAAATCCTGGAACTGCTGGTCAAGTTGAACGAGCAGGGCAAAACCATCATCATAGTGACCCACGAATCTGCAATTGCCGACCATGCCCGGCATAAGTTGCACATGTTGGACGGCATGATCGACAGAATTGAGGGGAATTCCAATGAGGCAAACTAGGTTCGCTCGAAATATATGGCTCGGTATCGAGAACCTGCTGCTTCACAAGCTGCGCTCATTTCTCACCATGTTGGGTGTGGTCTTTGGTGTGGGCAGCGTGGTGGCCATGCTGTCTGTGGGAGAAGGCGCGAGCAAGGAAGCCCTCGAACAGATTCGCAAGCTTGGGAGTAATAATATCATTATCTCGTCGGTCAAATCCGCGGAAGAAGAGGCCATGAGTACGACTCATTCACACATGAGCATCTATGGCCTGCTTTATGAAGACCATAGAAGAATTGCTGAAAGTTTCAGTAATGTAAAGCAGACCGCGCCGGCGAAAATTATGCGCAAGGACTCGCGTCTTGGCGAAAAAGAGATGGAGCTTCGCGTTGTGGGGACCACACCGCAGTGGTTCGAGCTTGTACCCCGTGAGATTCTTGCCGGACGGGAGCTTCTGGCATCCGATATCGCCCAAAAAACACCTGTGGCCATTTTGACCGAATATGGTGCTCGTAAAATCCTGGCCACCGAGAGCACGATAGGCCAGACCATCCGTATCGGGGGCGACCAGTTCGAGGTCATCGGCATTGTCAAGAGCGAAAGCGGTCAGGCCCAGGCCGGCAATATTCAAATTCAAATTCCTGACCAGGAAGTCGATGTTTACATTCCCATTGAGGTGGCGCGCCAATACTTCGGTGACATCTTTACAAAACGTACTTCGGGTGGAGACGAACGGGAAAAAGTGGAACTGCACCAGATTATTGTTGAAGTGGATGAGGGGGAGAAAGTTGAGGCCATAGCGGCGGGCATCGAGAGGATGCTGACACAGTTTCATAAGAAAAGGGATTATGCAGTAAGCGTTCCTCTGGCGCTGCGGAAGCAGGCCGAAGCTACGAAGAGAAGATTCAATATTGTACTTGGGTCCATCGCCGGTATCAGCCTGTTAGTCGGCGGAATCGGAATTATGAATATTATGCTGGCATCAGTAACTGAGCGTACGCGTGAGATAGGCATTCGTCGGGCCATCGGGGCCAAGCGCAGACAGATTGTCTATCAGTTTCTTATTGAGACTACTGTTCTTTCTACTACCGGGGGCATCATTGGGTTGGGTATGGGCGCTCTTATCCCGTTCTTAATAACGTACTTTTCCGGGATGATCACAGTATTGACCTGGAAAGGAATTCTACTACCACTCTCAATCAGCGTGACTATCGGGATTCTATTCGGATTATATCCCGCTGTACATGCCGCCAAAGTAGACCCCATCGTGGCTTTAAGGCATGAATAGAGTGTCATTTCAGCACTGCTTTTACATTCTTCGTTAGTTGTAAAATCTTTTCGTGATTGCAAAAACTTCCTTGACCGTTCAAACGATAAAGGGTAAAACCACCGCAAAATTCGTTTCTCGTATAAAGCGAGTCACGACCCACTGATAGCCGGAAGCAGGATGCACAAAGCCATTAAGGAATAAATATGGTTCACCAGATGATTTTTGGAGTGGCGGGGGGGTTGGGTCTGTTTCTGTTTGGTATGATCCAGATGTCCGAGGGGCTTAAAAAAGTCGCCGGCACAAAACTCAAAAACATTCTCGAATCAATGACAAAAAACCGCATCATTGGTTGTCTTGTTGGTGCAGGCATCACCGCTCTAATCCAGTCAAGCTCTGCTGCAACCGTTATGGTGGTCGGTTTTGTGAACGCGGGGCTTCTTACACTCAAGCAGGCAATATCTGTCATTATCGGCACAAATATCGGCACAACGGCTACCGCATGGCTGGTTTCAATATCAGGTTTTAAAATGGAGATCACTGCGTATGCACTGCCTGCGATAGCTGTCGGCCTTGGTTTGCATATATTCGGCAGAACGCGAACGGCCAAAAACGTAGGAGAAATCATCCTCGGTTTCGGCATCCTGTTCATCGGGATAAATTTTATGAAGGGTGCTTTTGACGGACTGGAAGACAGTCCCGGGACACAGGCGTTTTTTGTGAAGATAGCAGGCAATCCGGTCCTGGCAATCCTGGCAGGGATGATTTTGACAATGCTGATTCAAAGCAGCTCCGCGGCTGTCGCCAGTATTCAATTGCTTGCTATGGCCGGAGCGTTCGGAACCGATTGGAATACAGCGCTTAGCGTGGCGATACCATTTACCCTGGGCAGCAATATAGGAACTACCATAACAGCTCAACTCGCGGCGTTGCGGACAAATCTGAATGCCCGTCGGGCCGCCTGGGCACATACGGTGTTCAATGTTTTCGGGGCGTTTATCTGGTTCTGGTTTATTGGCGGGGTATGCAAACTGGTTAATACAATCGCACCGTGGGAACTCGGGCAGACAACCATCGCGGCCTCAATAGCCGCTGCTCACACAATAATTAAAGTGTTTAACGCAGGACTGTTTTTACCGCTGACTGGAGTACTTGAGAAAGTGGTGGTTAGAATGGTGCCTGAAAGGGAAGGTGACCTGGTGGTCCGGCCGACCGTGTTGGAGAAACATTTGCTGGCAACGCCGGAGCTTGCTATGGACCAGGCCCGGCGTGAGATAGTGCGGATGGCACAGACATCGAAAAGAGCGGTTATTCAAGCCATCGAGGGGCTTGTTGAAAAAGACAGGAGAAAGCTTGGGATGGCGCGGACAACGGAAGATGTAACAGATACTCTCCAGTATGAAATCACGTCGTATCTTGCGGCTTTATCAACAAAGGAGCTTTCCGAAGAGATGTCGGCGCAATTGCCGGTGTTGCTGCATACGATTAACGACCTTGAGCGTGTCGGCGACCACGCCGTCAATATTGCCGAGATTGCTGAGAGAAAAATCGAGCAAAAGCTTTCCTTCAGTGACTCCGCATATGATGAAGCCGACCAACTGAGACAAGAGGCAGAGCAGATGTGTGATTATATTATAAAAGCTCTGGAAGATAATAATATTGAGGCGGCGAAATCGGCCCTGGTTAATGAAGATAACCTTAACAAAATGCAGATAGATTTTCGTCGAAGCCATGTTCAGCGTATGAGCGAGGGCGTCTGCTCGCCCGAAACAGGCCTGATATTTATTGACCTGGTTGACAATGTTGAAAAAGTGGGCGACCACCTCAACAATATCGCACAAGGTGTGATAGGCGGCCTGCAGTGGGATGGGATAGAAGCCAAAACTTCTCGCAATCCCGAACAGGATACTGATGAGGATTAAATCCATTTTGCGGCAATCGCAGAAAATCCCGCTTGACCGATGAAACTAAAGCAGGTAAAACTGCCGCTCAATCTTATCTTATTTTGATTTTACGGCATTTAAGATGCAAGTAACGATATTGAATAGAGGTCGTGTTGTTATAAAAACGAGCTGATTGGGCTTGATAAAGATTTCTGGAAGGGATAACACGGTGAAAAAACACCATAAAGGTAAGGTGATTTTAGTAGCACTGTCACTGCTTGCCATTGTTTTGTTCTGTGCGGCAACCGACGGAAGTGAAAGCCAAACTTCTGCCTCCTCGAACACAGCCATCGAAGGAGATACAGGGGAAGGGCTAACGGAAGAACAAATCAACAGTGAAATGAGCTGGCTTGAGGAGATCAATCCCAGGAAGGCGAAAGAGTTAAAAGAGTTGCGCCAGGAAGAGCCCGAAAAGTTTGAAGCAGGACTGAAAAAAGCTGTCTTTCGTGAAAAAGTTAAGCAGGTAATTTTCGGTACGGCCTTTTTTACAATAGGGGGTTTGGGTTTATTCCTGTTTGGAATGGGGCTGATGTCGGATGGCCTGAAGAAGGTAGCAGGTCGAAAGCTCAGGAAAATTGTCGAATCAATGACTAAAAGACCATACATGGCCTTTTTTGTCGGCGCAGGCGTTACGGCTTTAGTTCAATCCAGCTCTGCAACAACGGTGATGATAATTGGCTTTGTCAACGCAGGTCTGCTCACTCTCAAACAGGCGATATGCGTGATTATTGGGACAAATGTAGGCACAACAGTAACAGCGTGGCTGGTGTCAATATCAGGGATCGGTGCCCTTAAGATTACGCTTTATGCCCTGCCGGCGGTCGGTATTGGATTCTTCATGCAGACATTGGGCAAAACGCGAAAAACAAAAAGCACCGGGCAAATATTATTAGGTTTTGGGATATTGTTTGTCGGCATTGCTTTTATGAAGGAGGGCTTCGCACCGTTAGAAAGGAGCGAAAAAGTAAAAGACCTTTTCATCGCGCTGAGTGATTGGCCTATATTGGCTATTTTGGCCGGGACCGTGCTGACATTGCTTCTTCAAAGCAGCTCGGCAGCCGTCGCTATTGTACAGTTGCTGGCAATGGAAGGGGCATTTGGAGACCAATGGCAAACAGTTCTTAATGTTTCGATACCGTTTGTTCTGGGCAGCAATATCGGGACAACAATTACTGCTCAGCTTGCAGCAATTCAGGCAAACTTGAATGCAAAGCGCACGGCTTGGGCGCACACAATATTTAATATTCTTGGAGTTGTCATTGCTTATCCGTTTATTCATCTTGGTTGGTTCAGTGCTTTAGTGGGAATCATTTCTCCCTGGGAATTAGGGGCCGGTACGATTGCAGCTCATATCGCCGTTGCCCATACTATCTTTAATATTGGTAACTCGGCCATATTTTTACCTATGTCAGGTCTGTTGGCCAGATTAGTTGTTAAATTGGTGCCGGAGAGGGCAGGTGATTTGGCAGCCAAGCCTGTTGTTCTTGAGGAGCACCTTCTTGATACACCGGTAATCGCACTTGAACAGGCAAAACGCGAAATCATTCGTATGGCAAAAACAGCAAAAACAGCCCTTGAAAATTCTATCGATGGAATTGTCAACGATGACAGAAGGAAACTGGAGTCGACGCGGCAAATAGAAGATTATTTAGATGAGTTCCAGTATGAAATTACGTCCTACCTTTCGGTATTATCGCGCAGACAGTTATCTGATGAAGTGTCTGTTGAATTGCCTGTACTTTTGCATACGGTTAATGACCTTGAGCGTATTGGCGACCATGCCGTCAATATTGTCGAAATTGCTGAACGAAAGATCGAGCAGAAGCTTTCCTTTAGCGACTCCGCACTCGACGAAGCTGACAGGCTGAGAAAAGTGGCAGAGCAGATGTTTGATAATGTCATAGCAGCACTGGAGAATAATGATGCCAGGGCAGCCAGGGCAGCCTTGGTTAACGAGGGCAACCTCAACAAGATGCAGATTGATTTTCGCTACAGCCATGTTCAGCGTATGAGCGAGGGTGTCTGCTCACCTGAGGCCGGCCTGATTTTTATCGACCTGGTTGATAATGTCGAAAAAATCGGTGACCACCTAACCAATATCGCACAGGCGGTGATAGGCGGCCTGCAGTGGAATGGAATCGAGCTGGAGCAGCCTCCGAGTTTTTGACGGAGTTTGGTAATTTATTATTGATAATTTACCAGTCACCAGTTAAGTGACTATTAGTATTTTGATGAGAGGGGAACCGATGAGTAAGTTACACAAAACCACAATATATTTTGTTGCAGTGTTTATGTGTGCCGGGTTTCCATGCGGGCCTTGTTTTGCCTTCGATGATGGTGACTTTCAATACTGGAGCGCAGTGGGTGGGTCCTTTGATATTAACCAAGACTGGGGATGCAGTTTTGAGGAGGAATTTCGGTTCGGCGACGACGCGGGAGAGTTGTATTATCATCATTCAGATTTGGGATTTGTGTACAAGGGCTTTGCGGAATGGATAGACCTGGGATTCAATTACAGGCAGGCATTCGAAAGAACAGACAGCGAAGGTGAGTGGAAGCAGGAAAATCGACCACATCTGAATGTTACGTTAAAAGGTCAATTGTTCGGCCTTAATGTGAGTGACAGGTCAAGATTTGAATATCGCGACAGAGAAGACAAAAATGATCTTTGGCGTTATAGAAACAAGGTTACGGTAAAGTTTCCTCTCGAACTAACAGAGCTTAAATTGAAACCTTATTTAGCGGATGAGGTATTTGTTCCACTCAACGATGATAATATTGCCAGGAACCGGGTCTATGCGGGAGTTTCCTTTAAGGTGTTGGAAAATATGACAGGCGAGGTTTTTTACCTCTGGCAATCGAGCAGGTCTGCCGGGGACTGGAATGATATTAATGTACTTGGTACCTGGTTGAAATTTCGTTTTTAGCGATTTTCCACATGCCTGCTCTGAGCAGTTGCAAATCTGAAGATACGATGTTGTGCATAACGGAGGTATGGGCACTATGAGATTCTTGCTGCCTTTCTATTTATTAGCGTTATGGATGTTCTTGCCAGTGTTTCGGATATCGGCCGATGCGTACGCTGAACAGATATCGCCGAATGAAGCTGCTGTCGGAGAGGCGGTGAATATAGCCGGCTTTGGCAGGCAGCTATCAGGTGATAACTATATCGGCCGGCAATGGGATAATCCACGTGACGTTTATGAGGTTCGTATTTCAGGTATTGATAGACGAACGGCCGAATCATTAAGACTTGAATGGTGGGGCAGCGTCTGGCCGGCGAACGGCACCGGCGGATGGATGAGGCTCGATGACCCGTGGAATGGAAAGTGGGTACAAATCAATACCATACCCGTATTGTATAAACCCGGACAATTCGTGTTTAAGTTCCCGCCGTTGAGCAAAGAGGAATGGCCACAGGCGCTAAAGCCAAATCAATATCCGGATAAAAAACAGCCCGTATTTCGTAATACGCTGAAAGTGCGGCTGATAGCTGAAGGAAAAAATGTCCTGAGTAAAGCACGTCTTTCGGTTTTCGGAAACTCCCGCTGGTGTCAGGCGGCTTTTGATATCGAAACGCGGTCCTCCCACGAGGGCACGATGGCCGGCAGTATCGAATTGACAAATGGTGTGCTTGTCGACTTGCAAAGTTTGCCTCAGCCGCGGTCGGTTCAAGTCGATAGGACCGGATGGAAGACGCAAGGTACGGCCGGCGGTTCAGCCGGTGTGCGTATCAAAATTCTTTATACCGATAACGAAGATTTGAATTCAAATGATTTGACGCGCGTTACAGTCCGGCTCGGGCCCAAAAGTCGCTCGACGGGTTTTTCATTTGTACCCCAGGAGGTGCTCAATGAAGGTATAATCCGCCTGCCGGACTTTGGCACTATTGTCACTGAAACTTGCCGAAAATTGACTTTGGCTAACGACTCTGGGCCTTCAGGCGATAAATGGCGCAGGCCTGTTCGGGGACGTATTTTGGAAAAGCCGGAGATGACGCGAGAAATGGCCATGCAAGGCATCCCACGCCTTTCACCGCTTCGCTGGGTCCCATTGGGTGTGCCTTCTGCTCGGCAGGAATTCTTCGTCGGGCCAAACGGTGACTGGAAGATATCAGCTTTGAGCCTGAACACAGATACAGGTCGAGATGCCAAACGCTGGGTATTCAAGAAGGATTTCGGTAAGGAACGCCAATGGGAGGAATTAATTGTTTTACTTGATACTCGGCAGAAGCCCGAATTTGACGGTGGCGACCGCGGGGAGGTTCGTCGCTATCTTGAGGATGGGCACCTGCCTCTGATTCATATCCAGTGGCAAGACGGCCCATTTCAGTATCATCATGCTCTGGCAGCGACTATTTTGCTGGGTGACTACGGAGATGATATTTCGCGTCGAGGCGACGAGACGGTAGTATTACTGAGCAAGCTTCAAATAACCAACACCAGCAGCACAAAGCAATTGGCCGGCCTAAATCTTAGATATTCAATAAATGCCCCACTTAACTTGCAGGAAAACGGTGTCATTGCCGTTAAGTCGGCGGACTCTAATGCTGTTGATGATGGTCTGGCTGCTTTGCGCGGAGTGATTTCGATGGGCAAATCAAGAGGTGGTGGCGTAGCGAATTGGACGGTGCAACCCGGCAGTGGCCCCGAGTCTTCTGCAATTCTTCACTGGCAGGAGAATATTGAACCTGGCCGGACCCGGTCGATATATTTCAAAACACCCTTTGTTGAACTATTGGATACCCAAGAGCTGGCTCGCCTTAAAAAGATAAGTTTTGAAGACCAGGTTCCGAAGGTCTTGAGCTACTGGCGGCGGCGCCTCGCAAAAGGTATGACGATCGATGTGCCCGAGCCGGCTTTGAATAATTTCTATAAAGCCAACCTATGGCATAACGTGATTACCACGGATCGCGACCCGCAGACAGGACTTTATAACCAGGGCGTCGCAACGATTCGCTACCGGGTGTTTGCAAACGAAACGGTCATGATTGCCAGGTCGATGGACATTCGAGGGGAACATCTCGAAGCAGAAAGGTTTCTCGAACCGATGCTACATTATCAGGGACATGAGCCTTTGAAAGGGCGCTTCTCTACTAAGGATGCGGTATTTCATGGAGCGGGGGACTATACCCATGGCGAATATGCGATGAACCACGGCTTTACGCTTTGGGGTGTGGCTGATCATTACCTGCTGACGCGCAACCGCGCTTACCTGCAGCGCGTAGCGCCTAAGCTCGTCAAAGGCTGTGACTTCCTTATAAATGAACGTGCTTCTACTATGCGTACGCAGGGCTCTGGGATTTTTGGTCTTTCGCCGGCATCTTCTCTCGAAGACGTGGTAGAGTATCAATACTGGTTTGCAACGAATGCATATTTTTATCTTGGTATGAAGCGGGCGGCTGAAGCACTGGCGGATATCGGCCATCCCGAAGCTCAGCGCATCTCCGCCGAAGCTGAGAAATATCGGCGTGACATTGAAGCCGGAGCCCGCGAGGCAGCGACAAGGGCTGCTGTTGTTCCGTTGCGTGACGGCAATTACATTCCCTATGTTCCTTCACGCGTATATCAGTGGCGGCATCTTACCGAAGGCTGGATTCGCGAGGCCCTGTACTGCTCGCTACATCTTGCCGCGGCGGAAGTAGTGTCCCCTGATGACCCATTGATGACATGGATGCTGGATGACCTTGAAGATAATATCTTTTTCTCATGGCAGTCCGGCTACAATGTAAGCGATTACCAGCAGCGTTGGTTCGAGCGCGGCGGAATTACATTACAGCCGTGTTTGCTCGATACGCCCATTGTCTATATGGCCCGCAACGAAATTTCCGCTGCACTGCGGGCGTTCTGGAATACTTATGCGCTGCTTATTTACCCGGACACTGAATGTTTTGCGGAATGGGCCCGCAGATTCGGTGTCGGCGGCGGGCCCGTGTACAAAACTTCAGACGAATCTCGATTTGTGATTTGGCTGCGCCAACTGCTCCTCTGGGAAAATGGTGACCAGTTGTGGCTTGCACGTGCGACGCCGCGAGAATGGCTCGAAGATGGAAAAACCATACGCATCGAACGAGCCAAAACCATCTTTGGCACCGTGAGTATGGTGATCCGCTCTGAGGCTGCTAAGGGAAAAATTCTTGCTGAGCTGTCCCTGCCAAAGCGCAAGCCACCATCCGAAGTATGGCTGCGATTGCGTCACCCGCAGGGAAAGCACCCACGTCGAGTCACTATCAATGGAAAGCTCGTAGAGCTGGAGCGAATTGTCGGCAGCGACATTCGCTTAGTGCCCGGCATAAAGGACTTATCACGACCTGTTGAGGTTGCTGCAGAATATTGAGTTAAAAAGCAGAAAGGTTTGCCAATGTTGTGTAATAGAACAGTTCATATGATTAGTATATTGATATTGATTTTTGCACTACTTACGACAGTCCCCATGTGTGCCGCTATGGGAGACTCCTCCCCTCAGGATGGCAGTCCTGGTATACAGCGTGACAGATTCCTTCTGTTGGACAACCGCATTGTTGAGAGGACGAAAAATGCAAAACTTACGGTTGGCAAGGTGCAAAAAGACAATCGCAACCCGCTTTTTGCAGAAGACAAGCCCTGGGAGCCGCGTTTCGATAATCTTTACGCCAATGTTGTCTACGATGAACAGGAGAAACTCTATAAATGCTGGTATAGCCCTTTCATCATTGATGAGAGTACAAGCAACACGCCCAGGAAAGACCGGGTAAACGGCGGAAAGTTCCGGTATATGGGTAAGCATACGGGACGTCGGAGGGAAATGGGAATCTGTTATGCAGTTTCCCGTGACGGCATCCGGTGGGAAAAACCAAACCTTGGACTTGTTGAGTTCAAGGGCAACAAAGAAAACAATCTTGTCTGGCGAGGGCCGCATGGGGCGGGTGTATTCAAGGACCTTCGTGACCCGGACCCGAAGCGTCGATACAAGATGTTCTTTAAGGGAGGGAAAATCTCTGTGGCGTTCTCCGGGGATGGGCTCCATTGGGGTAAGGCCATTGAATGTCCCGAAGCCAACGTTCGCGGGGACACTCACAACAATGTTTTCTGGGCTCCAACGCTTGGGAGGTATGTTGGAATCACCCGAACGTGGGCCCGTCCTCGTGGGCGACAAGTTGCAAGGACATCCAGTAAAGACTTCCTCAAGTGGAGCAAGGCCAAGGTTGTGCTTGAGGGTTTGGAAGACCATCTGCAAACGTACGCCATGCCCGTGTTCTACTACGCAGGTGTTTACATCGGCTTGTCTGCTATCTATAATTCCGATGCAGACCGCACCCACACCGAACTGGCATGGAGCCCTGATACGGTTACGTGGCATCGGATTGATGCCGGCAGACCATTGATTGCCAACAGCCCCGGGAAAGGCGAGTACGATTGGGGATGTGTATACGCAGCCGCATACCCGGTATTCTTAAAAGATGAAATCCGCCTTTACTACGGTGGTTGTGACGATAAGCACTTCGGCTGGCGTAATGGATATTTTTGCCTGGCGACTCTTCGGCCGGACGGTTTTGCCGGTTATGAGCAAATATCTAAAGATGCCTCGGCCTTTGTCACCACCAAAACATTGCTTGCCACAGGACAGCCACTTACTCTCAGTGCCGACGTTGGGGAAGACGGATTCATAAAAATCAAAATCCTAAACGACCGTGGAGAGGGACTTGCTGAAGCCAAACCTGTCAGACAGACTGTTACAGATGCCAAGGTCCAATGGGAGAGTAGAGTCACAATCAGAAATCACAAAGGCAAAACGATTCGGCTTAATTTCGAAATAAGGAATGCCAAACTTTATTCATTCAGCTTTCTTCCTTGAATGTATGAGACTAAGGCGATTCGGAGTTAGTTTGAGATTCCGGGACATCATAAATAGTCAAACCGGCCATCTCCATTATCCCTGTTGGCAATATTCTGCTAAAGAGACAGGCAGTTACAAAGCAAGTTGTCACCCCGATGACACCATATAACAAGCCATTTAAATCTGTTCCAAGTTTTATATATAATAGCGTACAAATACTCGCTATGGCACCAATCCATGCATGAATAACACCTACTTTTCGAGTAAAGATGCCCAACATAAATAGTCCGGCGAGGGTTCCACCTAATAATCCCATAATCCCAAGAAAAAAGTCCCAGAGATACTTGATTTCAATACTGGCCATCAACATAGCGATTGCTGTGCCCGATATGCCCAGAGCTATAATTAAACATCTTGCGAAAAGAAGATAAGTGCTTTCTGCGAGGTTGGGTCTAAATCGCCGAACAAAATCCGTCGTCACTGCAGTTGAAATCGAATGCATGCTGCTGTCAAGACTCGACATAGCGGCAGCGAATACACCAGCAATAACAAGTCCGGCCAAGCCCGGAGGCATCTGCCGAGAGATAAACAAGGCAAATATCTGGTCGGTCTTTTCGAGAGGAACTAAACGCTGCGGATTGGCTTTGTAGAAGACAAATAGTCCCGTGCCAACTAACAGGAAAAGAACGCCTGCGAAGATGGCCAGGAAGCCATTGACCCAGATGGCTTTGGCTGCCTGCCTCTCATCCGGCGTTGTCAGGTAACGCTGGATGACCGCCTGGTCGGTTGTGTACGGCACGAGGGAATTAGTAAAGATGGCGCCGAGGATAACAACGATTAGAGCATCTTGAGTCCAGTCCCAATTTAGATTCGCAATGTTAAACTTATCATTCTCCAAACCAATGGAAATGAGCTGACTTAGACCTCCGTCCAGGCTTGCCACGATAATGCCTAATGCAATAAGTGCCCCCCCTATGAGGACGATAGCCTGCAGGACATCCGTCCAAATCACTGCTTCCATTCCCCCTACAACTGTGTAGATAGTACTGAGCAAACCCATTAAGGCAATACACAGATAGACATTCATACCCGTGACAGCAGATAAGGCAAGAGCAGGAAGCAAAACAACTATGCCCATTCGACCGAGCTGAAAAGCGATAAAGGAGAAACTGCCAAGTAATCTAATGCTTACATGAAACCGTTTCTCCAGATACTCGTATGCGGTGGTGATATTGAGCCGCCGGAAGAAGGGAAGATATAAGTAGATAATTAAAGGGGCGCTTGCAAATATACCAATATTTAATATTAGCAGTACCCAGTCTGTAGCATAGGCCCTTGCAGGCATGGCCAAAAATGTAATCGCGCTTAACTGTGTACCAAAGATACTCAAGCCTGCCGCCCACCAGGGAATTCGCCTTCCGGCCAGGAAGAAATCATTGGTTGTTTTCTCTCGTTTGAAAAAGTACAAACCCATGCCTATCAATGCTACTAAATAGGCCCCCAGGACCACCCAATTCAATCTCCCAAAACTACTCGCTATCGGAGTTGGTTTTGCCCATAGAACCTTTGGCGTGCGAACGCCGGGTCGAGCTTCGCCGGTAGGGACCACGTATTGTCCTTTCCATTTTGTGATGGTGGTTGTCACAGGCGGCCACGTCCCGGCATTGCGATATTTACCTACATCGCTTGAAATATTCTTTGGAAATTCCCCCATCTTCGTCCATGTGTCAGTGATGGTATTGTAGACGAATAATTCAGGACCAAAGCCGGGATGTTTGTCCTTCAGTTCTGCTGCCCTAAAGAAGTTCTCTCCATCATCACCACTCAGGAACAGGATATGTGCGTGGCCAAGAGGTATGCCCGGGTTTGGAGCAGCCACGATGGGACGGGGCGCATCAGCTATTCTCGTCCATCGCCTGCTTTGTGGATTGTAGCGGTAGCAATCGGTTAGAAACTCGCGTGTTGCTTTTCCATCGGTTCCTTCATAAAGCCGGGCGCCGCTAATAAGGAATACATCTCCTTCCTGCTCAGCCATCACGGGCAATATTCGTGCTTTACCCGGCCAAGGCTCCATCAGTTCCCATTTCATCTCATGAGTGGTATTAGATAGGTCCAACGCCCAGAAATTCCTGAGTGCTTTTGTGCTGGATGGCGTTTCCTGGCCGCCGGCTACATAAACAATGTTGTCCACCAGAACACCCGCCGAAAAAGCACAAGCCCTGGGCATCGGTGGAAGAGTAATGGTTTCCAACTTAGTCCCGGTCCAGTATAACATGAAGGCATCGGCGTAGTGCCGGTCTCTATCACCTCCCCCCAAGCAGACAACTCTATCGTTGAAGGTCAGTGAAACACCATATCCCAATGGTCGTGACAGCTTGGAATCACTTAACCACTTGCCTTGGGGATCAGTGAGCGCAAAGACTTTGTCATGCCAGAGTTTGGGGTTACCCTCCCAGGAAGGGCCATCCGGGAAATTGGCGCCACCTGCAATTATAAGGACATCGTTTGAAACACCTACGAACGGACCAGCCAAACCAATAGGGTCGGGCAAAGGTGGAAGCTGTGACCATTCCAGAACGGTCGGCGCTTGCTCAAGTTTGGCCGCTAATACTGCGTTAGGTGAAAAGACTATGAAAAAAACTGCTAGCAGGAGTGTATTACTCCTGCCTCTTTTAGGTGACCTATGCCTTTGGATATATTCACGAATCCGCTTTTTCATCTATCATACTGTTGTATTTACTCAATTGACAACATTTTGTGGCTTGCCCGCAAGAAATGCGGCCACGTTATCGACGACCACTTTCAGCAGTCTTTGGCGTGCTGAGCGCGTGGCCCAGGCGATGTGAGGTGTGACGAAACAGTTTCTGGCTTTAAGAAGAGGATTGTCCTTCTCGGGCGGTTCAGAAGATAACACGTCCAAACCGGCACCGGCAATCTCCTCATTATTCAGTGCTTGTGCTAAAGCCTGCTCATCTACTATTGGCCCGCGACTTATATTGATGAGAAAAGCTGTTTTCTTCATCAGTGCTAATCGCTGTTTGTTAACGAGGTTTTTGGTCTGAGGTGTAAGCGGGCAATGCAGACTGACAACGTCACTTCTCCGGAACACATCTTCCAGCCCAACGAATTGGCATCCTTCCGGTATGCTTGATGGTGTAACAACATCATAAGCGATGACTTTCATGCCGAAAGCCAGAGCCAACTTTGTGGCAGCCTGGCCGATTCTTCCAAAGCCGATTATCCCCATAGTCAGTCCTACCAACTCAATCAAAGGCATGTCCCAATAACAAAAGTCCGGGCTGGAAGTCCAACGTTCGCTTCTTACAGTTTGGGCGTGATGACCGACATGTTGAGTAAGGTTGAGCAAATGAGCAAAGACCATTTGCGCAACTGATTGGGTACTGTAGGCGGGGACGTTAGTGACCGGGATGCCCAGGTTATGGGCCGCTTCAACATCCACCACATTGTAACCGGTAGCCAGCACTCCGATATATTTCAGCTTTGGAAGTTGTTTAATGACATCGGAGGATAATACGGTTTTGTTCGTTAGCACGATTTCAGCATCTTTAGCACGCGGCACGACTTCTTTGGGGCCTGCACGGTCATAAACTGTGCACCGACCCAGGGTCTCTAAGTCTTTCCATGTTAAGTCTCCCGGGTTTAGTGTATAGCCATCTAATACGACGATATTCATTATCGATTTCTCCTGCTTATCTTAGCCCTCAGATTAAGCCAGTGAACTATGCAGCCAATAGTGATTATAGTCCATTATCTAATGCTCGACAACATATCTTGGATCATAAATGTGTAATAACAGCACTCGGTTAAGTAATTCATCTCTTAAGCCCTCAAAAAAACTCACAGCCCTTTTTCGTTTATCCATACGACCTTCTCATAGTCAGCCGGGTTAAAAGCTTTTCCATCGGGCACAACATCGTAGGGAATGTTGTTTTTCAGGCAGTGTGCGATTTCGTTTATAGCCGGATTGAGAACTTCTTTGTATGTTAGGCCGAAGCGATTCTTGCGGTTGAGAGGATAAATATGCGTTCCCCATGTGAATAGCTGCCAGCAGGTTGGTAGTGTATATAGCCGTAGGGAATAACTATGGCGGTTGTGGCTGCTCTTCGCAGGTTGTTCAAATCCGGCCGGGGATGGTTTTTGGCATAATTGGTAATTTGGCGGGCAAGAGCCAATTGCTCAGTGTAAGGAACATGGTGGTCATGGTCGGACGTCCAGAACCAAATGAACTCTGCACCAAGTTCATAGGCCAGTTTCATCGAAGGAAAACGCAAATGCGGCTCGGCCTGGCCATAAATACTCATACCCCATTTAGTGTTGAGTGCCTGAGCAGGGCCGCGCATCTGTGCATAAAACCACATAAACAGATTTTGAGGCGTTATGGGAATATCCACATCAAATTCCTCATTTATTCGCTGCAATATCAGAATCTGCCGGGAGTCGGCGTTGGGGTCAATTCGCCATCGGCATTCCTGCACAAGACCAAAAGGATTGGCCTCCATCTGATAGTAGCTTGTGCCGACGTATGTTTCCCAGATAGGAATAGCCGGCTCTGTCAGTTTTAGCGTGCCGAGATTAATTCCTTTCTGGATTAGTAAATTGCGGTAATTGGCGTTGTTTACCTTTTCGCGGATATGTTCCTGAATCATCTCCACGGCTTTAGCGAGAGGCGCACCGGGTGGGTATTTGCCGGCCAGGCGGCAGGCCGGCTCATCGATAAACATTTGCAGACCGAGGAAGTTGGAGCGATAGAGTTCTTCCGGAGAGGCAACGGCGGGACTATAGCCATCGTAGAACACAGGTTGCCGACAAATCCAATCGACCTGCTTGCCTCTGGCAGTGAAGTAATTAATTCCGGCGGCAATCATCTCATCGTAGTTATCTTTTGTAAACGGAACATAGTTGTAATTGTCTTTCCTGCTTTTGCGGCCCTTGCCGTCATCACGAAAATTTCGGCTCGTGCCTATTATGAGGTCGCTTCGAAACAGTAATCGAGTAATTCCGGAAGGAAGTTTGATAGCGGTTGGTCGGAGCACTTTTTTGCGGATGAGGGGATGGCCCAAGTACGTGCCTTTCTCAAACAATGAATTCTGATTGTCGCCTTTAGCTCGGGGGAGAAGTTCTTCTACAAAATGGAACAAGGGTAACAGCGCTTTACCAGTCCGCTGGTCGATATATTCCAGTGGTGAATTGTTCGGTTCCTGCAGAATGTAGCGATGGAAGGTAATATTGTTCGGTGAGGCGGAGAAGGGATTGGTATCGGCGAGGAACCAAATGGTAAACGATTCTTTGTTGACTTTTGTCCCCGTGAGCCGATGCCAGTTGTAACCGGGCCTGGTAGAGGATGGGGCTATGGCTATTTCAACCGAAGCCACCTGTTGATTATGAGGACGGTCCGGCAGAACAGCTTCGTAGATTGCACGCGAGGGTTGTTGTCCGGCATTTACAGGAGCGGCACATAATATGACAAAAATCGTTGGCGCAAGTACTTTTACCAAAGTCATTAGACCTCCTTTGAAATTGGGTTTGTTTGGGTTTGTATTGGGTGTGTTTTGGGTTCGTTTTCACATATTGCCCAATTAGACATATTTTCATATCCCTTTGTTATGTAATACGTTACGTTCATTTTGGCCTTTTTGGATTTGGGTTCGTTTTGGGTTCGTTTGGGTTCGTTTTGGGTTCGTTTTTCCCACTTGACCAAGTGTCCTA
>JBARPZ010000077.1:0-7207 GCA_049643445.1 Sedimentisphaerales bacterium
AAGTGCCGAAAATCTAAACATAGGTCCGGATGCTGAATTGGTAGCCGAAGGTGTCTATGATGACACGGGAACTGTTGATGACCGACAGGGTGTTGACTTCCTGGCTGACCCGCTAATCTCTATCGGAGGCATCATCAGAGACGAAGGTGATCCATTCGATGTAGCAATCTATCTTGCGAGCACCGAAGGCGATGTCGATGTTAGTTCGCCGGTCAGCATCACGTCGTGTGAGCCTGTGGTCCTTGAGTATCAGTCTGAGAACGGGCAGTATGAATGCGTACCTAAAGGTGCAATGGTAATCGATGCCTGGAATGCTGTAACATTTGACGGTGGTGTCCCGGGTGGTATGTTTGAAACATCCCTGGCAAACGGCGTGGTTGGTGACAGACTCGAGGTTGTCTCTCGTATAAGCGAATGGCTGTTCGAGGCTGTTGGTCGTCTACCATATGTGTACGGCGGTGGAACATTTCCATCTGATTATTCGTACGTACTCCGTGGTGCCGGCCGTGACAATCCTCTTATAACCGACGGCAGAGCATGGGTCCTTGTGGATCCCGTGGACCCGGCACCTCTCTACCAGGAAGCTGGTGAAGCGTCTGATAAAGAGGAATTTGGAGAAGGCGGCTGCCCGCCGTTGATGAATTGGCTCGCCAATGAAATCGGCGTTCCCTCTGAGGATATTCAGGTGGTTGTAGCAGGTGCTTTGGCACTTAATACCGATATACAGCCTTGTGAGATGTGTGCAAGGCTATTGGATGCCGCTACTACACTGGAAGATGCTGAAGGTACACAGATTGCTGCGATGGCAAGAGTAGTAAATGAATTCGTCACGACACCTGCACCTCCTTCACCGGAGCAGATGACTCAGATTGCTGCCGCACTGGCTTTACATGTCGGCGATGGCACACATTACGCTGCAACCGGCCAGTGGATTGATGCACTCGAGGCATACGTTGGCATCATGAACACCGAAATGGGATACTCGGCTTCTGATGCCTCGGCATTCGCTGAAAAATACCTTACACCAGTAACAGACCTTGGCAATGCGACTCTGACTGCTTATGTCACGGCACGACTGGCAGCTCTGGGTGGCTAATGAGGCAACAATGAATTGAAGCAAAAAGGCTGTCCTCTTTCAAAGGGGGCAGCCTTTTACTTTGGCAGTGTTAGACGGGTACGCGTCCTTCTTCAATCAACATTTCTGAAAATCGGCGCCTGTGCAACTTGCCTGTCAACAGGCATTTCTTCTATGCGCTGCACCAACTTTGCAAACTGCGCCTCGTCCCCGGTACGGCGATACAGCTCAGCCATGGTCTTCAGCACGCATACCACATGAGGATGATTCACATCAAAAAGCTTTTCGAGTATATCGAGAGCTCTGCTACAAAGGTTATGAGCTTCAGAGTATTTCCCCTGGAACATATACAAGTTCGCCAGATTATTGAGGGCCATCGCGGTATGGTCGTTTTCCGGACCGAGCGAGCCTTCCAGCACTTCTACCGCCCGCAGACAAATACTTTCAGCCTGAACATATTTTTCGTTAGCGGTGTACAATTCGCCAAGGGAGTTCAAAATTCTACCCGCAAGTGGATGCTCGGCTCCACGCTTTTTCTCCACGACATGCAGGGCTTTCTGAAGCAGTTCTTCTGCTTGATTGTACTCTTTGTTTGCCTTGTAAATCTCCGCCATTGTCAACCAGGTTGGCACTAAAAGATGATGGTCCGGCCCGTACACTTTTGCCTGTGCTTCTCTGGTTGAGTTTATCAATTCCTCGGCTTCACGGTACTTGCCTTGAAGTGTATAAAGTCTGGCGACCTTACCACGAACATTTGCTGTATAAAGGTGCTCCGGACCATAGCCCGTATTGATTAAGTCAAGGGCTTGTTGATAATGATTTTCGGCATTGTTTAAGTCGCCTTGAGTAACTAACACGTCGGCAATGTCTACTTTGAATGGGGCTATGACGTGAGCGTCCGGTGTGTGGGATTTCAGCATGATGGCAAGAGCTCGTTCAAGAACATTCCGGGAATCCTGATACCTTCCCTGCCCCTGGTAAATAGAGCTCAAAATCCTTAAGGTATACGCTACGTATGGATGCTCATCATAATAGACTTTCTTCTGCAATTTAAGGCCCAGTTCACACATCTGTTCAGCTTCATCCAGTTTGGTCTGCTGATTATATACGTATGCCATATCAAGCAGGCACAGGGAAAGCTCGGAATCAGAAGCGTTTGTTGTTCTGGCAAGTGTCAGTGCCCGTTCCACAAGTGGTTGGGCCTTTGCATAATCCCCGTAGGCCATGTATACCCTTGCCATTGTCCGAAGCACTGTGCAAAAGCTTTTCTTCTCCTTAGCCTCCGATTTAGCGCTCGAAGTACTTGCACTAAGCAGAATGATTCCGACTATTATGGCTAAGACAAGAACCTTGCCACGCACATTCTTTGTGTTTAGTCCCTTTCCTCCAGTCATCATAAGCCTCCTCAGCCGAGTCTCAAAAAACGTTATAATTGCAACCTAACAGCAGATTCCAATTATTTGTAAACTTTCATTACCAACTTTAACTGCACTCTCGCTATTTACTTTTGCAGACCTGTCATAACAAAGTATTTCAATCCTTCTTTGAAATGCCAAATCCAAAAAAAAATGAAATAGATTTGTTGACAAGTTTATCGGCCTAAATCACCGTTTCAAATGCACTGTTGATTGTTTTGCAAGTGCAAACAGGACGTTCTGCAAGTATCGTGTATATAGATTTTGACGACTACAGTCTATCTGACGGTCGGATTAGCGATAACACTTCCAAGTGAAAACATTACTCACCGCATGATCAATGAGGACATGCTGTAGATCGAATACATTCTTCTCCATGAGGTACCATCATGCCCGATATGCCCCTCCAAATTAGCCCCGATTACTATTGTAACAATAGGCCAAATGTGCTATCTTGTTAACGGCACGAGGTCCCATAGCGCTGCTGGGGATCTCAAGGAGCACCCAAATGTTGGGATACCCCGGCACGTGTATAAAGTAGCGCACAGAAACATTTGGAGGTTTTGTTGTGGATAAGAAAAGTAAAAATACTACAAGGCGTCAGTTTTTACATAAAGCAGCAGGCACTGTGGCGGCATTTACAATTGTGCCGCGACACGTATTGGGTGCAGGTAAAACTCCACCGAGCGATAAGCTGAATATCGCATGTATCGGCGTTAGCGGCAGGGGCGGAAGCAATCTCAATGAAGTCAGCGGTGAAAATATCGTTGCGCTCTGTGATGTAGATATGCGACGTGCCGGCAAAGTGTTTGAAAATTATCCCCGGGCCAAGCATTACAGGGACTTTCGCAGGATGCTTGATGAGATGGATAACAAGATTGATGCAGTGGTGGTTTCCACGCCGGACCATACTCATGCAGTGGCTTGCATGGATGCAATCAAGAGGGGAAAACACGTATATTGTGAAAAGCCGCTGGCACATTCGATATATGAAATTCGTCAGCTTATGGAAGCCGCTCGAAAGTATAAGGTCGTAACACAACTGGGCAATCAGGGACATTCTTCTGAGCATATCCGCCTGTTCTGCGAGTGGATATGGGATGGAGCGATTGGCGATGTCTACGAGGTCCACGCCGGCTGCACCGCAGACCATTGCAAGATCGACCAATTATCGAAACGCAGCGAGAAACACGATATTCCAGGCGAACTGGACTGGGACCTGTGGCTGGGGCCGGCCAGGTATCGACCTTACAATCCGATGTACCTGCCGGGACGCTGGCGTGGCTGGATGCCTTTTGGTTCAGGAACGATTGGTGACTGGGTTTGTCACGTTGTTGACCCGGCCTTCTGGGCCCTGGACCTTGGCGCCCCGAAGACCATCCATGCACAGGCCGAAGGTTATGATCCCAAGGTGCATGCTGATACATTCCCTCACGGTTCGATAATAACGTTCGACTTTCCGGCAAAAGATAAACGAGGCCCTGTCAAGCTTCTCTGGCATAGTGGCAAAAAAGTAATCCCGCGCCCCGCCGAGCTGGTAGAGGGCAGAAGGTTAGACAAAACCGGAGCCATAGTCATCGGGAAAAAGGGCAAGATAATGTATGGCTCACACGGCGCCGGTGGAGTAAGGATAATCCCCGAGTCAAAGATGAAAGAATACAAGCGACCTCCCAAAACACTTCCGCGAGTGAGAGGTCATCAAAACGATTGGCTTCGAGCAATCAAAAACAAAAAGCAGGCCGGCTCGAATTTCGATTACGGTGGGCCGTTGACAGAACTCGCCCAGTTGGGGATTATTGCAATGAAGATGCTGGGACGCAAGCTCGAATGGGACGGCAGAAATATGCGGTTTACCAACTGCGACGAGGCGAACCAATATATCAATCCGCCTTATCGAAAAGAATGGAGTTTGTAATCAGATTCCCTGTTACAAAGGGCTCTATGCTCAATGTAGAAAGTCCGGTAAGCTTTTAACAAAATCTGTCAAAGCATAAATAGTATCAATATTGTAACCAGCTTCAAGGTGATATTGATATTGGAGATTGCCGCCATCATTTTCTTCGAGAATCTGTTTTGCCCAGTTTAATATTGCATCTGTGCTATGATCAGACATATCCTTCGGTAGAGGGGCAATGCTTATCGGCATTTCTTTTCCAAAGACTTGTCTTACTTGACTGATTGATGTTTCGCCGCCTAAGTCGAGAGAATGCAAATTTGTGATTTTGAAAAATGTGTCCAGATAATTGGCGCTGGGCCCACACGAATGCAAACGAATAGGACCAAGTTCATCACCGATCTTTGACGTCACGTGTACTACAAAGTGTTCAATCAGCTCCGGGCTGACCATGCACGAAGAACACTCGCCCACATGCACTTCGGTAATGGGTAAACGTGCTATTTGGGAAAAGTGCCTGCAAAGAACAATAAAAGCTTCGCCAATCCACCGCATAATCTCCAGGCACTGCTCCGGTTCGGTCATCATATCCATAAAAAATGCTTCACCGAAAAGCTTCTGAGCAGTGGTCATTGCTCCGTGAATAGCTGCCCGACCGCTTATATCCCAAAAAAATGGAGGGATGGGACGAAGCTGATTTTGGGAATCCTCCTGCACTTGCTGAATCTGCTCATCAAAAAGCACTATCAGCGGATGTTCAAGCAGGCTCTCAGGGGACGGTAGGTCGACAAGACTCTTTCCTGCAAGGCAGCCGGGTGTAATATCGGCATCACTGCTGTCCCGGTGTACAAAATCAGCACCAAGCAGAATTCCGAGAATCATATTTGGTTGAATACCTCCAATCTGAATTTGCCCCTTGTCCCAGAAATCGATCTGCCCCAAATTCGACTCCGAATAGAAAATCCTCATCTCGGGAAAATGTTCCACAGCGTATTCATTGCACCGACAGTCAACAGCATAGCGTTTGTTCGGGTCAAAGTAGTAATCACGGTCAAACGTGACACCTAACGCTTCAGCCAACCATGCTTTCGAAAGTGTTCCTGAGATACTAATCGTCACGTAAGTAGCTCCAAAGACATTGATGGTAACTTTAGCTGTATTATTGACTATTTCCCCAATTCGCTGATTTTCACAGGTCTTCCAGATTCAGCCGAAAGGTCCGCTGCAAAGCACACGGCTTGTGTTTGGGCTGCGTCATCAAGGTCGGGGAACGGTCGTTTATCGTCAATTATACAATCGATAAAATGTGAGACTTCACCCTGAAAAGGATGATGTGCAACGTCGCCGCTGTCCGGCAGAATACAGGGAATCTTCATGAAATCGTTTTGGCCGGGGAAAAGCTTTGGCGCAAACAGTTCATCATTACGAATGGAGCCCTCGGTACCATAGACTCCGATGTTAAACCGGTAAGGCATTTGTGCGTCAAAGCTCGTTGTGCTCCGCCCGACTTTGCCGTCCTTGAATTTTACATTAACTGAAATCGTTCCTGGATATTCCAGGGGATTTTCCGTTTTTACCTGATACGCACAGACCTGCTCAGCCTCACTTCGGGTGAACCAGCGTAGTGCGTCAACCGCATGACAGCCACCCGTCAAAATTGCCGTACCGCTCTGTTCTCGACTGGCATACCATTTCTCCTTCAGCGTCATCCATATCCTGTGCAGATAATCGACCTCCACCATGAATATATCACCGAACACTCCCTGCTCAATCAGTCGGTCAATTGTCATCAACAGCGGATTCCAGTGCAGTACGAAGCTGACCAGTGTCTTAACCTTGTTCTTTTTCACCGCATCCTGCTGTTTTCGCACGTCTTCCATTGTCAATGCCACCGGTTTTTCTATTATGACATGTTTCCCTGCCTCTGCCGCAGCAACTACATATTTTGTATGCAGATTGTGGGGCGTACATACTACTGCAATATCAACATTATCCTGTTGAAGCATAACATTAGCATCGGTTTCAATACTGCACTGTAAATCATATTGGTCGCGGTACCTTTCTGCGTTTGCGCGGTTTCGGCTGACCAGCGCACGGATTTCCGAACGCTCATCCTTGCCAAATGCTTTTACATATTCTCCCGCCACCCAACCACAGCCAATAATTCCAACACCAAGTTTTTCCATAATCCGTTTCCTTTCCTGTTAGCGGGCTGTATAAATCTCTTTAAGCTTCTCATGAATAGTAGCTTGCATACTGTTCCATCGAATCCATTACAGCCTTTACGTTGTCAAGAGGTACGCCCGGATAAAGTCCGTATATCATCATCAAACCACCTTCCCTGCTGCCGAGCTTTTCAACCTCTTCGCGTATTAGTTTATCAATCTGCTCCGGGCTTCCAAAGCGGGTAATTTGCTGCCTGTCTATGTCGATATCGATACATACTCTGCCTTTAAGATTAGCCTCTATCCAGTCAATGCCATTTACCAGGTCCTGAAGGTTGAGTGCGTCTACACCGCTGAACACAAGATCGTCCACAAGGTCACGAATATCACCGTCAGAATGCATATGCACAAGACAGCCTGCTTTATGGGCCGGTGCCATTATCCGCTCGTAGATTGGCTTGATATATGTCCGGAAATGTTCCGGCGAAAGCATGGGCCCGCGCTGCATCCCCAAATCTTCAGGATAACATATCATCGCGCTGCCCGCATCAATATATCGCTCTACAATCCCGGCGTTGAAAGTTTCTACCATTTCGATAAGTCGCAAAAGCCTGGTTTCCCTGTCTGTCATATCAAATAAAAGGTTCTCATATCCTCT
>JBARPZ010000078.1:0-24335 GCA_049643445.1 Sedimentisphaerales bacterium
CGCAGGGGCTTTATGCTTTCGCTCACCGGCGGTTTATTTGCTGTACCGGCGATAAGGCTCAGCAATGAATTAGGCGACAACTGGTATCACAAAGTCATTCGTCCACCCGGTGCACTGGAAGAAAAAGAATTCTTAAAAAGATGTATCAAGTGCGGCCAATGTATACGCGTCTGCCCAACAAATGTTCTCCAGCCGGGCGGAATCGAAGGTGGATTGGAAAATCTCTGGACCCCCGTCCTGAACAATCGAATCGGCTCCAGCGGCTGCCAGCTAAACTGCGTTGCCTGTGGACAGGTCTGTCCGACCTCAGCCATCAGGCCGATTACTCTCGCCGAAAAACACGGGCTGGATGACTTCGCTGAAGCCGGCCCTATCAAGCTCGGCACCGCCTTCTTCGACCGCAACAGGTGCCTGCCCTGGGCGATGGACAAACCCTGCATAGTATGCGAGGAAAACTGTCCCCTCAGTCCCAAGGCAATTTATACAGAGGAGTGTTTCAATACCATAAGAGATGGAATTTTAACGGTAAAAAGTGCTGCTGGTAATACTATAGAAGTCGAAACCCCCATCATCCCTGACACATTTGCCACAGGCGATTATTATTGCGCTGTTGAAGATAGTGCTCGTGCCAAAATCACAGCCAATACAGAAAAAACCATTGTCATTTCCCCCGATGAGCAATTCGAAAAAATCCCCGCTGCCGGCACCAAAATTGAGATTCAGGTTCGCCTGCAAAAGCCTCACGTTGATATTGAAAAATGTATTGGCTGCGGCGTCTGCGAGCATGAATGTCCCGTAAGCGGCAAAAAGGCTGTGAGAGTCTCGGCTGAAGGTGAAACAAGAAGCATGGAAAGAAAGTTGCTACTCAAATCTTAATCGTGTCGGAGTTGAACGTGATGAAAGAAAATCAACATAGCATTAACAGAAGAAATTTCTTGAAGACTATGGGAACTGCAGGATTGGGCTCCGTTTTCGCTTCGGCTGATACAATAGCTGCAAAAAGTCCAACAGACGCCACGGCAAAAGCACAAAAAACAGAATCCCCACAGGTGCCCAAACGAAAGCTTGGCAAAACAGGCGTTGAGGTTTCGTGCCTGTCTTTAGGCGGAGATTTTAGTTTTATTGATAAGCAAATCGTTTTAAGAAAAGCTTTCGAGTCCGGTGCCACCTACTGGGACACAGCTTACAACTATGGAGGTGGAAACGCCGAGCTTGGCATTGGCAAATACCTTACAAAGAACACGGACGCCCGAAAGAAATTATTCATTGTAAGCAAGCCCGCGCTTTTTCAGGGCCCAATAACCGCAGAGAAAGTTGAAAATCGTTTCCAGACCTCTCTGAAAAGAATGAACACAAAATACGTCGATTTGTACTACGCTTGTCACGGCTTATCCGATCCCACACAACTCACAGATGAATTAAAACAGTGGGCCAAGAGTGCAAAGAAGCGAAAACTTATACGTTTTTTTGGTTTCAGCTCCCACAAAAATATGGCCACATGTCTCGCCGCAGCCGCTAAGCTCGACTGGATTGATGCGATAACCACCCTTTACAATTTTCGCGTAATGCAGGACCCAAAAATGCAGGCTGCCATTGACGCCTGCCACAAAGCAGGCATTGGTCTTACTGCTATGAAGGCTTTCTCTCGCGGGGTCAGACGTATCCAGCCGGTCGAAACCGAACAGGATAAGAAGCTCCTCGATCACTTCCAGAAGCGAGGTTTCACCCAGGAACAGGCAAAGATAAAGGTTGTACTGCAGGATAAAAGGTTCAGCGCGGTCACCATTGGAATGCAGAATATATCCCTTTTAAATACAAACGTCGATGCCGTGCTGAACAAAACCAAACTTACAAAGGCCGATATTGAAGCCCTCAAAGAATATGCTCGTGCGACCTGCAGCGGTTACTGCGCCGGCTGCGCCTACATCTGCGATTCAGCCCTTCCCCACGCCCCCTTCATCAGTGACATTATGCGATACCTGATGTACTACAACAGCTACGGCGACAAAATCAGGGCAAGAAAACTTTTTGCCCAAATCCCCCACGGCGTAAGAAACAGGCTGCTCAGCACCGATTACACCCTCGCTGAAACCCGCTGCCCGCAGCATTTACCAATAGCGGAATTGGTCGCTGAAGCAGTCCACAAGTTGGCCTAATTGCTATTTTAAATCCCGCTTTTGAGCTCAGCAACAAGGATAACCGGCCGCTCATACCTATACGCCAAAAAATAAATGGCTTGACCCGTTCCGAAATTTCACAATAATACATCCTGGCGCGAAGATGCTGTTAATTTGTGGTTTCAAAGACACATAAGAAATATATCGCAAACTAACCAAGAAAGGGAATAAACGATGGAAAATATGAACGATAAAAAACTAAATCGGCGGCAGTTTATACGTAATGGCACGATCGCCGCCGCGGGGCTCGGTTCTGTTTTCACCTCCACCGTACCAGCGAGCCCGAATAATGAAAATAAACCGCAGGAATCCAGCGCCCCGAAGATGCCCAAAAGAAAGCTCGGCAAAACTGGCGTCGAGGTTCCATGTCTGGGTCTCGGAACAATGTTTAACCTCATTGATAGCCAGGTCGTTCTAAGGAACACTATTAAGTGGGGTGTTAAATATTGGGATACAGCTCACAATTATGCTGGTGGCAACAGCGAACTGGGTATCGGAAAATACCTTGCCAAGAACCCGGAAGTCCGAAAAGACTTGTTCCTGGCAACAAAGGCTTCCGGCGCAAAAACGGTCGCTGATGTCGAAAAACGTCTTCAGACCTCTCTGAAAAGACTGAATACAAAATACATCGATTTGTACTATGCTCCCCACGCTGCCTCTGATCCTGAACAGTTGACAGATGAGCTAAAGCACTGGGCCCAAAGTGCCAAGAAACGCAAGCTCATACGGTTCTTTGGCTTCACCACGCATAAAAATATGGCCCAATGCCTTGCCGCTGCGGCCAAGCTCGACTGGATTGATGCGATTATGACGAGTTATAACTTCCGCCTGATGCAGGACCCTAAACTGCTCGACGCCATTGAAGCGTGTCACAAAGCCGGTATTGCAATCATTGCAATGAAAACCACGGGCAGAACGACCCTCAAGAGATTCAAACTAACAATTGAGACCGAAGCGGATAAAAAGCTCGTCAGAAACTTTATACAGCGGGGCTTTAGCCCGGAGCAGGCTGCCATAAAGCTTGTATTACAAGACAAAAGGATAAGTGCGGCACCCGTTCAGATGGAAAACGTTGCCGTCTTAACCAAAAACGTCGCTGCCGTACTGGACAAAACAAAACTTACCCAGACAGACATCGAGATTTTCAACGAATACGCACGGGCAACCTGCACAGGTTATTGTGCAGGCTGTGCCAATATCTGCGACTCGGCCCTGCCGGACACACCGTACGTCAGTGACATTATGCGATACTTGATGTACTACAACAGTTATGGAGACCGGGATAGAGCAAGAGAACTTTTCGCTCAAATCCCCGCCAGGGTAAGAAACAAACTGCTTAACTTCGATTATAGGTCTGCAGAAGCTCGCTGCCCGCAGCATCTGCCGATAAGAAACCTCGTCGCCGAAGCGGTCGGTAAGTTAGCATAACTGGTTTTGGAGTTTAATACGATGAAAGAAGAACACAATAAAATCGATAGAAGAAATTTTTTGAGGACCGTGGGCGCCGCAGGATTGGGCTCTGTTCTTGCCGGCTGTGAGAGCAAGAAAGAAAGCGAGCCGAACGCCGTCGACGCTAATGCCCCGGCAAAAGAACAAGAGCCACAGTACGCACAGGTGCCGAAGCGAAAGCTGGGCAAAACGGGTATTGAAGTTCCATCACTGTGTCTGGGTGGAAATCAAGACCTTATCGCCAACCAGATAGTCTTGAGGACGGCCCCTCGGTGGGGAGTAACCTATTGGGATTCCGCATACAATTATATCGGTGGAAACAGCGAAATTGGCATAGGCAATTTCCTTACGAAAAATCCCAGGATGCGGAAAAAACTATTCATTACCAGCAAGGCATCGGGGGCAACAACCGCAGATGAAGTGGAACAGCGACTCCAGACATCCCTCAAGAGAATGAAGACAGATTACATTGACCTCTACTATGGCTCTCATAAATGCTCAAATCCTGCCGTTTTAACAAACGAGCTAAAGGAATGGGCCGAAAGCGCAAAGAAGCGCAAACTAATACGACACTTTGGTATCAGCACCCATCAGAATATGGCTCTGGTCCTTGCAGCCGCCTCTAAACTCGACTGGATTGAAGTTGTAATGACAACCTACAATTTTAGATTGATGCAGGATAAAGCCTTGAACGCTGCCATTGACGCCTGCCACAAAGCGGGCAAGGGTATTATGGCAATAAAGACTCTCGGAATGGGTCAGAAGATTACAACCAGTGAGGATAAAAAACTCACCGCCCACTTTTTGCAGCGAGGTTTTACCAAAGAGCAGGCAAAGATAAAGGCCGTGCTGCAGGATAAAAGATTCACTGCCGTCTGTGTAGGAATGAAGAATATCCGTGAGCTGACTTCCAACGTCGCGGCCGCCCTCGATAAAACAAAACTTACTCAGTCCGATACCCGGGCCCTCACAGAATACGCCCTTGCAACATGCGACGGTTATTGTGCCGGCTGTGCCAATATCTGCAACTCGGCCCTGCCGGACACAACGTACGTCAGTGATATTATGCGATACTTGATGTACTACAACAGTTATGGAGATCGGGACAGAGCAAGAGGCCTGTTCGCTCAAATCCCCGCCAAGGTAAGAAACAAACTGCTTGACTTCGATTATAGGCCTGCAGAAGCTCGCTGCCCGCAGCATTTGCCCATAGGCAGCCTTGTTACCGAAGCTGCAAACAAGTTAGCTTAGGTCGTATGATTATTGATTAGCTTTTAAACTCTTTACCAGTAACCATACGTCAAGGACCTATAATCATTTGGACAATTTATACAGCTGCTATTCTATAGTTTTGCGCTGCCCTTGCTGATTTTAGGCGGCGGAGCGGCAAAAAAAATTTATCGATTCCACCTTTCGTAATGTTTTCATTAACAAACACTTACGTTTACTAAGCAATAATTTTCCTTGCTTTCCTACCCCTTTTTCGGTTATAATAACCTTGTAATGTAAGAATAACAATTAAAGGTTCTGGCTTCCAGAAGGGCGATGACAAAATTTTATTATAAAACCTGGCTTCCTTTTACAATTAACAAAAGGCGGATCTTGTTCCTGGCAATCATGAGCTATATCGCTTTATGTTAAAAACCCGCTTGCCTCTTTCCGCTTCTAAAACCGCTCAACTCGGGCGGTTTTTTTATCCACGCAAACTAACCTAAACATTTGACACACTCAATACCGCAAGTTAAGCTCACAAAAACTAACCGGTTAATCAATTGTTATTCTTTGAAGCAAGATTCAGATGCCGTATACGCCATATCATCTTGGACCAAGTGGCTTTATTTGCCTGACCTTTAGAAAATGGCTCGACGTCCCTGTCTTTGTCCTGGCCAACGTAATTGTTGACTTGGAAGTCCTCATCATCACACAGATCGGGCTTACTTATCCAATCCATAGATTCCTCCATACTCTCTTAATAGGTTCGGCGGCAGGCATCATCTGGGCGATGGCCGCCTGGCCATTTCGAAATATCTTCAAGCGCCTGATGCAGATTCTCCGAATACCTTACCAGACCAGCTTTTGGAAGATGCTCGTCTCCGGTGTCCTCGGCGTTTGGCTGCACGTCGTAATTGACGCCATTTACCACCCCGATGTATACCTGTTTTGGCCAAATAGAAGGATAAGACCGTTATACGCCCTGATAACCAAACAGCAGGTGGAAGTAATATGTCTTGTTTTCTTGCTTGCAGCAATTATTCCGTACGTGATAGCGGTGCTGTCATATTCGACACCAAAGAAATTAAAAAAAGCTGCAACTATAATGGAAAGGATTAAAAATTCCGGCGAAAGGATCAAAAAATGAAGAAGATAGTAAAGTATTTCCTCAAGGGGCTTTTGGTTTTTGTGCCCATCGCGGTAACCATTTTCGTAATTGTCTGGGCTTTTACCGGGCTGGATAAAATCTTTCGCGTCCTGCTCGGAATACCTATCCCAGGACTCGGCATCTTAGTAACAATTTCAGTGATATTCCTTATCGGCTTTCTCGCCTCGAACTTCGTAGGCAAAAAATTGTTCGCAATTGTGGAAAAGGTCTTCACAAAGCTCCCCCTGGTCAAGTTGCTCTATGGTTCCATCAAAGACATCGTGGAAGCCTTCGCCGGCGAGGAAAAGAAATTCGATAAGCCGGTCATTGCTTCTCTCGGCACCGGCGGTGCAAAGGTGATGGGCTTTGTTACAAGCCAGACCATGGAAAACATCGGGCTGACTGATTATGTTGCCGTTTACCTGCCTCAATCGTACAATTTCGCGGGCAATGTCCTGCTTTTTAAGAAGGATTCGATTCAACCGCTCGATATTGACAGTTCAAAGGCGATGTCATTTATTGTCTCCGGCGGCGTCTCAGGATAAAGCCCCTGTTAAGTCAATAGCCACCAACGTTTGGGTATTCTGATGCAATATCGAGCGGATTCTTGCTTATTATCCGCTTTTGGTTTATGATGTTGTTTTCTGGGAATCCTGAATTTGCAAGGGAAAACATATGGCACAAAAGATTGCAGAACAGGTTAAACTTTTGAAACGCGGGACTGTCGAGATTTACAGCGAAGCTGAACTGTCCGAAAAGCTTATCGAGGCGGCCAAAACTTCCAGGCAGCTCCGCATAAAGCTCGGCCTGGACCCTACCAGCGCTGATATCCACCTCGGCCACACCGTCGTACTGCGAAAGATGCGCCAGTTCCAGGACCTCGGCCACAAGGCAGTCCTCATAATAGGTGACTACACAGCACGAATCGGCGACCCTTCAGGCCAGGACACAACCAGACCGATGCTCTCGCCGCAGCAAATCGAACAAAATGCAAAAACTTACTTCGAGCAGGCTGGCAAAATACTCGACACTTCGGAAGACAAACTCGAAATCAGATACAACAGCGAATGGCTTGAAAAGTTGACCGCCGTTGAAATAATCCAGCTCGTTGCCAAAAAAACAGTGGCGCAAATGCTTCAGCGGGATAGCTTCAAAAAACGCCTCCGCGCCGACGAAGATATCTTTATACACGAATTCCTATACCCGCTCATGCAGGGTTATGATTCCGTTATCGTACAAAGTGACGTCGAGCTCGGCGGAACAGACCAGACCTTCAATAACCTTGTCGGCAGAGACATCCAGCGTGCCTATGGACAATCGCCACAGATTGTAATGACCACGCCAATCCTTGTTGGTCTGGACGGTAAAGAAAAAATGAGCAAATCCAAAGGCAATTACATCAGCGTAACCGACGAGCCCGGCGATATGTTCGGCAAGGTCATGAGCATCTCCGATGACATGATGGAAAACTACTTCACGCTTTTAACTGACTTCGAGGTCGAGAAAATCATCGAGCATGTCAATCCCGACAAAACACATCCCAAAGATGCAAAAGTTCTGCTCGGCAAAACCATTGTAGCTCAGTTCTACAACGAAGCCGTCTCTGAAACGGCCGCCGCCGAATTTGATAAAGTCTTCGCCCAGCGTGAGCTTCCCGACGACATCCCGGAGGTGATTATCGCGCACCCGGCTATTTCAGTTAAACAACTATTATTATCTTGTAAACTTGTCGAGACCGGCGGAGAAGCAAAACGTATGATAAAGCAGTCGGCTGTCAGTATTGACGGCCAAAAAATCAATGATCCTAATGAACAAATTACACCGACCAAAGGTATGGTCGTTCAGGTCGGCAAACGAAAATTTGCAAAACTAAAAGTTAAATAGAATTAGACTTTGAACCACGAACTCGTCATTCCATGCGGAGCGGAGCGCAGTCGAGGGAGCTATTATGAAAATCGTCACTGCCAGCGAAGTCATCTCTGTGTTGTCGAGTTAGCGTCGATTTTACTGTCGGGGGGAACATTTAACAAATCAAGCTTTTCGACCTCTTTTTTGCTTTCTTCTTGCCAAGCTCGCATTAGAGCCAACCATCTACCGACATTGTTTTTAGTCATAAGACCCTCACCCTGCAATTCAGCCAGCTCTTCTCTTTGGTTTTCCCCAGCCCATCCTACGAAGGACAAACGAAACTCTTGCATCGCCTTGGCGCTCTTCTCCGTAGATTTTGTCCTCACACCTTTTATTAATCCCTTTTCAAAAGTAAATTCACGGAATTCATAGTATAGAGTATCGATTCCGGCAATCTTAAGCATATCATTTTGCTCTTCAACACTGCACGTTACTTTGTTGTTACTGACCTTCAAGTCTGTAAAAATGAGATGGCTGTTTAGTGCGGCATCAGTTTCAACAAGTGTCCGCAATCCCTCTTTACCTTTTACTGTCCATTCCCCCACCACCTCAATTGTTACGTCTTCTGTGTAGAAAGACAGCTCTTTTTTAACATTGCCGCTGTTATGGGCCTCTTGATATGCTTTGACTTGCTCATCAATTTTTTTTGAAGTGCAGGATGTGGTTAATACGACCACAAATAATAGATAAATAATAATACGCCGCTTATTGATAAATCTACACATCTGTTGTTCTCCTAACTATGATAATTTTCAAAACGCCCTGAACATCATACATTCAATACATTCTGTAACTTCGCTCACATCTTACATCTCTCATCGAGCACGTCAAGAACGATTTCCCTATCCTTCAAAAAATCTGCTTGCCCCATTAGAAATTACAGACCGGACAAAAATATTCCGGAAAATGCAAAAAAAATTCTAAGGGAGTGCAATCTGTGTAATCCGCGGTTATAATATAGCAACTATGAAACCGCCAAAACTTGAAAAACCTGAGAAATATGTCGGCTTATATATATTCGACTTCGGCGACCACGTGGGCACTGGCTTTACCGCCCAGGAGGTTGCTGAGCTGCTCGAAAGCGAAAAATATAAAGGCTGCAAGGTCTACAAGATACACATGGCCTGGCCCGACGGTAAACTCGAGCTAAAAGGCATCCGTGCCGAAACCTTCCAGCTTGAGGCGGGTATGTTCTTTTATTCAAGTGAACTGGAAATTGCTCAGCGGGATTTCAAGAACCTTGTTAATTTAGCAGTCAAGTCCGCACCGCCCTGCCGGGCAAAGGTGCATCTGGCCGAGTACAAGGACGATAAATTTGTAGTAGCTGTTATCTATCCTGCAGAGTATGATGACGAGGTTAGCTCGTGGCTTTTGGATGGCCGGTATAAAACCAGCGGTATGGCCGAGGGCGGTATCGAAGCCGTGCAAAGATATTATGACAACCAGCCGCAGATTCTCGAAAGGCATCAATTGTTCGGCGAATCCGAAACGATAAGCCGCACCGGCCAGGAACTATTAACTTCTATAAAATCAGCAGTGCAAAGATAAAGGATAGTCTCTATTGTATTCAATCCCAACGTGTACAGAAATGACATACTAAATACTAACGACTAAATAATGTCTTTGGGCGTAAAAATAAATTCGTTGTTGGCTTTGTTCGCGAGCCTGCTCCTGTCGATATTCGGCAAATCAGCCGCCAGGCCGACAGCCGCCGATTTGCAGCGCGCCGAGTTTAAGACCAGCACGCAGCGTTTGGGAATCCGCTTTACAGAAAGAATTCGCGACATCTTTCGGCACAGATGGCTTAGAAAAAGATAAAGCTCTGATAACTGTAATACGAGATACGAAAAAATGACTGACTCTGACATACAACAGCCCCCAGGCCAGGCACCTGTCCTTACTGAAAATGCCTTGACCGTCTTGCAAAGCAGATACCTGCTCAGAGACCACAAGGGCAAGTGTATCGAGACACCCGCACAGATGTTCAGCAGGGTGGCAGCCCTGATAGCTGACGCTGAAGCCATGTATGGAGCGCAGAGAGATAAAATCAAAGGTTGGCACCGAAGATTTTATGACCTTCTCGTCTCGCTCAAGTTCCTGCCCAACTCTCCTGCCCTTATGAACGCCGGCCGTCCCAACAAAATGCTAAGCGCCTGCTTTGTCCTGCCGGTTGAAGACAGTATAGAAGCCATTTTCGAGGCGATTAAGCAGACCGCACTGATTCAAAAGGCCGGCGGCGGTACAGGATTTTCACTCGATAAATTAAGACCCACCGGAGACCGAATCGCATCCAGCGGCGGAACAACTTCAGGGCCAATAAGTTTCTGGCGAGTCTTTTCAGAGGCTACCGATGCCATTCAGCAGGGTGCTTTCCGCCGGGGCGCAAATATGGGAACCATGACTGTCGAGCATCCCGACATCTTAAGATTCATCCACGCCAAACAGAACTTGAAGGCATTTACCAACTTCAACATCTCCGTCAAAATCACCGACGATTGGATGAAGCAGGTGCTCAAATCACCACGTTCTTTACACGTCGTAAAAAATCCTCGCACTCAACGCAGGTTTTTATTGCCCCGCCACCTTGATATTGAAACCTACTCAATAAACGATTTGCACAATCTGCCCGGCAAAAAGACACCGCCTTCCAACAAAGCACGGCAATTCTACACCGTTGCCGACATTTGGAAAACCATCGTCAACTGTGCCCACAAAACAGGAGAGCCCGGCGTAATCTTCATCGACCGAATCAACCGTGACAATCCCACACCTTCCCTGGGCCGGATTGAAGCCACCAATCCCTGCGGCGAACAGCCGCTGCTCCCATTTGAGGCTTGCACATTAGGCAGTATCAACCTTACAAAATTTGTAAGATTCACCGATGGCAAAGCTGATATGGATTGGCACGAACTGGCCGCAACTGTCAAGTTGGCGGTGCGCTTCCTGGACAACACTATTGATGTTTGCGATTATCCGGTCAGAGATAGCGTACGCCTCGTCCAAGCCAACCGCAAAATCGGCCTCGGAGTCATGGGTTTTGCAGACTGCTTATTTCTGCTTCGAATACCTTATGACTCAGAGCAGGGCGTCGAATTCGCCTCTACCGTTATGAATTTCATCAACGAAAGGGCTCGCGAGGCAAGCACCGCCCTGGCCAATCAGCGGGGCCCTTTTCCAAACTGGAATGAAAGCGTCTGGCGAACAAAAAGAAACAAAAAAGTCCGCAATGCCTCTCTTACATGCGTTGCCCCCACCGGAACGATAAGTATCATTTCAGATTGCTCTTGTGGCATCGAGCCCGTCTTTTCGCTGGTTTTTGTACGACGGATATTGGCCGGTTCAAAAATGCTGCAAATAAGTCCGGTTTTCGAAAAAGTCGCTACCAAAGCCGGCTTTTACAGCAAAAAGCTCCAAAATCAGATTGCAAAAGCTGGAAGTATCCAAAAAATCAGCCAAATCCCGCCCCGCATACGTAAAGTCTTCAAATGTGCTTATGATATAAAGCCCGAATGGCACATTAAAATGCAGGCCGCATTTCAGCAACACTGCGACGCTGCGGTCAGTAAAACCATAAACTTCAGGGAAAATGCCACTCCCGCTGCCGTTGATAAAGCCTACAAATTGGCATATCAAATGGGCTGCAAAGGCATCACAATCTATCGCCGCCACAGCCGGGCCCACGAGCCAATGAGCCTTGATTATTGATATCTGTGGTATCGAAGCCTGTGTACGCGAAACTTGTCCTCGACTCCGCTCTGGGGGCGGGTAAACAATAATTTGGCTTTTGAACGCAAAAAATCCACGTTTAGGCCCCAGTTTTACCCTAAGGGGGGCATGTTTTTCCCGTCCAATTTATTTGGGGGTCATTTACCACTTTCGGCTAAAGTAGTCCCTGCAATCTTGCCGATAACAAAAGCAGAAAAATACAATTTTCTCCCCTCCGGAAAACATCGCGTAGCGACGTGCTGCACGATGTTTTCTTTTTTACCCACCCGTACCCAGGCACATTAGTACCTCGTTTCAAAACTTTCACGACTATACCGTCATTTCGACCGAGCGAAGCGAGTGGAGAAATCTATTCAAACAGTCAAGTTCCATCTTCCTTATAGTCGCACCATTTGTGAAACGCTGTATTAGTCACAATTTCTCAAGTCATAACCACGCAAGATTCTTTTAATTGCGACGATTGTGTGCTATTAGGCTTTAACTTTCAAAATAAACGCCGCCTTTTACGAGTGCACTTCTTAAATTGGCGTATCGAAGATCACGCGTCCCGCAGTTTTTAGCTGCACACAGGGCCGCCGCCGTACCTGTCGCCTGCCCTTGTCCCATGCAGCTCACTGTGTTTCTGGTGGACATATGGGCTCTATGGTCCGAGGTTATCAACATACCGGCTGCTAAAAGATTCTCGATTCCCGCAACACGCAGCGCACGGTAGGGGATTCCATAGGTGCCGCCATCCTTGATTTGGTAGCGGGGGGCGGAGTCGTGGAAGCCGTAAGTCAGGACATCATCATCAAAGTGTCTGCCTTCAATGACATCTTCATGTGATATGTCATAGTCGCACGTAATCAATCGACCGCGCCTGATGCAAAGTTTGGGGCTCGTTCGGGCGATGAACGCCTTCTCGCAGCCGGGGATATATTCCCTGAACAACTCAATGGCCTTTGCCTGCCGGCGTCTTAGCTCTAATTCGGCCTTGGAGACTTCATCCCTGCTGGTGGGGCTGACGGGCATTTTGAAATTCAGCTTGATGAACATAAAATAATTGTCATGAATGGTGGTCGTCACCATTGACATACCGATCTTCCCCGCCTTTTCACCGAAACCACCAGGGAGCTTCGCAGACCTGCCCTGGATTCGAACGATTTGGCCGTCTTTGCCGCTGCGAATACCTTCGGCCTGCTGGGTAATGGCATCGTGCTTCTCGAGAAAGTCATGAAGTTTTTCCATACTCACATTAGCGACGCCGATACTGTTTACGACCGGGTAATCGTTCGGCTCGCTGTATTTCGCCCCGGCGTATGCAGCCAGGTCGCCATACGCGGTACAGTCAACGAATGATTTTGCATAGAACGCCTCCCGCCCGGAGCGGCTCTCTACTATCACACCCTTAATCCGGGAACCGTCCATAATCGCGCCGGCCAGAAGGGTATTGACGCAGACGAAAACGCCCGCCTCGACAAGCATTTCGAAAGTGACCAGTTTGTACATTTCCGTGTCAATGCAGGTGCAAACCGAATCGTAATTGTAACCTTTGGACATCTCGGCGTGTCCCGAAGTGCCGCCGACTTTAAGAAGGCGGTCGATGATTTCCTGTGGAATCCCTTTTACCACCTGCCGTTTTTTTGCTCCGGGGAAGGCCTTCCACAGGTTATAGAAGCTGTGCAGTGCCGTGCCGCCTTCGGTGACGGTGCCGCCGGGATAGCCTTTTACCTCGATAAGAGCCGTCTTTGCTCCCTGACGCGCCGCTGCCAGAGCTGCAACCACTCCCGCCGTCCCACCGCCCGCGACAACAACATCGAATTTCCGGACAGGCAATTTTTTCGCGGGTTCTGCGTAGAAATTCCCAGGCTGTACGGGTTTGGCTATTGCAGAGCCGGCATGAGCGCCTATTCCAAGCATCAGCATTTGTTTGTTAAAGTCTCGACGATTCATTCCCATCTCCTTTCTTCTGTTAATCTAATCACTGCGACAATCGAAATGCCGAGCTGTCCACGTTGGACACCTGCATCGCTTTACGCTTGGGCAGGCATATTCAGTAAATTCAAATCTGCTGCCTTCGATTCGCGCCTGTCGCATTTATGAAACAGACTGCGGAACAACAATATAGCGACATCTGTCGCTAATGTGATTATCGTCCACCACTTGAAAATCCTGTCGGATGGCGAAAAATCACTTTGTTTCGGTGCTTCCATGTAATCACCTTTTTTAATACTTCATATATCCCAAAAAGAGCAACTGTCCATAATGCTGAATACCCAAGCATTGCACCAAAATATACAAAAACACCAAGGATGTTACCTTGCCCCCATCCGTTTGCAAACAGTTTTGATAAAAAAAGAAATGGTGCTAATAGCACAAGGAAACCCGGTTTTAGATAGGCATCGAATCGGTCGCTGACTTTTGGGTCCGGATTCGCCCGGTAAATCATTCCTGCTGCGAAGTGTACAGCGAAAATTAACAGCACAATAGACACGAAAAGCGGAAGGTAGTATTTTGATTTTTTACGTCGACCCATCGCTTGACCTTTTGAAAAACAGTACCTTGTAGCCGCTGCGCAGCGGCTACAAGGCAGTTACTCTCATGTAAGAGAATTATACCAATATAAACAGACAATTAACACATAGGGAAATCCGGGCTATAAGTTTTTTCCGCAGCATTTCTTGTATTTTTTCCCGCTGCCGCAAGGGCACGGATCATTCCGGCCGACCTTCGGACCTTCAAGCCGAATCTGCTTCACTTTCTGCTCCCCCTGTGGGGCCTGGGCCGCCGCCCGCTGTTGCTCGGCCATCGCAAACTGACCAACCTCATCGTGTGCTGTTTGACTTACGTTCCAAACGCTTCTCGCTCTGGCCCCCGCTTCAAGACGCACCTTGAAGATAATATCTGTAACACGGTCCTCGATAGTGCCTAACATCTCCTGGAACATCCGATGCCCTTCTCGCTTATATTCTGTCTTCGGGTCCTTCTCCGCCATCGACCGCATCCAGATACTGTTTTTCAGATGGTCCATCGTGTATAGATGGTCCTTCCAGGTGCTGTCGTACACCTGGATCAGAACGTATCTTTCAAGGTCGCTCAATTCGGCTCGCAGAAACTCCCGCCCCAGCTCAACCAACCTTTCCTTCCGCTCATCCTCTTCGCCGAGTTCATCTTCGGTCAGGCTCACCCCGAATCGCTCATTCGCCCAGTTGACCAATCCGCTGGTATCTAAGATGGAAATCTTACTGTCAAGCTCACGCTCTAACTCACCATTGTTAAAGCGCTCACTCAATTCCAGCAGTTGCCTATGCAGTTGCTTGGGTTTGGTATCCTGTATTCGTTCGACAGAAAAGCCGGCGTTGTATTTCTTGTTCGCCCAGTCGGCCAGTGACTCGAACGCATAAACATTCGCGCCCTGAGGCCCGTAAACCATATTCATCGCAAATTCAACAGGATACTCAATCTCCCTTTGTTTATATTTCGCTGTCGTTTCCTCTCGAAGTTGCTCACGAATTTCGGGGATACTCAACTCCGCTATTTTGTCGAGGTCCAGTTTTATATCGAATTTCGCGTGTGCCCACTCGCCAAATGTGCGGAGACCAAAATCTTTTCTCAAAAATTCGGCAACTTTCGAATAATCTTTTTTATCAATCTGCTCCGCTGCAGCCGAAATCAATTGCTCCTCAATCTCTTCAGGCTCCTGCTCTTTGACTTTGCTCGGGCTTAAATTGACCCGAAAAGCGCTCATCGCCCACTTGCACAAACCCGCGACGTCCCAGCTACTCACGTCTTCGTAGTCTTCTAAATATTCACCTAAAGAAAGAGATATGTTATTCGTGGCCTCATCCTTGGCATGTCGCTTAATTAATTTCTCAATCTCCCCGGCCTTAATACCAGAAATATCCGAAACCTTTAAATCAACACCGAAACTCGTCCTCGCCCACTCAATTATACACCTCAGAGGATATTGCTCGCTGAGTATCGTCACACAATTTTGTTCGATGGTGGCCTCTATCATCTCCTCGATAATATTCTTGAGCCCTTTGCCGCCTAAAATTTTCCGACGCCGCCCATAGAAAATCTTCCGCTGGTAGTCCATCACCTCATCATATTCAAGCAGGCTCTTGCGCACCTCGTAGTTTCGTTCTTCGACCTTCTTTTGTGCCTTTTCGATACCCTTGCTTATCCGTTTATGTATGATTGGCTGTCCTTCTTCCCACCCTATCCACGAAAGTGCCTTTACCGTCCAGTCCGGTGCAAAAACCCGCATCAAATCATCATCGAAGCTCAGGAAAAAACCGCTCGAGCCGGCGTCTCCCTGTCTGCCCGTCCGCCCCCGAAGTTGGTTGTCGATTCTTCTGGCCTCGTGCCGCTCCGTGCCCAGTACGTGCAGTCCGCCGATGTCAGCTACACCCTCGCCGAGTTTAATGTCCGTACCGCGCCCTGCCATATTTGTTGCGATTGTCACATTGCCCAGCATTCGCCCGTTCCGGTCCTTGTGCTGATGGCCCGCCTTGGCAACAATCGTTGCTTCTCGTTCGTGCTGCTTGGCGTTCAGGACCTCATGCTCAAGCCCCATTCGTTTCTCAAGCGCCTCGGACAGCGCCTCGTTCTTCTCCACGCTGACCGTACCCACAAGCACCGGCCTGCCGGCATTGCTCACCTCATGTATCTCTTCCACTATCGCGTTAAACTTCTCACGCATCGATTTATAGATGACGTCTTCCTGGTCGTCTCTGATGCAGGGTTTGTTCGTCGGTATCACCACAACGTCGAGTTTGTATATCTTCATAAACTCCTCACCCTCGGTTGCCGCAGTACCGGTCATTCCCGATATCTGGTCATATAGCTTGAAGAAATTCTGCAGTGTGATAGTGGCCAATGTCTGGGTTTCTTTCTTTACAGCGACACCTTCCTTCGCCTCCACCGCCTGGTGGAGCCCGTCCGACCACTGCCTTCCCTGCATCAATCGCCCCGTAAATTCGTCAACGATTATGACCTTGCCATCCATAACGACATAGTCTTTTTCTCTTTCAAAGGTCACGTGCGCTCGCAGGCTCTGCTCTAAAAGATGCGGCCATTCCATATTAGAGCCCGTAAAGAACGACCCAACCCCCGCTATCTCCTGGGCCGCGCCCACGCCTTCATGTGTAAGATGCGCCGATTTTTTATCGTATTCGACTTCGTAATATTCCGTAGCGCCGGCCAGTTCCGCTTCTGCCCTCTCAAGCTCCCTCTGGCTCTCCTCGATTACCTTCTGGGCCTTTGCGATTCTCTTGCTGTCCTTGTCCCTTTTCGCCTCGGCCAATTCACCCTGGGCGTTGGCTCCTTTGCGCTGGGCCGAATCAATTTGTTTTTTCAGGCGGTCATAGCCACTTTGCTTTGCCATAAGCTTCCTTGCCACCTGGTCTGCTTCTTTATACCTGCTAACATCATCAAAGGCCGGCCCCGATATAATCAAAGGTGTCCGCGCCTCATCAATCAGAATCGAATCCACCTCATCGATTATCGCAAACTGTAATTCGCCCTGGACCATCTGCTCCAGCGACACTTTCATATTGTCGCGAAGATAATCGAAGCCGAATTCGTTATTTGTCCCGTATGTCACATCGCACTCGTATTGTGCCCTCCTGTCGCCTCCCATCGTATCCATGTCCGCCTGGATTGCCCCTACCGTCAGTCCCAGCGCCTCATAAACAGGCCCCATCCATTCTGAATCGCGCTTTGCAAGGTAATCATTAACGGTAACTAAATGGACCTTTCGCCCGGTAAGATAAACAAGGTATACTGCTAACGTCGCCACTAAGGTTTTGCCCTCGCCAGTAACCATCTCGGCAATCTTGCCCTCGTAGAGGACCTCGCCCCCGATAAGCTGAACGTCAAAATGACGCATCTCGACATTTCGCCTTGCCGCCTCGCGCACTACCGCAAAGGCTTCATGCAGAATGTCCTCGGGACTGCCACCGGCTTTCAGCGCCTCTTTGAACTCCGCTGTCTTCGCTCGAAGCCCCTCATCATCGAGCCCTTTTACCGACTCCTCGAACTCGCCCACCTCCGGGCCGATGACCGAATAACTCTTTATCATCCGCTCATTACGGGAACCGAAGATTTTCAATAGGATTTTGCTGATTTTATCAATCATTATGTTTTGAATTTTGTATCAGAATCTCGCTTCACGCATCTTAAACTCTCGTTACGTACTCACCGGTGCGCGTATCGACACGGATACTTTCGCCGACCTTAATAAAAGGCGGCACCTGAACGACAAGACCGGTTTCCATTGTGGCCGGCTTATTTTGGTTCGTCGCCGTCGCACCCTTAATCTCCGGAGGAGTATCCGTAACCTCCAAATCCACCGTATTAGGCAGGGTTACTAAAAGCGGCTTGCCCTCATATATCGTAACCTGAAGTTGTGTATTTGGTTTGAGGTATTTTTGACCGTCACCGAACGCTTCATCATCCAGACTGATTTGCTCGTAGCTCTTAATATCCATTAGGACATGCTCGCTTCCCGAAGAGTAAAGATACTCATAAGTAATCTTATCCAGATACGCCTCTTCGACTATCTCTTCTGCACGCAGACGAATATTTTGTATTGTACCGTCGGCCAGACTTTTCAGCTTCGTCTGGAAAACCGCGCCACCCTTGCCTAATTTGACGTGCTGATAGTCCACAATCGCATACAGCTTGCCGTCAATCTTGACCGTCTGACCTTTTTTCATTTCAGATGCTCTCATTTTTTACTCCAAAAACATAAACTAAATATCGATATCTTCCACACCAGTATGTCAAAAGCCACGCAAAATGTCAAGCAATCGACAAATATCTCACTAAATGTGCAGCAAATATTCTACCGCAAATACGAAATTTGTGTTGGCAACATCGAAAATTCTTCCATACAATGACTTCTCCGTTTTTTCTTGAAATACAAAAGGTGCCAAAAAACAATGTGGAGGCATAAAGGATTATGAAGAAGTTCTCTATTATCCATTTACCGGTTCTGTCGTTTTTCTCGCAAGACTTGTATAGAGATGTGGGCTTACATTGGAACCGAATATGCTTTGGATACCTGTTCTTGCTCCTCGCCATCTGCTGGATACCCTTAATGGTCAAAATTCATACGGGTTTTTCGGCCTTTATCAATAACCAGGCCCCTCCATTTATCGACTAGGTACCGGAGATAACAATCACCGATGGCCAGGTCTCGATAAAAGAGCCCCAGCCGTATTTTATCAGGATACCGGATAATAACGATGTAATAGCAGTCATCGATACTACAGGCACCATCGAATCACCTGAAGACGCAAATGCCTTCTTCCTGCTTACCAATAATTCGATAACAACAAAGAACGATTTTGAGACGCGAACGATTGACCTCTCACAGGTCAAAAGTTTTACTATGGACAGCGCCACTATAACGCGCTGGATGCATACCGCCAAAAAGTTTCTCGTTCTATTGTACCCATTTGCCCTTCTAAGCTCTTATGTCTATAGAATCATTCAGGCCCTCATATACGCAGCGGTAGGTCTGCTCTTTGCCTCATCGTGCAAGGTATCGCTCTCGTATGGCGCTTTGCTTCGTCTGGCAGTAGTAGCCATGACCCCATGCATAATAATTAAAACGGTTTTCGCTTTGGCCGGCGTTCAATTACCGTGTACCATACTGTTGTTATACTTTCTGATTACTTTGGCGTATCTGTACTTCGGCGTATATGCTTGCTCCCAGACACCTCCCGCAGAACAGGTGCTCCATGTCCCGGAGCAAACGCAAATTTAAGGAATTTCTTTTTCGCTGATAATTGCTCCCGGCTTTGCAATATGAACATTTAGAGGAATTCTTTCCTTTGGCCATGCTTTATCATAAGATATTACTGAATCAGCGGTTCGCTACACAGGAATTTCTGACAGGATGATATGATGGTAATAAAGCAAACAAAGCCACCCATAGCAAAATGCAAACTTGCTCTGATTTACCTTATCCTCTGGTTTGTCCCCGGCTTGCTCGCAGCCCTGCTCCATCTCCTCGGCCGCCCCCACTACATAAATCTCAAGACCTGCATCTTCGGCGGCATCGCAAATCTTTTCGGCCCCTTCGTCAGGCCCCTCGCCGCAGGTTGGCCAAACGCCGGAAAACCGCCCCATCCTCCGCTCGTTCCTATCGGACTGGTACTTATTGCGGTTTTTGCAGCCCTGATTCTGCTCTCAATGATTAGCCGCAAAAAATGGCTCCAGATTCTCTGTCTGTTTCTTTTTGTGCCCTCGGTCCTCTTTTGGATACTTCTTGGTTTCGTGGAATTGTGGACCTGCGCCGAGTAATCAGCCAACCGTCGGCCGAACCTGGACGTGGCTCGCTTGGGCGGTTATATAAGAACACAAAGGGTAATCGAATGACAAAAGTCGTTCTACGAACAGTGGCCTTTCTTGCAATCATGGCGGTGCTCCTCTTTGGATCAGCGGGTCGAATAGACTGGCTCATGGGCTGGGCATATCTGGCCATCCTCACCGCATTGACTATTACAATACTCGTGTTGGGAAACCGTGACATGCTGCTCGTTCGCGCCGGAAAAGAAAAGGGTATAAAAAAATGGGACCCATTTTTGGCTCTCCTTCCATTCCTTTTGTTCTGGCCCGGAGCAAACGTCGTCGCCGCCCTGGACTACGGACGTTTCCACTGGTCACCCCCTATTCCCCTGTCGGTTAAGCTCATAGCTATCCTCGCTGTTATTTCAGGATTGGCCTTCGCCGCCTGGGCAATGGTAGTCAACAAGTTCTTCGCAAAATGTGTAGCAATCCAAACCGAGCGTAAGCATGTTGTAATTAACACCGGCCCCTATGCCTATGTGCGCCACCCCGGCTACGCCGGGACCATACTGGCATTTATCACGCTGCCCATCGCACTTGGCTCATTATGGGCCCTTCTGCCTGCCGCTGTCGGACTCTCGCTTTGGGTTGTCCGTACATTCCTTGAGGACAAAACCCTCCAAAAAGGCCTCGAAGGATATACCGAATACGCTCAAAAGGTACCCTGGCGCCTCATACCCCATATTTGGTAAAAACATCACAATCCACTAATTCTCTATTGCTAAAATACTCCAATTCACGTTAACCGCCATTGAGAGTGGACGCGGCAATCCCAACTTCATCATTCGTCATTCCTTGTTCAATATTCATTATTCAATACGATCGCTCATCCTTAATCATTTATTTAGCATGCTTATAAAGCCCTTTTTCTTTCCCTTTTCATTTCTTTTGTGTTATTGTCTGTGATGAAATGAGTGAAGCGTACATCTTGAAGAGTGCAACGAAATATGAGATAAGAAACTGTTTCGCGAGAATCTCACAGCTTTATAAAGGCTGAAAGATGAGTTTTGGAGCATAATATGATGCAAAGTTGTCCAAGATTATCTCTAATAATGATGATGCTTGTAATCTTTGCAAATGGTTGCAAGGACAAATCTCTTCACGAAGCAATTGCGGTTCATGATCTCAAAACAGTTGAGCGGCTTATCCATAACGGCGCTGATTTGAATGCAAGGAATGAAAATGGGGAAACACCATTGCATATAGCATCACACGTTAACCGAGTAGATATAGCAAAATTACTTGTACTCAATGGTGCTGATATCAACGCAAAGAGTGCTTTCGGATGGACCCCGCTGCACTCGGCATGTATTGATAGCCGTTTAACGGCGAGCGTAGCAGAGTTCCTAATTCTCACAGGAGCTGATATACACGCAAGAACGGCCGACGACGCCACGCCATTACATGCAGCGGCTAGGGGGGGACATAGTGGTACGGTGAAATTACTGATAGAAAAGGGCGCTGATGTAAATGCGCGGACTAAAGTTGGGGATACTCCTTTGCACTGGGCTGCGCAGAGAGGTAAATACGATCAGGAGGGAACGGTAAAAGTTCTACTATCTGCAGGGGCTGAGGTTTTAGTCAAGAATAGAGTTGGTTTTACTCCGCTTGAGGATGCTTTAGCCTGGAAAAATCAAAAAGTAGCCGACCTGTTGGCAGATACAATTGACCTGGATGCCCTAGATGATTCCGGAGATACTCCGTTACATTGGGCAATCAGAAAGCACAACTTAAAGATGGTCAAATTATTCATTGAACATGGGGCTGACATCAACGCGAAAGATTCTCAGGAAAACACACCACTGGATGTTGCATATTTGATTCGAAACAAAGATATTATTGATTTTTTGGAATCAAAGGGAGCTGAGAAAAATCTAGAGAAAAGGCAGCAGCCGGTTCCTGCTTTTTCTAAGGAAGAATTTTTTAAAAAACTCGAAAAGCTTATTTCGGAGGGAGGTGACATTAATGCCCTCGATGCAGAAGGCAAAACGGCCTTGCATGATGCCGCCATATATGGTTTCGAAGATGGCGTTAAGTTTCTCCTTGAAAAAGGTGCTAATCCAAACGCTACTGCTGATGGTGATTTAACTCCTTTGCACATTGTGTTAGCACGATCAAACTTGGAAATGACGAAAATGCTAATAGATCACGGCGCAAATGTTAATATGGCTTGCAAGGGCAGAACACCATTAGGATTCGCTGTGACAGCACAACAGAATCGCTTAGAGCTTGCTGAACTTCTCATAGTCAGCGGAGCCGATATAAACATTGCTGCTGAACCTGTCTATGGTGGGACGGCTTTGCATATGTCGGTGTCATCGGTATTCGGTGGGAAATTACCTCTAATTAACCTATTGTTAGAAAACGGCGCCGACGTTAACGCACGGGATCAGAGAGACGCAACACCCCTTCACGAAGCATCTAGACAAGGAAATAAGGAAATAGTGGAACTTCTAATCGAAAATAATGCTGAAATTAATGCAAAGGATAATGAAGGTTTGACACCTCTTGTTTATGTCCACTCTTTTAATCCTCAAAGCAAAGATGTTGCTGAGATACTACGCAAACACGGAGGTGTTGAGTAAGGCTGAAAGATGAGCGAAGAAGAGTGAACAACCAATCATTTAACCAAACAGTGTGTAACGCAACTATAATCACTCAATAGACCAAATCCCTTACTTGCCCTATTTCAAAAGATAATTGATTCTTTCGACGGCGTTATTTATGTGCATAAAAACACTTTTTTATTAAAAAATGTTCGATTATCATTGAACATTCTGGAATAGTTTGGTATAATACTTAACGCCATAGAAATGGCAGTTTAGCGGAGAACTGCAAGTCGTAAGCTGCAGCGCAGCAAGGACATAGAGCCAGCAGGCCCAAATCAAATATCAATAATCAATAAGAAAGGGTCTTATTCATGCACAAGCTTTTTGAGATTCCCTCTATTACTCTGTTCCTTTGTGCATTTTTGTGGCTAAAAAATCCATTTAATCAACGTAATCTGCGATTAAAAAACGACTTACGAAGTACGAAAGGTTACGTACGAAAAAATAAACTTTTTATGCAAAACAAAGCCAATTTCCGAAAAGTCAAGTTTGACGTAAATAGAGTATTAACAAAGGATTACGAGCAAATGGACCCTTGGTCAATTGGGAAAACAAAGCCAATTCAAAGCCAATCAAAGCCAATATTATGCCAAAACAAAGCCAATTCAAACCCAAACAAACCCAATTTGTAGTGAGCTTGTCGAACCTATTTCCGAATTGTCCAAAACAGTACTTTCTTATAGCTATTTCTGGTAAAAATAAATATCCTCATGAAAATGATGCCAAAAGATATGAAACAGTATAATTCCAGATTTGCGATAGTCTATCTGTTAATAACCGCCCTATCGTTTAACCTTTGTTGCGCTACGGATACGACCCAGACAGGCCGCCCTCATAAGACAACCGGTGACATCAACAATCTCGGCCAGGAACTTCCAAAAGTCTTCTGCCTGGACCCCATCAAACTTGCAACAACCAAAGCCCGCCTTAATAAAGGTGACCAATCCCTACATCCCGCCCTGAAAAGCCTCCGCCTTGAAGCCGATGATGCGCTAAAGCAGGGTCCCTTTTCAGTAATGGATAAAAAGCTCACACCACCCAGCGGCGACAAGCACGACTATATAAGCCTCGGCCCTTACTGGTGGCCGGACCCGAAAAAACCGGATGGCCTCCCCTATATCCGCCGCGATGGTCGGGTAAATCCCGAAGCCAGAACCAACGAAACGGACCGACCGGCCTTCGGTCGAATGACCTCCGCAATCCAGGCCCTTGCTCCTGCATGGTATTTCACAAACCACGAGCCCTACGCCGTCCACGCCGCAATCCTGCTTCGCACATGGTTCCTCGACCCCGCCACCAAAATGAATCCCAACCTTCAGTTCGGACAGGCCATCCCCGGCCGAACACAGGGCCGGGACATCGGCATAATCGACACCGCACGCCTGGTGCGAATCATCGACGCCATCGGACTGCTCGAATCCTCACCCGCATGGACAGCAGAAGACCGAAACGCAATGCGCCAATGGTGCGCCGAATACCTCAAATGGCTACGCACCAGCAAACTCGGGCTCGGCGAAGAAAAGAAGCTAAACAATCACGGAACATGGTACGATGCCCAGGTAGTCAGTCTCGCCCTTTACGCCGGCCAAAACGACCTGGCCCGGCAAATCATCGAGCAGATCCCAAGCCGCCGTATAAATAAGCAAATCGAACCCGATGGCAAACAGCCCCACGAGCTGGCACGAACAAAATCACTGGGCTACAGTACAGGCAACCTCGACGGCTTCTTTAGACTGGCGATAATGGCCGAAAAACTCGCCATCGACT
>JBARPZ010000079.1:0-3742 GCA_049643445.1 Sedimentisphaerales bacterium
GGCACGGCGGTAATCATCGGAGGCTCGATAATAATCGCTTATACTTTTCTTGGCGGTTTTTTGGCGGTGTGCTGGACCGACCTGTTCCAGGGTTCGCTTATGGTGTTGGCTTTGATAGTAGTGCCGGCAGTTGCATATCTGAAGGTCGGAGGCGCCGAAACCATAAGCCAGGCAATGAAATTGAAAGAGATATCGACCAGCCTGCTGCCTGCAAAGGGAACAGCCGGCCTGTTGGCGATTGTATCTATGATGGCCTGGGGCCTGGGTTATTTCGGCCAGCCGCATATCCTGACGCGATTTATGAGTGTCAAATCTATAGCAAAGCTGCCTGAGTCGATGACGATAGCCATCGTTTGGGTTTTTATCTCACTGGGCGGGGCGGTCATTGTCGGTTTTGTCGGTATAGGCATGTTTGACAATTTGGCTGCTGAAGGCGAGCACGAGAAGGTATTTATCTATATGATAAGCAAAGTGATGCACCCCTGGCTGGCAGGGATAATGCTCGCGGCCATTTTATCTGCTATTATGTCAACCATAGATTCGCAGCTTCTGGTTTCCTCGTCGGCATTGACCGAAGACTTCTACCTGAAAGCAATAAAGAAAAACGCAACGGAGAAAGAAATCATTTTAGTTGGAAGAATCTGCGTAATCATAATTTCGGTCGTAGCTTTAATCCTTGCGCTGCGGCCCAGTGATACCATCCTTCGTATAGTGGCTTACGCCTGGGGTGGATTCGGGGCGGCGTTTGGACCTTTGGTGCTTTTTGGGCTTTTTTCCAAAAAGACCGGTTGGCAATCGGCTTTAGCAGGGATGGTCATCGGAACGGTGGTGTTAATTGTATGGAAGCAGGTCGGATTGGGGGAGTATATGTATGAAATCGTCCCCGGCTTTATCGCCAATTGTCTGACGATTTTATTAGTCAACATTGCCGCCGGGCAAAAAGACGAAAAGATATTAACCCAATTCGAGGAAGTTGTTACAGTAATCACCGCCGAAAAATGATTTAAATATGGGATTAAGTTGTTTTAGCCCGGAGACAAATATGACCAGAAAAGCAGTTGATGTTGTGTTATTACCGGACAAGGTGATGATGGATAAGGCTATTGAAATAAACGCTGAATTAGTGAAAAAATTCGGCAACGAGATTGTATTGAATAAAGAGAGTTGCCTGCCCCACATCTCCTTAGCTATGGGTTGTATTGAAGAAGCGGACATCGCCCCTGTTGAGAAAGTCCTGGAGGAGATTGCAAAAGAAACTTCATTGCCGGATTTGAAAGTTGTCGGCATCCGGGCTTCAGGAAATTCGAAGGGCCAAACAGTTTCTGTCTTTGAGGTGAAAAAAACTAAAGAGCTTCAGTCGCTCCATGAAGAAGTTATGGATAAACTTACACTGTATTTGAGCAGCGACGTAACCGAAGATATGATATATGGTGACCAAAAAGTTGCAGAATCGACATTATCGTGGATTAAAAACTATCGCAAAAGATCAAGTTTCGAGAATTTTTTCCCTCACATAACAATTGGCTATGGCCAAATAGAAAATCTGGTGCCGCCAATATCCTTTGCATCTTCAGAGCTCGCTTTATGCCACTTGGGAAATCATTGCACCTGCAGGGAAATTCTTGTCTCAATTAAATTTAAAGGCCCATAGAAGCGTTTTTCAAATCATATCTGCGGATTCAGGCAGGGGGGATTGTGCTTTGTAGTCGGTCATATTTATGGAGCCAGTCAAATTGGCCAAACTACGGAGCAAAAGCTGATTTTTGCAACCGTCTGTTGCCCCGAATTTCCCCAAGAATTCGCTTGACATTACGGCTTCAAATAGCAATAATACCTTCTTAATCGAACCAAGTGTGTGAGGATGGGCTGATACTATTGATGTCAATGCTTTTCAGTAAAACGTCCAGAAACTTGTTTTCTGATAACATAGCCTTAATCGAAAGGGAGAAGAATGAGTAAAAGTCGTAATACACGCCGTGATTTTCTCAAGCAATCGATGTATTTTGGCACCGCTGCGATTACCGCCGGGCCACTGGGTAGAGCACTGACCATGGCTGGCAACCGGCCCGGTTCGAAGATGAAACTGGGTCTGGTTACCTACCAGTGGGGCAAAGACTGGGATCTGCCGACACTAATTGCCAACTGCGAAAAGACCAAAGTGCTGGGCGTTGAGCTTCGCACCCAGCATAAGCATGGTGTCGAATCAGGCCTTAACGCCCAACAAAGGCGCGATGTCAAGAAACGCTTCGATGGCAGCCCCGTTGAGCTGGTGGGTTTGGGCACCAACTTCGCCTTCCACCACGTTGACCCTGCAAAGCTCCAAAGAGATATCGAAGGTGCAAAGCAGTACTTAAAACTCAGCCGTGACGTAGGTGGCTCCGGTGTAAAGGTAAAGCCCAATGACCTTCCAAAGAATGTATCGCGCGATAAGACAATCGAGCAAATCGGTAAGTCCCTCAATGAGATTGGTCGATTTGGGGCCGAGATTGGCCAAGAGGTTCGCCTCGAGGTCCACGGCGGGTGTTCGCCTTTGCCGATTATCAAGGCGATTATGGATGTCGCCGACCATCCCAACGTAGGCGTCTGCTGGAACTGCAACTCCCAGGACCTGCAGGGTGAAGGATTAGAGCACAACTTCAACCTTGTCAAGGACCGATTCAGTGATATCGTTCATGTTCGCGAACTAAACGTCGGCAGCTATCCCTATCAGGACTTAATGAATCTGTTTGTGGGAATGGACTACGCCGGGTGGATACTGCTGGAAGCACGCACGAACCCGAAAGACAGGGTCAAAGCGCTGACCGAACAGCGGCAGGTTTTCGGGCAGATGGTGGCAAAAGCACAGGCCGGCGGAATCAAGCGAGGGCAGGGGGTGAAGATTGTCAAAGCAGACAAGAAGCTGAAAGTTGAAATCAACGGCAGGCTTTTCACAGAGTACAACTACCAGGATGTGCCGCGTCCGTTTTTCTATCCCGTGATTGGCCCCAACGGTGTCCCCATTATCCGCCACTGGCCTATGAAGGAGGGTAAGGACGAAGCGACAGACCATAAACATCACAGGTCGTTATGGTTTACCCACGGTGAAGTGAACGGCCACGATTTCTGGAGCGAGGGCGGCAGGTCAGGCAAAATCGTCCACGAAAAGTTCGACAAGATTACATCCGGCCGGGACGTTGGTATCATTCAGTCACGCAACAAATGGGTTGCAAACGACGGCAAAGTCGTCTGCACGGACACACGCACACAGAGGTTCTACAATCGCCCCGATGGACAGATGATGGACTTTGAGATAACGTTCCACGCCTCTCAAGGCAAGGTGGTCTTGGGTGATACCAAGGAAGGCTCGATGGCTATTCGGCTGGCGCCCACGATGCGGGTAGAAGGCAAGGTTGCCAAAGGACATATTATTAACAGCGAAGGTAACCGTGACGGCGCTGCATGGGGGAAACGGGCGGCCTGGTGTGATTACTACGGTCCTGTGAAGGACCAAACCGTCGGCGTGGCGATTTTCGACCATCCGACTAATCCAAAACATCCGACCTGGTGGCACGTTCGTACTTACGGATTGTTTGCGGCCAATCCCTTCGGCGTGCATGACTTTGAGAAAAAACCGGCAGGGGTCGGTGATATTACTATACCGGCCGGTGAAAGTTTGACCTTCAGGTATCGGTTCTATTTCCATAATGGTAATGAAAAACAGGCTAAAGTGGCCGAACATTACCGCCAATACGCTGCAACCAAG
>JBARPZ010000080.1:0-47587 GCA_049643445.1 Sedimentisphaerales bacterium
TTGGCCGTTACTACAAGCCCAGCACCGATAATTTCAACTTTGTGGCGATGGACTACAATACGCCGGATACGAATAATGCTAATCCCAAGGTCGGCCCCGTTGTAATCAACGAGATTATGTACAATCCGCCAACAGGCAATCAGAACGAGGAATATATCGAGCTGCACAACATCACCGGAACGAATGTGACTTTATACCGCATTGATAAACTCGCCCCGTGGAAGTTCACCGATGGTATTGATTATATCTTCCCGGACAACACACCTTTTGCGACGATAAAAGCTAATGGTTATCTAATGGTGGTGAAGGACCTGGCGGCCTTTATATCAAGATATGGCAGTATGCCGCTTGGTGTTCAGGTTATCGATGATTATAGTGGCAGGTTAAGCAACGCCGGGGAGAGGCTGCAGATTGGTATGCCCGGCGATATTGATGAGTTTGGCACGCGCCATTATATCCGTATTGACAGGGTAACTTACAGTGATGGTTCACATCCTGAGGATTGTCCCGGCGGCGTTGACCTCTGGCCTACCGGGGCGGACGGGCTTGGCAAATCGCTTTCGCGTAAAGACCCGAATGATTATGGCAATGACGTAATCAATTGGAAAGCGGCCACACCTTCACCCGGAGTTGTAAATCCGTAGGAAAAAGCGGAAAAATGGCCGGAATGGGGAGGCAAAAACAGGGTTTGCAACGCGCCCGGGAGGACTCGAACCTCCAACCTTCGGATTCGAAGTCCGCGACTCTATCCAATTGAGCTACGGGCGCTTCAAATTCTAACTGATTGTAATATAACAACTTGCTACATATTTTGTCAACTCTTGAAGCAGCAAAGATGGTCAAAATCAACAAATGGCGTACAGTGCAAATATTCATCGGCACCTAAATCTTTGTTCATTAACAATTTAATATTCAGAAGTTGGCCCGTATCAAGCTGACATTGTCGAACTTGCTTATGCGGGATTCCACAAAAACATTTAAAATCAGTTGTTTGGCTTTTTTAAAGATCCTTATAATGCGCATGGTAGGCATCGTACTCCAACGGTGAAGCCCCCCTGCTATTCTTAAGCAGCTAATCTGTGGTACGACTTCAACAGTCCGCCCAAACGCTCGATACAGACAATCTCAGCACTGTCATCAATCGCGTGCTTGGGATCAATGATTCGACCTAACGATTGATGAATTCTTTCGTGATGATAATACTCCTGGTACTGATTTAACGCATATTCAAGTTGTTTAACAGAAGACAGTATCAGGTAATTCAAACAGCCATATTTTACCGATTTCACAAAGCGTTCAGCTATAGAATTCAAATCTGGACTTCGAGCTGGAAGTTTTATCGGTTCTATGCCAGAACTTCGAAGTATGTCATGGAATCCGGTTGTGTTGTACAATGGGTCGCGGTCATGGATCAGGTATCTCTTGTCTTTTAGAAATCCATCTTCGTAGTCAGTTAGAATTCTTGCTGCCTGTAACATATACCCTCCATCCGGTTGGAGTTTAATCGGAGCAAAGAACACTTTTCTTGTGGCCAGTTCAATAACAAAAAAGACCGTACAACGAATCAGTTTTCGGCCGACCAGTAGTTCAATCGTAAAGAAATCACATGCCGCCAAAACATCCAGGTGGCTTTTGATAAATTCATGCCAGGTGGATCTGACGGTTAAATCCGGTTCGGGATCAAAGCCGTTCTCAATAAGAATATTCTTGACGGATGTTTTACTGACTTTATATCCGAGATACCCAATTTGATCGGTTATTTTCTGGTAACCCCAGCGAGGATTTTCTTCCTTGAATCGAATCACAAGATTCACAATCTCATCCGTAATCTGAGGTCTGCCGACTTTTCCTCGATTGCCAGAGCCATTGTACTTCTCTGCGATGAGTTTGTTGTACCAGCCAATTATGGTATCAGAGGTAAACAGGACCGTGCATTGCTCCAGCATTTTTCTGCTGAGTCGTTTGGCCTTGGCAGCCACCCTCATCCGCTGTTTATTGGTTAGCAGAATCCGTTTGTTTTGCTTTTCCTGGTGTTCAATCAGCACTTCAACTTGAGTTTTGAGATAATCAATCGCTTTGTAAAGCTCTTTGTCGATGCAATATGCCAGGTACGCAACTAATGCAATCCATAATTTATGTTTCATAGTCGAAGGATCGTATCAAATCGTCTCAAATCCTGCAATTACTTTCGTCCGAATGCATTATAAACCCAGATTTTACAAAAGCTTATGAAGAGATAATATTTGCACCCCACGTCGTCCACCTTCTTACCATTAACATAAAGTTAGACGATACATCCGAGTGTGATCAAAGTATAAACATGACTGTTTGGACAGCACGAGCTTTATTACCAAATACAGTTGATCAGAAATCTCACATCTTTGTATGGCACGGCATATCAAAAAATGATTAGTTTATCCAATAAAACTCTAATCCTTGGGGTCACTTTGTGAATCATCGATAAGTCGATTTGTTTGAGACACAAATTCCGAATCCATGCTATACGGAATACTGCTCGTAAGGGGAACCACACCGATGGAGGCTCGCAGACAAAACAAATGTAAGTCTGTTGGTTCACCTATCACTATGTCTATCCAGGAATCCCACAAAGGCATGATTACCAGTATATGTGTATTAGGACCAAATTTGGCCAACAGGAAACTAATCCATAAAAGAGCATTTTCTTGTACGGCAGTATAAGAACCTGGGACTCTTATCGATGCCGGTCGCAATTCCCCACCCTTGCCGGTTCCGGAACCAGCCTGGACAACTTCGCGATCAATATGGTAAAGAACGCGGTGAAGACCTTGACGGTTTGGACCCATTTCCGGCAACCCAGCAAGTTGTGCCAGCATATGTATACACTCCACCGAAATTTTTGTCGGCGGCTCACATTGTTGCGCCAGCTGCCGGAATTGATTCCGAGCGTCTTCGATGATTCTTCGAACGTCATCTGCCGACGTGGTGCCGGTGCAAGCCTGCTCGATTCCTTCCAAACGAGGCAGAATATTCTTTAACACCCATTGTAGTGGCAGCTGTGAACACTGAACACAGACAACCATTGGGTAACTTGACCGTCCTTTTCCATCCCGAGAAGACCACAAACGTCCAACGACCACGTCCCCACTCATGCACCACACAAAGGCATGTCCGAACTTTTCGACTCGTTGGTTTTCCTCAAGCTTGTCCCAATTTCCGGAGTCAATATTGCTGCCGATGCCTTGTATGTAAAGGATGCGTTTTACGGCGACGAGAACCTCCGTATCAAGACCAATGTCATCAATATGATCATCCCACCCCGGATGCTTGCCAAAAGCTGCTGTAAAAACTCTTTCGGACGCAGCATTCTGCCCCTTTTGATTAAAACATTTGACAATTTTTTTCAAAATAGAAGCCAAAGCCTTTATATCCGTAAAAAAATGACACTTATTTTTTTGAAGAAGGCCATTCATTAGTTTTCGGAAAACTAATGGGGTCTGTCCCGTCCGATTCTTTACTAAATTCAAGTTGTAACCAGAGTACTCCCGGAAGTTCTTTCTTATCCAGTTTAATGTATCCTTTACCTTTATCCGGTTCAGAATATTCATGCAACATTTTCAGACATGCCCATAGCTTGGGAAATTCCAAATGTTGAGGATTCTCATCTACTGCAGACTCGTAAAACAAAAACTCAACAGGCTCATCATAAGGATATTTTACTATTCCCAACATTTCCTTCTTTACTAAGCCACGAAGTCTGATTTGCTTATTTATCTCATCTCCCTGGACAAGTTTGCAGAACGGGAATTTATCAGGTAAATACTTTTCGTTTTCGAGTAAATACTTGTCGTGCTCATCCCTGCTCAGGACGCTGATCTTGCAATAGTACAGACTACCCCCTTTCGGAAGACCCCGGAATACCTGTTTGATCCCATCGACCCATGTTTCCAGAGATTTGGGCGCCGGAGGTTCACGTAACCGCTTTAGTTGCACATTTACCTGATCAATTTCCGTCTCCATACCACCTCCAACTGTCTCTTTATCATATGTCTCTAACGACAAAGCTCGCCTTAACAAAGAATGTGTTTCTTTTAGATCGTTAAGGGTAAGATCTTGAGTACTTTCTCGTGCCAACGGGAACTTATTGCCATACTGTGCTCTTAATGTGTTAAATGCTTTTCCTCCCTCGCGTTGTATTTCGTTAGCAAGTACACGCAATGACACATGGGCCATCTCGTCCCAGTACCTATCCACGAATTCCACCGCCGAACTGCCGGAAAAGAAGTAATATTTAATAAGATTATCAGGCTCATTCCTCAATAAAGTATTCCGGACTTCGAACGCATCATCACTTAACTCTCCCCACTTTTCAAGTAGTCGCTCACATTTTCTTTCCAAGAGCTTCCCGGCACTGGTGCTTACGTTAAGTTTTTTCAGATTGTCCCGAAATTGTTTGACCTTCATATTAACATCAACATCCGAGATGTAGCTTTCAAGCTTATCAAGAACCACCCCTTCGATAGATTTGCCAAACTTATCTAATTCAAAAAAGACATCCAAAACGTCCAGCTTTTCAAGTTCCTTGTGCTGAGCTTCCCAGTTCTCTTTGAGGGGGATATGGTCTTGCATCCATAGCTTGTGCTTAGTCACAAGCCAGTAGTCAATATATCCCTTCGTGTATTCGGCGTACTTCGGATATGCTTCGTCATACTTCTGCTTGACGTGTACGTTCTCCGCCTTAGGCAAATCGGGCTGAACCAGCCAATCGCCGACGCGCTTCCAACTGCGAATTATGGGTATGGCCACATTGGGATCGTAAGATTCTCCTGCCGGAAGCTCTACAAGCATTCGAATTCGCTTGATCGCTTCTTCCAAACCACTCTTCACCACATAGTCGTATCGTCCCAGTCCTCCCAGTTTCACGGCCAGCTCGCAAATCCCGGCAGCTTCCTGGACACGAAAACCATCACTTTTGAGAGCTCGTAGCTCGTCGATCTCCAATTGCGCCTTTTTGACCGCCGTGTCCACTTGATCCATGGCCCGCGTAACCTCATCTATCCCGGAGATAGACTCCGACTTGCTCAGTTGATCATTTGCTTTTGAATACATCTCAAAGCGGATTTCATACAAAGGGGCGCGGTCCCTAACCCGAGTATAAAAATGCTCGTCTAAAGCTTTGAGCCTTTGTTCAAGTTCAGGAAGCCGCAGCCTTTTTAGTATCGCATCGCGCTGGCCTTCAAGGCGGATCCGTACGTCCGCAAGAAAGCTTCCCTTTGCAAGCTCGTTTGGATCCAGCTCGTCAAGAAGGAACTTGTAATTCTCTACGACATCCTGCCCCGCATTCTTTGCCGCCGTGGCCCACCAGGCTGCCAGCAACGGTGGATTCCCAAGAGACCGGGCGTAGTCATCGATACTCTTCTTGGCTTTACTGAGCTCATCATAGCGGCCGTTCCAGTCACTTACAAACGCCGCCCGCGCCTGCTGCTCAAGACTTACAAGTGGGTCTCCTTCCTTATCAAAGCTATCCTTGAGGTCTATGATACGCCCTTCAGCATCGTCGAATCGTTCGAGCCAATTTGTAAGCTTTTTTATGGTCTCAACCTGGGCAACCTGTTCGCTCTGTGCATTCCAGAATGCATTGTAAAGGTCCACCTTTATGGCGGTTTCGAGCACATTGGGCTCGGCCTTTAGAAATGACGGTGGCCACGCCTCGCCATAGATGATCTCCAGCGGCCGATGTAGTTCAGCCTTGTCCTCGTTGTATACTTTCAATCGCTTTTTGAAATCCTCTTCTTCTTCAATATCTTCATCATAGCTAAAAACATATTCGAAGAAGGGATCCAGGAAGGTCTGGGCAGAGTACCCACCCGCATCATTTAGAGGCTTATTGGCCTTGAGCTGAATTAGCTGGCGCAACACTTGAGTTTCGGGATTCTGGTACATCCATTCAATGTTTTCCTGTTTATCCATCAAATTCCGGGAGACCTGTATGAACGGTTGAAGTACACCGACCTCGTAAAGCACGCCCTGCGCATCCTTCAGTTTATCCGGCGTGATCCGCCTTGCAAACTTAGCCGCAAGTTTGAAAATCCAGGGTATGCCCTTTTTCTCCCAACGTACTACAGCATCGGCAAGTCGTGCAGAAACATTTGATCGTTTAATTTCACCCGGCATGCCGGGTATTGGATTGCGGCCAATATATCTATAGCCCTCTTCATCAACTTTCTTTATCACTTGCAGTTGATTTTGAGCCTCCCTGGGGCTGTTTTCCATCAACCTCGCAAGCCCCCCAAAATATTCCTGCATCTCTCCAATGCTTTTGCTGAATTTACCTGCTGCGTAAAAGGTGAAGAAAAGCAGTAAAATCACGCTGACCGCACCTGAAACCAGGACGGCGGTTTTCCTGCGCCTATGCAGGCTTTTTGCATTTGTCGCATAGGTGACAAGCCCCTGCTCGCGGAAAATCTTTTTTACAAAAAGGTCCCGGAGGAAGTAAGCCCTGTCACGTTCCCACACGCGTCCATCGGGAAGAGAATCAACCGGTACTCCGAGTGATTCGGCCAAGTCCTCGTCCAGGGCAGAGCCTTCTCTCATTGATGAGGTGAAGTAAATGCCACGGAAAAACAGAGGTTTACAAGACCATTGGCTGCCAACACTGAAGATAAGTTCCAGGTATCGAGCCATTCGTGGTGCTATTTTGGCAATACTTTGTGGAAATGCGTACAGCGTGTCAGCCGTGCGTATCTTCTCAACTCCAGGCTCTTCAGACATTGCTTCATGTAACAGCGCAAGCCTGCGTCGGAAAAGGCGTCCCTGAATTGTCTTTAGATGTTGGTCAACAAAATCGGGGTTGTAAGGCTCATCAAGCGGTGCCGGATTAGACCAGCCCAACATCTGATGCTGAAGCTGTGGGTCCTGCAGGTTATCAAAGAAATCACGAAATCCGTTTATCAAGTCACTTTTGGTAACAACCACAAAGACCGGAAACCGCACGTCCAGAGTGCGCTGGATCACATCAAACTGTCGGGCAATTTTGGATGCTTTTTGCTCAATTTGGTCAGCCGTATCCCTGATAAGACTGTCCGCAGGTATTACGAGCAGCACACCGTTGATTGGACAGCGCGGCCGATATTTCTTCATCAAGTTTAGGAACTCTCTCCATTCCTTAGAACCGCCTGTTTCGACCTCCTCGAACATTAACCGGCCGGCAGTATCGAGAATCACCGCGTGGTCAGTGAACCACCAATTCATGTTGATGGTGCCGCCCGTACCTTGAAACTCATCCTGTAGACCAGGGGGGAAACCTACGTTACAGTGGCGTATGGCTTCGGTCTTGCCCGAACCTGGTTCACCCACAATTACATACCATGGGAAGTTGTAAAGGCTTTTGCCGGCGCTTTGAAACTTTCGGGTACCCTCTTCAAACTTCTTCCGTAAGTCATCAAGCTTTGCCACGTTCGCGGGCTCACTAATTCCCTGCGGTGTGGCCGATGAACTCTTCAAAAGGTCTTGTTCCATCGGAGCCGCCTTGCGTTTCTTCAGAAACTTTAGCAGACGCCAGTACCCCATGAGTAATAAGGCGACCAAGGCCAGTCCAATAAGCACGATCCAAAATACGCTGGGCGAGAAAATTAATCTGAATACTGCCAATCCTCCCCCCCCGGAGGCGACCACCAGTCCCACCTTGAGCGGCGTTGGAAGATTTGTAAAAGTCGAGATTCCACGCATCATAATGCTATAAATTCTCCAGCTTAATTGTTATCACCGTACGAAGATTCGGTCAGGGACGAAGACACGTTCCTATATTCAATAATAGTGTCGAGAGCATTTGTAACGCCTGCCGAGGTTCTTATAAACAAGAACAAATATGCAATGCTCCAAACGATAAGAAGACCTATCAGGGCGATTCCGATACCTACCAGCTTTGCGCCGGGCGGCTCCACAAAGTCTCTTGAATCCACGTTTTCATAGGCCTCCGGAGAAACGTAAGACTTTTCATCCGCGTCCATCATGCCGGAAATACGGGCAGAGATTTTCGACATGAGTCGATGGATGCTCTCCTGCTGGCCGGCGTAAATACCCGTGAAGCCCAAGCCGATACATGTGTAAAATATTACCAGCCTCTGAGTGGCAGCGTCACTCGGATCCGCCAGGTCTGCATCCAGCAGGTCAAAGAATTTCTCGTCTCCCGCTAATTCGTTTCTTTCACGACCTAACTCCGACCATTCGTCAGCAAAACTCAGTTTGCTTTCTTTGATCATAAAGTCTACAAAGAAGATAAGAGGCAATTCAACCTTTTCGTATTGACTAACCAATTCAGCGGTACCAGACGTATTGGCTTTCATTTCTTCAAGAATTCTTTTTATATCGCTTCGAACCTGGTTCATTTCCATCGAGTGGCCCATACGCGCCAACCTGCTAAGTCGAGAGACGTACTGAAGAAATGGCTCACATAGTTCAAGTAGTGTCATCTACTTTGCCTCCGTACTCGGAATAGTCATGTACAGTGTGATCTCATGGTCAGAGGATTCAATTCCCGGCCACCGCACTGCAAGGACCTTGTCTTGTTTTACGCGATCCCAAAGTCGCGCGCTCTCACCACGTATCAACCGAAAATAATGAAGCCCCACCTGGGCCGGAAGCTCAACCGGGGGATACAATTCCTGGTTGAGTTGAATACCGAATACCCGCTGTTTTGCAAGGCTCTCGGGCATGAGTTTGAACTTATCACGATCCATGACCAATTTTGCCAGTTCCGAAGGATCTTGATTTGTTTTGATGGCAAGGAAATACTCATTCGGCTGCGAAAGCATCTCCTCGGTGAGATTCGCAAGCAGGATGTTTTGCTCCGGGGCCATCGTAAAGGCTGCCTTCATGAATCGCGCCGGGACAACGCCCTTGAGCAACCCTCTGATCTTGGTACAAATCTCCTTGAAAGCAATTGCCGGATTGTCGTGGTCGTAATCAGCTGTCTCGAACTGGTCGCGGTCTGGACGCAAGGCAGCAAGCTCAGCAAGCATCTGTTTTAACTCCAGGTACATTTCGAACGGCATAACGCCACCTGGAGCCTGGATGAGAGTGCCAAGCCGAGCACTAAAACGGTTGAGTGTCCTGAGGCGGAGCATTTGTTCAAATTGGACACCACGCATGGTATCAACGCTGAAACCCCCTCGGTTAATCTGGACTACCAACTCGTTTCGGCTGGCAATAACCTGATTAGTGATATCTCGAAGCAGCTCGGCAAGCACCGGTGAGCCCTTGACAACCAGACATGGGGGAATGTATTCCGTATCACGACGAGGTATTCCAACATCCTCACCCACGGCGTGGACAATCCTCAGCAACGGCAGCACCTCAAGATCTGACTGATCATCGCTATCCAGCAAAAGCCTGGCATTTATCTGTCGAACGATGATTGGCTGCGGATTTTCGCCGGTGTTTTCATCGGCCTTTTCAATCTCAGTAACATGATACATACGCTTAGCACGCCAATCCTGGTCTGTACCTTTCTCAATCACATTGGCACGGGAAGGTGACCACAGGGGCACTCCCAGGCTCACTGTAAGCGAGGTCCCACTTGAGGCAAACGCCTCTTTAATATCGAGCGATGGAAGGGTAGCATTATCAGGGACATTCACCTCGAGTCCGCTGGGCATAATAACCCAAAGCCGGTCAAAAGAAACTCGCATGTTTTCCAGCTGGTCATCAGAAATCCTCGCTTCGATTACACCATAAGGATAATTCCAGCGGAGGCGATGTTCTCTGGCAAACTTCTCAAGGATTTGCCTCTGCATAGACTGAAGATGATGAGGCTGAAGGAAGAGACCTTCACACCAGTGAATTTCACCTTTTATGGTCATAAATTGTTCCTTTGTACAAAGTTCACCGATCGGGCCCTTTTATCAAGGATTCTGCATAATCGGCAATAGCTTTTCTTATCTCCGCCTCGATCGAACCCTCGGTCAATGTTTCGGCCAATTCGAGATACTTACGCCAGCATTTCACTTCGTGACTAACAAAAACACTTCCATGCTCCATTCGGACCAGGGTGGAGATCTCCGATGGCGAAAACCGGCCAAGGTGCCGCTTAGCAAACTGGCTCCCAACCCGCCCTACTGCCGTGGTGATGGCTGCTATAAGCCGCTGCAGCATTCTTAGTTCATCTTCAGCTTTCTTGTCAGGTGTATCAGAGGCACCACAGATGAACTGGCCTATTGTTTTCTTTAAATTAGCAGACGGACGAATGCTGGAACGAGGTGACAGCATGCGCCACGTGTTACAGATCAAAGGCTCAAGCTTAAAAACAAAGTCCGCAAGCAGAACCATCATTTCCGCAAGCCGGTCCGCCTTGATATCCGGCACATCCCCGAGCTGAAGCCTGGCCCCTATATCCTGGGTGAACTCAACGGAATAATTCTGAGTCGCCACCGGTGAACCAAGACCAGCTTCCTGTAAGCGTCTGGCGGCCAGCTCCTTCTGTTCATCTGAAAGGGTAGGGACCAATTCCAATAGGCGGCTAATGGCAAGCTCGGGATCTCTAAGTTCTTCCACTTCAATCTCGGGTCGGTCTTGTGTCTGCGGCTGCTCATCTGTGAGCGTAGTGCCAAGATGGCCTGTGGGAAATCTTTCCATCAGTTTTTCTAAGAACACCTTCCGCTGCTCAGGCATTACCTTTTTTAAAAGACGTTTTATTTCCTCGCTTAAATAACCTATTCGCGTCTGTTCGCTGTCGTTTGCAAAATCAACTTGAATCAGACGAAGACGGTTTGCCGTCTCGGAGACACAATCCCCTAAGTTTTTTCTAACACTTTTTGGCACGATATTGCAATCCTCTTTGTAAAAATATATCCGTAACCCATCATAAACAATTATCTCTCGTTCTTTTGCCTTGTCAACCGTAATTTACAGCTCAGATCTCCAAATTTCGGTTACGCAGTCAGATTCTGTAATACGAGGTTATCGGCGTCCTTTTCGAACTTTCGACTGCCCAGCCACGTAGTCCATCCCAATTGCCCAACTTCTCCAAGACAAATCCTTGGAATCTCTTCGTGCCGCAACACCAGGTTAAGCTCCCAGCTCAATTCGTCTCCGATATAATTCCTGATCCAGGTTACAAATCGGCCGAGACTCTCACTACCCGGCAACAGGCGCTCGTAATCAGAGAAGCTCATCGGTCCACATTTAATCCTAAACTTCTGTTGACATTCCAGGAAACGGGAGCCCACAATCGATGTCGATCCCAGACTCGCATTGTCGAGAGACTTTCCAAGTTGGCAACAATACTCTCTCGGAAGTTCTATCCACTGCTCAACAAACTCTTCGATCGCTACGGGCACACCAAAATAATCGTGAAGAATCTCCTGCAGGCCTTCGGCATTTTTAGTCTGACAACTGAGACGCCCGGCATAATGAAGTTTTGCAACGTCAGGAACAGCGTCCCTCTTAAAAAACGAGTCCATTCCTATTCCAAACAGACTGCCAATATAAAATGCGAACCGGTCATCTTCCTTGCGGTCATGGCTTACAGTCTGTTGGTTACACGCCCATGCCCGATAGAACAAGGATATCATCCGATGATTGAAAATATCAAGGAAACAAGCAAGGGTTTTGTCTCTATGGTTGTGCAGTCGGTCATACACATATTCAGTTATGCACAGCGGCATGGGACCGTTGGTACCCAGAAGACCGAGAAAAGTAACAGACAACCGTCTCAAACCTTCATCTGCAGGTTCGAAGTAAGCTTCGATGGCTGAAGGCTCAAACGCCAGGGACACCTTTTGGCAGAACCTAATCAGGTCTCCTTGCGGTCGCTGTGAGCACCCTACACGCGGCAGGTGAGGATGAGCAGATTCAAGTCTGCGTACAGCCTGGAAGAAATCAAAATCATAAGGGTGTTCCTGCAATCTTTGGTTTAAAGAATGGGACGCAGCCCCTGTCTCATGGTCCATCTCATAATCTCTCCACGTTCGCGTGTTTTCACTACAGTTTCCGTAAAAGAATTGACCGAAACATACTTGGAAAAGAATTGTGCGAGGACGGCACCAAGTAGAAACACTCCGGTTCCCTCAAAAGCTGCTTCTTCAAAAGTTACTGTAACCTCCAGCCCACGTGCAAATGCGATTGATCCTTTCTTCGTGAGCCTGCGCGTGATCGGATTGCAGCTTATGGACTTGACACCTTCTATTTGTTTACGAGTTTGTAAATCATTGTTATCGCTATATAGTTTCAAAATATCGCGAAGTGCTGAAGCCCCTTCACCGTCGTCGGAGAGAGACAAATAATTTAGCGACAGATGGCTAATAACGCGCCAGGGGATCTCTCCCTCGGCCTGCGAGGGCCTGGGCGAAGTGGGAGCACCGAGGCAGCGTATTGATGTGCAAGGCGCCGTTTTGGCCATAGTGAAGTCGGAAGTTGACTGCCCGACTGCCATGTGCAGTGGCAAATCACGGTTTGTGCAAAGGGCTTCGGCGCCCAATTGCGTAATGTCAGCACTATACGGTGCGGCGGTGGAATCAACAAGTGATATGTAAACCTCGCTCCCCGCATAACTTTTCGATCTTCGACCTTTCAGTTTTTCCCTTTCTGAATAGGGTCTCGGAACCCGGTTTGTAATGTAATAGCCGCTCGTATCGCCGTTTCCCGTATCTCTTGCCAGATAGAAAGGAGAAAACTCCTGAACCTGGTTAGAGCCAGAAGCTGCCCCATAGCCAACCACCTTGGAAATTTTATAAACTTCAAAGTCCTGCGCTTTGGTTCGGTCAGGGACAACGTGAAACTCAAAAGATTTATCTGAGACAGGTATACGGTCCAACCGTTTTTCAAATAGATTGATTGCAGGTGTACAGAACAACCCGAAATTATTACGGCTGATTGCAGCCTCAAGTTCAGGTTTGAATTCGTTGAGCAGAATAATGATGTCAAGTTCATTTCCGTCACAACGCTTGATTGGGTCGCTCAGGCCTGTAATTTCAACAAACATAAATCGCTGGGGAAATGCAAAGTATTCATGTAGTAGTCGATACCCCTGAAAAGATCTGGCATCATAAGGAAGTAATTTTTGCCGGTTATCGAAACCTGCGCATCTGATGCAGGAAGCATCGATAATATGTCTCCACTTTACAGGCTTAGCCGCATGTTGCACTACGACCGCCACGATGTTTGCGAAAAACTGCTCGTATAAATGCATTGGGATTTCACCCGTTCCCATAAGATGCAAAAGCAAAGAGTCCAGTTTCAACTTGCCTATCTTGAGGCCAGAGGGAGACTGGATTCGGAGCCTAATTCCGGCTTTGACGTCGGGAAGGTTCGGTACTTCAAGCGAGGCCAACTCACGTGTGTAGTAATTTGCCTGCTGTACTTGAATAGGCCATAGATTAACATTCTGTGCCGTGCGATATTCACATCGGGTTTGCTCCCCTTTGCCCAGCAAACTGAAAAGCGATGAACCACGGGGAATCGGGAAACCGTCAGCCAATCCGGTCTCTTTCAGGTCCGGTTCGAACTGTACGATGCACACAGAGGGGGTAGGTGCCAGATAGTAGGGGTAGATAGTCTCCAGCAAGGACTGTGTAAATCTTGGGAATTCTGCGTTTAGTTTGAGTTGTACCCGAGCAGCAAGGAAAGCGGATCCCTCTAAAAGTCTTTCGACAAACGGATCACGGCATGGCTGAAACTCATCCAATCCTCCGAGCCGACCTGCTATTTTCGGAAACTCCTTTGCAAACTCGGCCCCCATGGCCCGAAGATAGGCAAGTTCACGATTGTACAAATCCAGCATCCGCCTATCCACCTGGCTCTCCTTTCCATTTGCAGTGTCCGGTTTCCAGGTCTACTTCTGTCTTGATAAAAAGGTGGTCTGGCAAGGGATGCGCCCACAACTCGCCTGAAATCTCGAACAAGAGGGTTCTTATATCGTGGGTATCAGGGGAAGAAACCATATGAACCGATAACGCCTTATGTGAAATGCGCGGCTCAAAATTCTTCAGTGCCTGCTTCAACTGTGCCTCAAGTTCAGATGTATTCCCACTTGAGATGCTTGCGCCGGACAGGTCGAGTATCCCGTAGTTTAATACGGACCGTGCCACCTCGCCGAACTCATATATCATGTCATGTAACGGATATGCCCTGGAATTGAATAACATCTCAATGTTGTGAAGCACTGCTTTTCTGTATTTTCGCAGTGACACCACTTGCTGGTCCCGGCCTTCCCTTGTTAACTCAGGTTCATCATCAGTGAGGCGGTCAAGCAAACATGGCTGTAGACGTTCCATTGGGGCAATTTCAGCCATTACTTATCTCACCGCTCTGCTGGTCAGGTTCTAAATTGTCCAGGTCTACTTGTCGTACTTGCATAAGCGGAAATTCATCTATGTCTGTGGCAAACACACGCTGTCCCAGACCAAGGTACGTATCACCAGGCTGTTCCATCCACTCCGTTTTGCGCGCCAGCTGAATACCACTATCTTCTCTGGATTCCGAACCAGGATACCGTGTCGGTATGAAACCAGCCGCTTCACCACTATTGGCCCAGGTGAACTGAGCAGGACACCAAACCGTGTCTCTAAGATCAGTGGGCGGTTCAATTCGAATCCCTTTAATTGCGGTGAATGGTATCCAATAGTACTTACCATCAATAATAGCTTCGAGTACCGGGCCAAGCCTGGAATCCGCGTCTGCGATCCACTCGAACTTGTGGTTGTCGATAGAGCCGGCGATGGCAGGTGCCGCTTCAAATGCGCGATCTCGTAATTTCTGGGCGCCTTGATACTTTCCTTCGGCAATCATCTGATTGGCCTGAACGAGCCAACCAACCCATTCTTCGGGCTCTCCAAAGATAAGCGGCGAACGTTTGCCGGCAAACACCTCAGCCCGCAACGCCTCGCAATTGAGCGCCGCTCGGCATACCTGGGCCATCAGTAAATTCAACGCATCAAGTTCCGCTGCGACGTTAAGCTGGCTCAGAGCTCGCTCCCAGTCTCCCATAACGGCCAGGAGCTGGAACAGGAAAACACGGAGCTTGGCATCAGCCGGATCCGAACGCACCTGCCCTTCTAAAGCCACCAACGCCTCCTGGAGTTGGCCTGCGCGCAAAAGCTCTTCCGCTTGCATAGTAACAATCTCCGGCCGCTGGCTATCGTGCCTGGCCATTGCCAGGTAGTTTAGCCGGTGGCGTAGTTATCAGTCAACAACGAGGTGGTATCAACCACCCTTATTTTTGATCAAGTCCCACCATTTCTCGATTTGACCCAGCTTCTTGCCCGTTTCGTGATCCGTTTCAACATAGACCCAATTCATCTTACCATAGTTGAAAGTCACTGATTCGGTCGGGATACCGCCGCCCCCACCGCCAATGCTGACCGAGGAGACGATGACATCCTCAAAGTGGTAATCCATATATGGCTGCTTATCCCCGGTGGCACGGCAGAGCTCCAATGTTATTTTCTTAATGTGCTTGCCGTTGCAGCAGTGAAGATTCAGTTCCGGTGACGCCTTGTCGAGCGTCTTAACGATGGAAAAATCCTGGTGGTTGCACCGCCCGGAAGTGGCTGCACCGCCGGAGCTTCGTGACCCTGCGCCACTCTGCGAAACACCGTGAGAGTACGAGAGAATCTCAATCCAATCCTTATGTTTCTCGTCGGTGCTTTCACCTGGGATTCCGTCAATCTGCAAAAAAGCATCTCCTGGCATCTTATCTACTCCTTAAAATCGAAATTTAGTTAATCTTCTATTACCCAAAAACCGTAAACACACCCTATACGGCGGTCAATGCCTTAGCCGCCCTTCTTGACCGAAGGCAGCTTGGATACCAGCCGTAGCGAAACAGACAGCCCTTCGAGCTGATAGTGGGGCCTGAGGAAGAACTTGGCCGAGTAATACCCCGGGTCTCCTTCCACTTCGTCGACTACAACTTCCGCTGCCGCCAGAGGATACTGAGCCTTGACCTCCTCGGAAGCATTGGGATCGCTGGTAACATACTGTGTAATCCACTTATTGAGCCAGTTTGCCATATCATCGCGCTCTTTGAAAGAACCAATTTTGTCGCGCACGATGCACTTGAGGAAATGAGCGAACCGACAGGTTGCGAACAGATAGGGCAGTCTTGCCGCCAGTTTGGCGTTCGCGGTTGCATCCGCATCGTCATATTCGGTCGGCTTTTGCAGCGACTGCGCGCCTATAAAACATGCGTAATCCTCATTCTTCCAGTGTGATAACGGCATGAGCCCATTCTGAGCCAATTCCGCTTCCCGCCGGTCGGTTATTCCAATCTCAGTCGGACACTTCATATCGACGCCGCCGTCATCAGTGGGGAAAGTATGGCAGGGAAGCCCTTCAACCATACCCCCGCTTTCCACGCCGCGGATACGCGCGCACCATCCATATTCCTTGAAAGAGCGGTTAATGTTAGTACCCATGGCGTAGGCTGAGTTCACCCACAGGTATTTCGTGTGGTCGCCACCCCCAGTGTCCTCTTCAAAATCAAACTCCTCACAAGGATTTGTTTTGGAACCGTACGGCAGTCTTCCGAGAAATCGCGGCATGGTCAGCGCAATATACCTGGAATCATCAGAATCTCGCAGTGAACGCCAGGGAGCATAATCGGCGGTCTGGAAAATCTTGGTCAGGTCCCGTGGATTGCTCAGCTCCTGCCAGGAGTCCATGTTCATCAATGTGGGAGCGGAGGCACTAATGAACGGCGAATGGGAGGCCGCAGAAATCTGGGCAACCCCATTAAGAATTTCTACGTCCGGAGGACTGTGGTCAAAATAATAATCTCCGACGAGACAGCCATAAGGCTCACCACCCGGAGAGCCATATTCTTCCTCGTAAAGCTTCTTGAACAGCGGGCTTTGGTCCCAGGCGGTGCCTTTGTACTTCTTGATCGTCTTTGCCAAATCCTTCTTGGAGAGGTTCAGCACGCGAATCTTGAGTGTTTCGTCAGTTTCTGTATTATTGACCAGATGATGCAGGCCTCGCCAGGAACCTTCGAGCGCCTTGAAATCCTCTTGATGCATAATCATGTTAATCTGCTCCGACAGCTTCTTATCAATCTCAGCGATAATCGCTTCGATGGTAGTGACCGAATCGTCGGAAACGAGGGTAGTTTCAGTCAGGGCCTGTTCGGCTAATGTTCGCACGGCAGAACTGATGGCATCTCGTGCATGGTCGGTCTTGGGCTTGAACTCCTTTTTGAGAAGTTTATCGAACTCATTTGGCTCTATCGCAACCGCTTCCGCTGCCTGTGCTTGTTTTTGTTCTTTCTTTTCTTCAGCCATTGGGTTATTCCTCCTTCCCACTCTCAGCAGACTCGGCTTCAGGTTTCGGCGCCGACGTCAGGGCGTTTAGCAGGGCCTTGTCTTTGAGGACCTTGGCTAACAGCTCTTCGGCACCACTCTTACCATCCATGTAAGACAGCAGATTGGATAATTCCGTCCGGGCCTTCAGCAACTTGTTCAGGGCGTCCACTTTTTGTGCCACCGCCGCCGGCGAGAAATCATCCATACTCTCGAAAGTGATATCGACACTTAAATTGCCTTCGCCGGTAAGCGTATTCGGCACCTGGAAGGCAACTCTCGGCTTCATTGCCTTGAGACGGTCGTCGAAATTATCGACATCGATCTCAAGGAACTTGCGGTCTGCAATGCCGGGCGGGCTCTCGGCCGGTTTGCCGGCCAGGTCAGACATCACACCCATCACGAAGGGCAGATTGATCTTTTTCTCTGCACCGTACAACTCCACGTCGTATTCTACCTGCACGCGTGGAGCACGGTTGCGAGCTATAAATTTTTGACTACTTTTCTTTTTTGCCATGCTCACTCCTTTCTCAATAACAGTAAGCGCCTAAGGTTGCCGGCGTTTAAAAACCACTATATATTATAGATTACTCTCTATCATTCACCTTCACTGCTCTCGGAATCGCTTCCGCCAACTCCACCGAGCATCTCGATCTGGTTCATGGCATCAGGACACACATCCCGAATGACATCGAGGAAGTTTTTCGAGACCAGCTTCCGGGCCCTGCGCAGCAGCAGCGGTACGGGACTCGACGGTTCGTGGCGATCAAAATACTGACAGACTTTCTCGATAGCCAGCAGGGCCTCCTGGGGCGACCGAATCTCACCGGCAAGCGATACGCCGCCTTTTTCGGCCGCTGCCGGCGCGGCCTCCGCCGCAGCATCACCATAACCGCGCTTGGCAAGAAATCCCTGAACGCACTTATGGATATTGCCAAGTACGGACTGGAATCCGCTCAGGTCGGGCGTCTGCCCCTGGTCGGCGCTTTTGGAAAACGCCACCGTGATATTAGTCACATGTTCGATGGCTTCTCCCGCGGCCTGGGAGGCCGCCAGCAGCTCATCCGTCGCCGTGTCCTGAAAGGCCGCATCGATTACCGAAGAGTCGGGGACGCCGGCACCCTCCCCGGACGCAAGGGCAATCTCTCTTTTGGCGACCTGGATATCCCTGAGGCTGAACCTGCCCATTTGCGCCGAGTTGCATAGCGAAACTTCCGCCAATCGCTGCTTGAACTTCATCGGGTCCTGCGTACTAACCGTAGACGGGGACAGAGATTGCAGGATATTTATCCGTTCCAGCGGGTCGTTGTTGTCGTCCGGGTCGAGCTGTGGGTAAAGGTTGTCCCAGAAGCGTTCCAGCAGTCCGCGCAGGACAGCCAAGCCGTCGCACAGGCCCGCCAGGCCGTCTGTCTTCAATAGGCCAAGCGCCAGATACAGGGCAACCCGAAGGTCTTTGGAACGTCGCAAAAGCTCCAGACTTTTCTCGCGAACTTCGCGCCAGTTAGGCTCCTCTATAGCTTCCTCTGCACCCTCTACTACACCACCGGCAGATTTGGTTCGAACCATATCCTCCATCGCAAGAAAGGCAGCATCGTAAGACAGGTCTTCTCCGCACGGGGACTCCGGGCTCACTTCAAAAAGCAGGCTTTCAACATCAATGGCCATGACAATTCCCACAAAATCAATTTCTCAAAGTACTCGCATTCGGCAAACAGCGAAATTATAACTATATTCGCTGCAAAAGACCAAAACCGAATACATATCGTATCCGCCGCAAACACCAGCTATACCCATCAATAAATCCCGGTCATGGGCCCCACTTACCACCATCAGCGCCTCGCTAAACGCTAAAGAAGGGCTTTAATCCTGCAGGGATGCTACTTCCCTGCAGCATTAGCTGAAGCTCCTTTGCAACTGTATTGCAATTTTAGGGCTGTTATAACATACTGTCAAGCTCATTGGAAATTTTTTTTCAAAAATATTGGCTGCCTGTCAAAATCTTCTACAAGAAGGCCGCACCTGCCGCTGGCTTTGGGCCGCAGCGTTTGCATCTTCCGACCGCGTCTGAATCATGGGGCAGGACAAACAAAAAAAGCTAAAACTGTGCAAAATTTGCCTTGACGTGGCCGCGGACCAGAGCAAAATGGTGTTTGTGTCGGCCGAAAACAACATCATGAGAGGACATTTAGACGAAGCTTCCCAAATAGCATCGGTAAAATCGGATACAACAGTAACTTGATGAAACGGTAGTAAGGATAAATAACAAGTGAATGAAGAAACCCAGAGCAATGCTGACCAGGCCGGCCGAAGGGCCCAAAAGCCAAGAGATAATTACAATGAAGAACAATATCAGATACTTCTGTGCTGCTCGCAAAAAGAGGATATGACCGAGTGGAACCAGTGGCGCCTGCAGCATAGAGACACCCGGGTCCTTCTTGAAGGCGCTGAGTTGAAGGGCGCTTACCTCAAAGGTGCAGACCTCGAAAACTGCCGGCTCAAGGACGCGGACCTCCGCGAGGCGAACCTGCAGGGTGCCAACCTCAATGAGTCTCATCTCGAATCCGCACACCTCAGCGGCGCCAATCTCAGCCGGGCCTATTTCTACCATGCGAATCTGGATGGCGCCTACCTGAACACCGCCAACCTGGAAGGCGCGGACCTGACTGAGGCAAGCCTGGAAGGCGCCTACCTGCGTAGCGCAAATCTCAGAAACGCCAATCTCCGGGCCAGTTCTGCCCGGCGCGCCGACCTTCTACAAAGCCGTTTGGAGCACGCCAACCTCGAAGATGCCGATTGGCGAGGCGCGGACCTGAGCAATTCGCACCTCGAAAACGCCCACCTGGTCAGGACCCTTCTGCAGGATGCAAACCTCAGCGGTGCCCATCTGCAGGGTGCCGACCTGACCCGCGCCCATCTGGAGCATGCCAACCTTATCTATGCGCACCTGCAAAACACACTTATCCAACACACGCACCTCGAACGTGCCTTTCTGGTCGAGGCCCACCTGGAAAACGCACGATTCCAACAGGCTATTATCGATGCATCCACCCTGATCTGGCGATGCTGCGTCAATCGACATTCGGATTTTCGTGGCGTCGGCCTGGATAGTATACGCATAGACACAGGAACCAAACAGCTTCTGCAATACAACGTCAGGCGCATGAACTGGGAGGACTGGTACCAGCAGCAGCACCGGCTGGTGCGCATGGCGGTCCGCCAGTTCTGGCAGATTAGCGACTACGGGCTCTCTACACAGAGAATCATCACCACATTCTTCAAATGGACCCTGATCTTCGGCATCATTTACTACGCATGGGGTGCTGTTGATTTCTATCTGGTCGGGATCAAAGACCATCCCGGTATTGTAAGCGACCTGTTCGTCCTTTCAGACACGCAGGAAGCGGTATCAGGTCCCCTGGTGCCCTTTCGGTCCCTGTACTTTTCCGTGGTGACGATGACCACCCTCGGCTTCGGCGACATGTACGCCAACGCGCACAGTTTCTGGCGGGGCCTGTTTGGCAGCGTCCTGCTTGTTCTTCAGGTGATTTTGGGCTACGGGCTGTTAGGGGCACTAATCACCCGCTTTGCGATCCTGTTTACGGCCGGCGGACCCGCCGCCAAATTCTCCGATGAGAAAACCTGAGACCCCGACGAAATTGGTTAGCCTTTGCCGAGAGTGGCCAATCATGCCTTATAAAAAAATAAATAATTTTAAAAATTCAACTTGACGTGTCTAACAAACTGAGCAAAATGGTAACAATAGCAACGGACGTACAAAATATGACTCAAATTGTATTTGCGTGCTCGAGAGACTTGGGACGATTACGATATTCGGTAAGGACGATTTAATAAGTGGGGCATGCCTCATGAATGTGACTGTAATCTGGTCAAAAATAGGTGATTGTCCCTAATTTTGTTCCGCACCCCCTCGTCCGGAACCAGTGGGTCCAGCGTCCCCCCAAAATTGTGAGAAAGGAGATTATACAAATGAACGGTAAATGGCATCAGGTTCAAGACGCAGACCACCCGGCGTCCTACAAATTACTAGGAAATAAGCCAGCAACATTAAAATTTAAGGAGAACGTACATCACGAAGGGAAAGTCATCCTCGGAGCCGTAGAACCTGACAAAAAGCGCATACACGCTGAACACGCGTTAACTGAATGTTATATACTGGTAAAAGGCGCGGAGATATTCCACGCATCGAACACGGCACGAAACGTCTTGGTCGAAAAACACATTCTGCCGAGAGAGGCCCCGGCGGACGGCTGGGAACAGGTGGGCACCGCGAGCAAATTGGCAAGCGTCGGGCACGCTTATTTCACCATAGACTCTGGTACCGCATCAATTCTCAAGCGAATGTTCGACGCCAAACATCTTCATATATTCAAAACAAAAAAGGAAATACATTGTTACCCAGATCCAGAGATACCGAAAGGATTACGGACCGATATACCAATAGAAGTGCAGTAGGGGTGAGATTTGGAGTTTCCCCAAATATGCCAAACTCATTCCGGCCAACGAAAATAGAAAATAGGGACAGTGGGGCTGTTGAAAAACCCCGCAATTTGTTGTAGGCAAAAATAGGGACAGCCACCTACTTTTACTTACCCATTTTAACACCATCTCTCTATTCTCCCCCCCAGCAAAAACTAGGGACAGTCACCTATTTTTGAAAACTGAGGACAACATACAGCCAAAATTTTAACACACAGTTCGCAAAAATTCACTTCATTTCAGCATTTCCTCCACATATGTGATCCATCACTTTACTTACAGCCCGATGCGGCCCGCATCCACACCTTCATCACAAAGCCAGTATAAAATGAATAGAGATTTTTCAAGATTTGGCTTGACGTGGTCAGCCAACTGAACAAAATGGCAATGGTAACTGAGAACAATATGTCATTCAACTTGTATTAGCGTGCCCAATATACTCGGGCCGATTTATATATACGGAGCCTATATTTATCAAAATGGGACAAAACTTACGACAAGACCTTTAACGTATAAAATATATGTTAGTTCAAATAGTACCGTTTCCAGTAAGACAGTTTCGCCTCGTAAAAGTCTAAAATGAACTATATAGATAATCGTAAATATCAAAAATAACATGGAGGACTTGATATAATGTCAAAAATGGTATGTAGCGAAATCGGTGAAATTAATACATTCAAAGCACTACCTAATTGCCCATTAGTGAGGGATGTCGTTACAGCAGTTCGGACCGACACTATCGTATACCCACATGTGTCCAGCTGTATAGGGTTGGTCTTCGAATTGCCTGCCAGCCCGCACGGTATCGACAGGGTTGGTGCTCACTTGGTCGCTTATAGCCCTGAATATAAAGGAGAAGGCTTTGACGGGGCTGTAAAGCATTACCAGGAAAATCGAATTCTTCAGCAGTATTGCGTGAATTCTAATGCTTATTGCTTTACGCCCATCAGTCAATGGAAAGATTACGTGTTAAGTATGCTGCGAGAACTACGTGTAAGCCAATATCACTTCCACGTGACGGCTGAGGAAGAAGTCAACGCCTGGGTGAATCAGAACAACCTATCTCTAACAGCATGGACTGTAGGTAGCAGCGTGACGGCAGCTCAGTCCTTAACTCCCGTGGGCGCCGCAACTGTGATAAATCTTAATGGCGTTGCGTGGACACAACTTTGAAATACTGATAGTCCGTGGAGTCAGTAGTAAAATAGGGACACAGCCACCTATTTTACTTACCCATTTTAATACCATCTCTTTGTTCTCCCCCCCTGCCTGAGTCCGAATCCCGCATCCCTGCACGGTAAAATAGGGACAGCCAACTATTTTACGTACCCATTTTAACGCCATCTCTCTGTTCTACCCCCCTGCCTGTCCGAATCCCGCATCCGAATCCCTGTAAGTTGTAGACAGGGACCCAGTAGGCCGGGATCCCGCTATTTACGGCACCCGTCAACACCACGACCGTGAAGCCAACCTCTCTGTGCCCTGTGGCTAATAATCTGCGCTGCATGCCCTGCCTGCCCTAAGCCTGTCGAAGGGAGCACATTCATACTGCCTGCCCCGCCTGCCCTGTGAGATAGCAAAGCGTTATCTCACTGGGGTGAAATCCGCGGTTAAATATTTTTCATTTTTTCCTTTACAATTGTTTGGTAATATATTAATATATCTCCTTGTTTGCCAGCAGGCAAACGTAAACCGCCAGTAGGCGACGAAAAATAGACATTACAGATTGCATGTCTATAAGCCACAGCGTGGCACGGTCCGGGGGCCAGCAGGTCCAAGTCAAAGTTTTAACGTCCTTGAATGGTGCTTTATGTTTGCTCTATACGCTATCCGCTATACGCTATTTTCTCCCGCGTAATCCGCGTTTAAAATCTGTGAAATCTGTGGTTAAAAATGCATTATTTTGCATCATAAATGCCAATGTTTTAAACATTTGGGGTGTATTAATGACTAATAAACACCTATTTAGCCGGCCAAAAAATCCGTGTAATTCGTGGTTAATAAAGGATTTACGTGCCTATAAAGCAATTTACATCTGTAGAGAAACATTTACAGATGTAATGAGCGCTTTACAAATCAGACTTTTTATGCAAAACAAAGCCAATTTTCGAAAAGTCAAATTGAACGTAAATAAAGTATTAACAGGCGATTATGAGAAAAGGACACTTAGTGAACGTGGGGAAAAACAAAGCCAAACAAAGCCAATCAAAGCCAATTTGCAAAACACCCAAATGAATGTAACTGTTTCTTACACAACGAATTATGAAAATAATGCGATTTCGGGCCCCGGCAAAACAAACCCAATACAAACCCAAACAAACCCAACCTGTAGTGAGCTTGTCGAACCTATTTCAAAGGCCAAAAATGCTGATGCGTTGGCGATTAACGGCCGGGAAGTTGTTGACAATGAGATCTAATCTTGGTATTGCAGCGATTGAAGCACACTGCATTATTTTAGTGAACTGTATATGGAAAACTCAGCTAAAGATAAATCGTGAGGGAAAACTATGGCACAAGCAGATGGGGCAGCAGTATTTAACGTCGACCGGCCGTTCGACGGCAAAACATTAAAAAAGGTCGTCAAGGACGCCGGATATAATGAAACGGCACTGGCTGAAACTCTGGGCTTATCATGTATCCACGAAAGCCAGGATTTCGAGTTGATCTACCGCCGTGTCAGAGCCGACAGCCCGTATAATATCCTGGTCCAGTTGTTCTGGCTTGGTCGGCCAGTCTCTGAGCCGGCACTTAGCAAGAATCTGCCGGGCCTTGATATTGAGCAGCTCGAAGGAATCGGCCTGCTGGTCCGCCAGAACGGGGCAATCCGGTCAATAGTCAAGCTGGGGCCCTACCATGAGCTGCTGATGGCCAGCGACTTCGAGCCGGGAATTCACGGTGAGCTGTCGGCCGACCACGTCCTCGGCGTAAGCGCAGCATCTTTGTCTCTGGCGAACGTGACTATTCGCCGAAAGGTCAAAACGGCCCTTGACCTGGGCACCGGTGCCGGTATACAGGCCTTTCTGGCCGCTTCCCATGCCGACCGCGTCATAGGAACGGATACCAGTCCGCGGGCGCTGAACTTTGCAAAATTCAACGCCAAATTGAACGAAATAGACAACGTAGAGTGGTGCCAGGGCAGTCTTTATGAGCCGGTGGCAGAGCAGAAGTTCGAACTGATAGTTTCAAATCCGCCATTTGTGATTTCCCCTGAGTCCCGGTTTATCTTTCGCGATACGAATCTGCCGGGCGATGCCCTCTCAGAACAGGTGGTGTGTGGGGTAGGAGAGAGGCTGACTGAAGGTGGTTTTGGCTGTATCCTGTTCAACTGGCATCATAAGGACGAAGCGGACTGGGATTCCCGACCGCAAAGCTGGGCATCGAATACCGGCTGTGACGGCTGGCTGATATGTTTCAAATCCACGGACCCTTTGACCTACGCGGCCGACTGGTTACAAACCAGCGTGGGGCAGAACTCGCCCGACTATGGACGGTATCTGGATGAATGGATGGCGTATTATGAACAAATGGGAATCAGGCAAATCAGCGCCGGCGCAATGGTTATGAGAAGACGAAGCGGGCAGACCAACTGGTTCCGCGCCCACATGCTGGATAAAGGTCGCAGTATGGGCTCTTCTGGAAGCCAGATTGAGCGTATCTTTGCCGCCGAAGACTTGCTTGAGGCCCTCGACGACAACCGGCAGCTGCTGGAGCAGCGCCTGCTGTTCGACCAGCACCACCTCCTGCGACACGAGCTGCGGGCCGAAGACGGCCGATGGGCCGTCCACTCCGAACACCTTTACGCCTCCGAGGGTGTCCCATTTGCCGGCAATGTCGACATGTATGTTGCGAACTTGCTGGCCGGTTGTAATGGCCGGCGAACCTTGCGCGAGCTTCTGGAGAAGGTGGCAGGTCGAGCCAAAACCGATCCGGAAAAAATCATACCTACATGCTTGACCGTAGTTCAAAATCTCATGCGGTCCGGATTCCTGAGTCCCACCTGTGGTCCCGGCATGTCCAGACCATAGAAAACACCTTCTTTTCGCAAGAAAAACGAAAAAGAATTTGACAGAACACACCGAGTGGGCTAAAAACATACCTAAATACCAAGGGGATGTCCGTGTGTAAGGAATCCCGGCGTTCCGACGTGTGGCGAAGTCAGTGACTTATACTTTTAGGATTATACCTACAAGCGACCCGCGGAGGAATGTGTGTACATCCACGGCTGAATAAGAAAGGCAAAAGGACTGAAACATGGCTGAAATATCCCGCACATCGCTATTCGGCAAGCTCAACAGTATAGGCTACAAAGCCATCGAAGGCGCCACAATCTTCTGTAAGTTACGCGGCAATCCGTATGTGGAGCTGGTGCACTGGCTGCACCAGATACTGAAGTTACCTGACTCGGACCTTCACCGGATTATAAAGCACTTCGAGATTGATCCTTCTCGGCTCGCCGCCGATATGACGGCTGAATTAGACAGACTGCCTCGGGGCTCCACTTCCATCTCGGACCTGTCTTCCCATCTTGAGGAATCGGTCGAGCGCGGGTGGGTTTTCGGCAGTCTGCTTTTCGGTGAATCACAAATTCGCACGGGCCACCTGATAGTGGGCATCCTGAAAACCAGCGGGCTTAAGAATGTCCTTCTGCGAGTCTCAAAAGAGTTCGACAAAATCAAGCTTGAGCAGCTAACGGACAATTACGCAAAGATTGTTGCGGGCTCGCCGGAAGAAACACTTGCAGCAACCGACGGCAGTTCACTGCGAGCCGAGGCCCAAGCCGGTGCCGAAACCGGAGAAATGGCGCCGGCGGCGATGGGAAAGCAGGAAGCCCTGGCAAAATTTTCAGTAGACCTTACGGAAAAGGCACGCAGCGGAGAAATGGACCCCATAGTAGGACGCGACGGAGAAATCCGGCAGATTGTCGATGTCCTGATGCGCCGACGTCAGAACAACCCGATTCTGACAGGCGAGGCAGGTGTCGGAAAGACTGCGGTGGTCGAAGGTTTCGCCCAGCGGATTGCCGCCGGTGACGTGCCACCGTCACTTAAGGACGTAGCGGTGCGCGTGCTGGATGTGGGTCTGCTGCAGGCAGGCGCCAGCATGAAAGGTGAGTTTGAGAACCGTCTGCGACAGGTCATAGAAGAGGTGCAAAGCTCACCCAAGCCTATTATCCTGTTCATCGACGAAGCGCATACGCTTATCGGGGCCGGAGGGGCGGCGGGCACCGGCGATGCAGCAAACCTGCTAAAGCCAGCATTAGCTCGCGGTACGCTCCGGACCATTGCGGCCACCACGTGGTCGGAATATAAAAAGTATATCGAGAAAGACCCCGCACTGACCCGAAGGTTCCAGGTTGTGAAGGTCGATGAGCCAGAGGAAGAAAATGCATTGATGATGATGCGGGCACTGGCTTCAAACCTTGAGAAACATCACCTCGTTCAAATCCTGGATGAGGCCCTGGAAGCGGCGGTTCGCCTCTCGCACCGTTATATTGCTGAGCGTCAGCTGCCCGACAAAGCGGTAAGCCTGACCGACACCGCGTGCGCACGAGTGGCCATCAGCCAACACGCGGTACCGCCGGAACTGGACGACTGCCGGCGTAGAATTCAGGCGCTCGAGACAGAGCTGGAAATCATAGGCAGAGAAACTGCAACCGGCGTGGACCACAAAACCCGTGAGTCCGAAATCACCGAAAAGCTCAAAGCCGAACGTAAAAGACAGACCGAGCTGGAAGACCGCTGGAAAAAAGAGAAAGAGCTGGTTGACTCCATTCTGGACATTCGAGCCAAACTGCGCCAGTGCGGCGAGGGCACGATTGAAAAAGCAAAAGAAACTGAAAAGGAAGCCGCCAAGACCAAAAAGAAAACCAAGCAGGAACCTGAAGCCGAGGCTGGCGAGACCGCCGAAGCAACGGCCAAAGAAGGTGAAAAAGCAGATGCCGCAGACCAAATCGACAGGAAACAATTACTAAAAGAACTCAAGAAACTGCAGAAACAACTCAGGGAGTTACAGGGCGAAAGGCCGTTGATTCTTCCATGTGTTGATGCCCAGGCAGTCGGCTCCGTAGTCGCCGACTGGACGGGGATTCCGGTCGGGGGAATGGTCAAGAATGAGATTGAAGCGATACTGCATTTGGATGACAAGCTCCGAGAGCGTGTGATGGGCCAGGACCATGCGCTGGCGGCAGTTGGCAAACGCATTAAGACCTCGCGTGCCGGCATAGAGAATCCGAATCGACCGATTGCTGTAATGTTCCTGGTCGGACCCAGCGGCGTAGGCAAAACCGAAACGGCACTGGCACTGGCGGAAGCTCTCTATGGGGACGAGAGCAACATAACCACTATCAACATGAGCGAGTTTCAGGAGGCCCACACGGTATCAACGCTCAAGGGTTCGCCTCCCGGATATGTCGGCTATGGAGAAGGTGGTGTTTTGACCGAGGCAGTGCGACGGCGTCCATACAGCATTGTCCTCCTTGACGAAGTCGAAAAAGCACATCGTGACGTTCATGAGATATTCTTTCAGGTATTCGACAAAGGCCAGATGGAAGACGCTGAGGGGCGCCTCATCGACTTCAAGAATACAATTATTCTGCTCACCAGCAATGTGGGCACCGATCTTATTATGGACATGTGCAAAGATCCCAAGCTGATGCCCGAGCCCGAAGGTATATGCAAGGCCCTGCGAAAACCCTTACTTGAGGTTTTCCCTGCGGCCCTGCTCGGCCGCCTGGTCGTCGTGCCCTATTATCCGATCAGTGACGAGACACTAAAGCTCATTATTGGCCTGCAGTTAAGAAGGATTGGTCGTCGTACACAGGAAAATCACAAGATACCATTTACCTATGATGATAAGGTCATCGAGCTTATTGCCAACCGATGTACCGACGTTGAAAGCGGCGCCCGAATGGTTGACGCGATTCTGACCAATACTTTACTTCCGGAAATCAGTCAGGAATTGCTGACCCGGCTTATGGAAGGTAAAGCCGCAAAACGCGTCCATGTAGGAGTTAAAGACAGCGAGTTTACTTATTCGTTCGACTGAAACGTACGTCGCAAAGACACAACAAGCGATGAAACGATAACTATTGCATAAAGTCAGCGGCAAGTGTAAACTAAAGTTTTTTCGATGGAAAAGAGGTAGAATTACGCAATGCCAGAGAAACTTACCCAGAAGAATAGAGAGCTGGCGATTGGAAAGACGCCATTGGGCGAAGAAGCCCTTTTGCTGGTAAGTATGTCCGGCACCGAGCATCTGGGCCGGCTGTTCGAATATAAGCTGGAGTTAGTCAGCGAAAATTCTCAGATTAAGGCCGAAGAAATCGTCGGGCGGAACGTGACCATCAGCCTGAAGCTTGGCGGCGACAAAAACCGCTACTTTAATGGCTATATCAGCCACTTCACCCAGGTAACAGCCTACGGCCGGCTGGCCCAATACCAAGCCACAGTGGTGCCCTGGCTGTGGTTCCTGACCCGAACCGCAGACTGCCGTATTTACCAGGACATAAAAATCCCGGACATAATCAAGGAAGTTTTCGAAAAACACAAGCTAAAGGATTTTGAGAAATCCCTGAGCGGCAGCTATTCCGAAAAGGAATACTGCGTCCAATACCGCGAGACCGACTTTGACTTTGTGAGCCGACTCATGGAGCAGGAGGGAATTTACTACTACTTTAAGCATGAGAACGGCAAACACAAGCTTGTGCTGGCCGATTCACCCAGCGCCCATAAGTCTTATCCTGAGTTCGAGGAACTCGAATACCATGCTGCCGACAAGGGAACCAAAACCAAAGGGTGTGTTTCGGACTGGGTCGTCGAGACACAACTACAGCCCGTCTCATACACCCTGACAGATTTTGATTTCAAAGATACCAAAAAGGATCTGGAGGTAAGGGCCAAAGTGAGCCGTAAGCACGAGGCGGCGGCTTTCGAAATCTACGATTATCCCGGTAAATATACGGAGGCCGACGACGGGGACGGCTATGCCAGGAAGCGCATTGAAGAGATTCAGGCCCAGTTTGAGGTCGCAACGGCCGACAGCGACCACCGCTGTATCTGCCCAGGCTTTACCTTTAAACTCACCGACCATCCGCGCGACGACCGCAACGGCAGCTACCTGATTACCTCCGCAAGCTACAAGATTAAGGGCAACGAATACTTCTCTTCCGCTGAGGAAAGCGGTGAGTGCGTCTATTCGTGCAAATTTACAGCAATCCCCAAGGACCAGGCGTTCCGCACACCGCGTACCACACCGAGGCCAACAGTTTCCGGCCCACAGACGGCGATAGTCGTGGGGTCCTCGGGTGAAGAGATTGATACAGACAAGTACGGCCGGGTCAAAGTAAAATTCCACTGGGACCGTTACAGCAAGGCCGATGGAAACAGTTCCTGCTGGATCAGGGTGGCCCAAGTCTGGGCCGGCAGGAACTGGGGGGCGATTTATACTCCCCGTATCGGCCAGGAAGTTATCGTCGATTTTCTTGAGGGCGACCCCGACCAGCCAATCATTACCGGCCGGGTCTACAACGCTCAGGCGATGCCGCCGTACGACCTGCCGACCAATAAGACCATGTCCACACTAAAATCGAACTCCAGCAAGGGTGGCGAGGGCTTCAACGAAATCCGCTTCGAGGACAAGAAAGGTGAAGAGCAGATATTCATCCACGCCGAGAAGAACCTCGATATCCGCGTCAAGAACGACCGCTTTGAGACTATCGGGAACGACCGCCACCTGGTCGTCGAGAACGAGAAATTTGAGCAGGTCAAGAGCCACCGCAACGAATTTGTGGAAAAGAACCATCTCGAGGAAATCGGCGAGGACCGTAACCTCACTGTCAAAGGCAAGGAGGCCAAGGAAGTCGGCAAAAGCCTCTCGCTGACCGTCAAAGGCGACGTTACCGAGGTCTTTAAGGCCAAACACTCCGAGGAGACTACAAGTGATTACTACCTTAAAGCAAAGAATATAGTAATCGAGGGGATGCAGAATATTACTCTGAGGGTCGGTACCTCGCATATTGCGATTGAATCGGGTAGTATCGAGATCAAGACCAGCGGACAACTCAAGATAGAAGGGACAACAACCGATGTCAAAGGCAGCGCAAAGACATCCATCGAAGGTGGTGCAATGACAGAAGTTAAGGGTGCTATAGTAAAGATAAACTAACAAAGGATTCGTGTTAAGATGGGCAAAAAGAGCGGAAAAGCAGGTAAAGCAGTCCCACCAGCGGCGCCGAAAAAGCCCGAAGATGCCGATATAGCCGACCCCGGCAAGATGGCCGAGATAAAGGCCGAGCAGGCCGAGACTAAATCCGGCAAATACGGCTCTGAGAAGGTCAAACCCTTCAAGCCCCCTACCGAGGAAGAAAAAGAGGAAAAGAAGGAAGAGCTAAGCTGGATTGAAATCGAATTAGTGGATGAAGAAGGCGAGCCGGTACCCGGTGAAAAATACAAAGTCATTATGTCAGACAAAACAGTGGCAGAAGGCACCCTTGACGAAAAGGGATTTGCACGCATCGACGGGATCCCGAAAGGTGATTGCAAAGTGATCTTTCCCAATATCGACAAAAAAGCCTGGGAAAAACTTTAACATAAGAGGACATGTAACGCAGGAATTAAAAGCAAACGCTTTGGACAATAAATAATTACCCGAAAATAGGGATTTCTATTTCAAGGAACTGATAACGTGGCAACGCCATACACTGCGAAAGAAAATGAATCTCTTTGCATCATTGCAATTCGTGAAGGTGGTTTTTTAAACTGTGACAGCCTGCGAAATGCTCCAGGAAATGAGGCATATAAAGATAAACAGATTAAAAAAGGACAAATAGTAAACATCCCGGATAAAGAAGAAAAAGAAGAGGGTGAAAAAGACGAGAAAAAACATAAACACAAAAAGAAAAATGCGCCAATCCCCCAGGTTCGCTTTGTCCATGGCTCAAAATGGAAGAAAGCAAAAGACGATAGTGATTTGACCGTCCTTCAAATCAGCAATTTCCCAACGGATAAGGCGGGATTCAAGCAAGACAAAAATTTCCCAAATACGTCAAAATTCAATGCAAATGCAAATATCGACCCGGACACGTTCCGCGTCGAAGTGGTGGATTACGAAGCCAAAAAAAAGAAAAAAAAGGAAGTTGAGATTGAACTGGAAGCACTCAAGCCGGTGTATCAGGACGACGGCAAAATTACTCATGAGCCGTTTAAGGCCGGGGAAACAGATCTCGGCAAGTGTAAGATCAAAATTAAGTGCAAGCAGATTAGAAGCAGTCTTCGATATCGATCCAAATATATGAGACTGGTTGTCGACGAAGAAGATTTTAATGCCGCACCAGGACGGACTCTTCTGATCCCAAGTATTGCCGATGGGAAGGATGGCGACGAGGACAAGATCGAAATCCTGGACCAGCGGGTTCGAGCCACTTATGAACTGTTGTCCTGCCCTAAAGGTGGTGCGGCAAAGTGCAAAGTCTGGGATCAACTTTACGTTGGAGACACGGCAGAAAAACAACGAATTAAATTGGCGGTTCACATTCTGCGAAAAAGCAGGGACGGCGATGGTGTAGTAAAAGTTAATGAAGCACGAAAAGCCTGCTTACAATATATCAAACAGGTCTATGCCCAGGCTGAGTTCAGTGTAAAATTTGTTGATCCGAAAGTCAGGCTTATCCAGCCTCCGACAAATATGATTGTGATCGAAGACAAAACTAATCCGCCAGGCGCAGAAGGTGGGAAAAAAATTAAATTCAAAATCAAAATCGATGACGGAACAACAAGTAAAGAAAAAACATTTGAATACACAACAATACATGATGAACTTCCCAAAAAAACCGCTGAAACACTCGCTGGAAAAATCAAAACACTATTCTCTGCCGACTTCAATGATTTAACGGTGACAAACAGTGCAAATCCAACCTACAAAAGTGGCGGTACAGTCTATTACACGGCTGACATACTGATCGGAGATCCTCAAAAGCATAAAGTCAAAATCGATATTGAGGAACAACACGATACTTATCAGAAATTCACAACAGGTGAAATAATTTCAACGACAATTGACGATTTCAACAATGATAATATTCATGTGGGAACAGCACACGAAAGGGTTCTTATAAAAAATAGCAACTCAGGTAAAGACCGTATAGATATGTTTGTTGTGGAAGCTCTCTCTTCTTCTGCTTTAGGCGAAGCATTTTGGAAGGGCGCAACCATAGCAGGTGACTCACTTCGTATAGACAAAATGGTTAATTCCATTGTCGTCTATGAAGGGCCAATAAAAACTTTCGACTTGTACCATACCGTTATCGCGCATGAAATAGGACACGTATTACTGGATAACGGCAATCATTTAAAGCGGTCAACGGAACTGATGTTTCCGACTGTACCTCAGGTGAGCCGGGCTATTGACGGACCAAAAAGAATAAGCGACCAGAGTCTTGATTTCGATGACGGCTCAACAAGCGGAAATCCCATTGAGCTGATGAGAGAAAATAGTAAAGAGGTAATCGATGGCTGGTAAGATTATTTTGTTCACAATTTTTTTGTCAGTGTTTATCGTTGGAGAAACAGGTTGTGTAACAAAACAAGGCAAAGGAGATTCAATGAATTCTGAAATGGTAAATCTTTATATAAAACAAGATATCGAAAAAATCAAGGGATTTATTTCAGCCGATCCCAAAGACAGCCCTTCTCCTATACCCACAGACCTACACCATGAGAATGTGCTGGCGTTTTTGCGGACTAATATGACTTTGCTTCCATCCGCAAAAGAACTTGATAAATATTGCCAATTAGCTGTTTTTTACAACTTAAAAGGACTGGAAAAAGAATTTTTCCTAATTCTTAGGGAGAATGAAAAAATAAAAGGTATTACTCGTATTTCCGAAATATCTATTACTGCGCTCTTATGGATATCGCCCGACCAGTTGCAGCAGATCCAGCCCTTGTATCAAAATATGCTTGGGCGAGCGAATTTCCCGGATGATAGCAAAGTGGTTCTGCAAACAGGCCGGGCGCTAGATTCGCCTGATGCTGTTGCTGGAATCAAAAACTGGTTTCGAGGAAAATCGGATGCTTTGGATAAGCAGATCAAGCACCTTGAAAATCAGCCTGTCCAGGGAAATATTGAAGAGCTTAAGGGGCATCAGAGACTGTTAAATAATTATGTCAATAACGAAGTAAAAGAACTTGAAGCTGATATTCAGAAGCGCGCATCCATATTGAGTATAAAGGAGCAGAAACAATTGATTTGCTCTCTTGTTAATATGTATATGGGAGATAATGAAGAACAAAAGTATTGGTCCGCCATCAAATTGATTCGAATCGCAGAAGATAACGAAGAAATCCAAAAACAGATTGCATCACAGTTTCTCAATCTATCACAAGCCTATTCGGTCGATGAACTGCGATATGAAGAACTAGGAAAAAAATATGAAGAAAACAGCGAAGCCAAACTCGACGATATTGAATATGCCAGACTCTACGGGGCTGTCCTGAAACGGGAACGCTGTTTGTACGCAGCTGAGTTTTTCAAAGGCACACTCGACAGTACCCAATCAACATGGCTCAAAAAACAAGATGATGATGGTACAAATCTATTAGCCCTGCGTCCTAACTGGAAATATCCTGTCTCCGGCGAAGAATGATTTCGAAGAACCATTATCAGGTATATATATATATTTTTTTCATATATTATTGTAGGATCTCCGACAGATCACGATAAATAAATGGAGAATCAGAAATGCCGCCGGCAGCAAGAATCACAGATATGCATGTATGCCCGATGGTAACACCGGGTGTTCCGCCCGTTCCTCACGTTGGCGGGCCCATCCTGCCTCCCGGCTGCCCAATGGTGTTGATAGGCGGTCAACCGGCAGCATGTATGGGCGATATGGCCACCTGTGTGGGCCCGCCGGACGCTATCGTCAAGGGCTCTGCGACTGTGCTGATTGGCGGCCGACCCGCAGCACGCATGGGCGATAACTGTGCCCATGGCGGCACCATTGTAGTTGGCTTCCCCACCGTCATGATTGGCGGCTGACGTCCACTGCCCCCCTACCGCCAGGGCCCGGCTAACGCCGAGAGCGGGTCCGCTATCGACTGAAAACGCGGGAGGAGAACAGCATCCCTACCTTTGATGGAAAGCACCGGCATAAGTCCCTTATTAATCAAGACTTCCATCGCACGCTCGGTCAGGATTGTCTCTGCACAGGGCGTGATGTGCTTCTCGCCATCGGAAGTGTATATATGCATGGGCATGCCGGCCAGATCACGGCCAAGCCCGCCTGTAAGGGCCCAGCCGAACTCACGAAAGGCCTCAGCAAGCAGACATACACAAATAACGGCTGAATTGCCCCACAGATACTGCTCGTGGCCCCCCAGAGGCGAAAATTCCTCAAAATCGAACCGGTTAATTGGGTCGGTGTCCCTGCCGTAAGGCAAACGCAGCAGGAACCGGGGCAGAAGCAGGCCGATATAGGCCGCCTCAGGCGAATGCCGAACCTCCTGCCACATTTGGCCGGCGGCTGGCTCGGGCTGCCATCGCCAGTCATTCGGATCCGGCGTGGCAGCAAGCGACTGACAACCTGCAAAGTGTGAATCGGCCGCAGCCAGCAACGGCACTCCCGCGGCCTGGGCAATCTGCGCAAGCTGCTGCAGCAATCTGATATCCTCAGTGGTCTGGTCGAAACTGTAGCCACCAACCAGGACAGCATACGGCTCGGCTCCGACCACACCGACGCTTTGCTCAACGACAAGTCGGTACGCACCGGTTGATTGCAGGGCGCCTGCCGATGCCAGGTCGGCCGCCAGTTCCGCCTTACTGACATCAATTATATATAGTTTGAGCGTTTCGTCCGTTTCCACCTGGCTGACGAGAAAGTGGAGCATCCGCCACGTCGCCTCAAGCTGCCGGAAGTCCGGGTGATGAAGAATCGCTCGCATTTGACCACTGATGGCCTGGTCGACCTGAGCAACTAGTTCAGCCTGCTGCGGGTCAGGGGCCGGGACAATGTAAGGTTTGACGGTCTCGCGAATAAGGGCATTTATATCGACAGATTGGCTCGCCGGCGTGGTAGGCGATTCCTGACCAGGACTCTTTCCGAGCAGCCGCTCAACCGTATCAGTGTCAGACTCTTCCTGCTCCGGGCTGCTTTGAGCCTCTTCGGCCTCGGATTTGCCGGTTTCCTGATCGTCCGCAATCCAGGATCGCACCTGAGAAGCAGCCTCGGCAAATGTGGCTGGGTCTTCCAGGAGTTTTCGGGTCGTTTTCAGCTCTTGGAAGACTTCCAGGCGGTCAAATATCCGGTCAGGGTGAAAGTCATCCAGCTCACTAAATCGTAGGGGGATACGAGGCCCTTCACTGCCGCCGAGGGGAACATGAATCTCGCAGCCAAGTTTCATCAAAAGGTCCTCCAGGTTGTCCACATCCACTGCGATACGCTTGCGAGCCGCGAGCGAAGGACCTGTTTCGCACAACCCGCGATTACCCCGGCCACTAAAGTCAGCGAGTATGGCTATGCAAAACGGTGTGTCATCTTTGGCTTTGCGGGGTGCGAATGAGGTTTGCGTACCCAATTGAAACTCCATCTTTTCCGGCGAAAATTGCATAGACATGGCAGTTTACTCCATAATACAAACTTGACTTCAGCCAGCTACGTATGAGAACTCTCTCTCATCGTTTCCCGGCTTCGCCCTTCTGAGAGAAGAAAAATTCCTGAGTAATCGTAACGCGCCAGGAAAGAACATTCAAGAACCTTTCATTATTAATGCTTATTGAAAAAAACTCCGTTGGCAACATAATATATTGTTTGACAGTGAATTGCCAATTGATAGAATGGGCTTCAAATGACCTTGAATGTCCTTAGTAGCCAGGCAGGTGGACCGATTGTCGAGTAGCAAATAAAAATAAGTCGATAGTTTTTAAGGTAAGTTACCTGTGTCATTTTCCAATACCAAAAGCCGCCTTAAAGCATTACCCGAGGGCTACGTTGCCATACCCATTACTGAAGACCAGAAGTCAACCGTACTGAAAATTTGCGTACTGGTCAAGAATGAGCCGGATGATGTTGCCGGCCACCTTGTCGTAATTCGTAATACGATGGATGCCAGCGTATTCCTCGGATGTATTGTTGATAGCTGCGGCCAAGTGCAAGAGTGGCTCGAACTGTGGATTCAGAATAGTGGAAGTCTGGTCGATACGGTATCCGCAGCCCGTCAGGTGCTTTCGAACGCCATGCTGGATAACCGTTGGCGCCGGCAATGTCAGGCCTTGGAAGAACTGGAAGGAGCTGCAATAGTCAAAACCGGTTGGGAATCTGAGCAGCCAATGCCCACGTTTCTTGATCTCTCTGAGAGATCTCCGGTTCACCCTGTGGACGTTCAGTCCGGTGCGGGCTGGAAACTGTGTACAAATGAGGCCCTGCTGCAGAAGAAGGGTTTGCCAGGCTATGGCAATTCGTTACATCGCTACCTGCACGTACCGGAACTCGGCGACAATTCACCTCTGGTACCCGTTACACCGGGTGCCCCCACCAACGATTCTACAAAACCGATGTCCGAGATTTGCGGCGACCCGGCTCGCATCATCCCTCTGAATCCACAGGCCGGATTGATGCTGGTAAAGAAATATGTCCCAATTAAGCTGGAGACTTTCGTTGATATCCTTAGCGGCAAGCCTTGGGATGGTTTAAAACATGGAAGGTCCATACTTGATCTCGGTGAGGGGCTCAAGGCATTGAGTAAAGACGAGCCGGCCCTAAGCACAGACGGTTGGCTTTTCCTGGAAACACAGGGCCGTTCCGGCCGATTGATTGAAACATTACATCTGAAGCTCAGGTTGCTGGCCGATATTGTTTCGTCGGTGCGCTCCTTGATGTATCATCTGCAAAGACCACTGCTTAATATCAGCCCTGAGAGCTGGCAGGTCCAACTGGGAGAGCCCGGGCGGGGGCTGCCTTTTTTCTGGACCGCAAGGGCGGTGTTAAATGATGCCGGCGATGCGGTTCCTTTGGCGATAGAAAAGAGCGATTTCAAGTACTATTTGCCGGCGCGGACTCCCGGAACATCGGTCTACCGTCCGCTGGTCACCTCCCTGCCGACGCAGGGAAAAGCCTCGATCCGGATTCGGCAGGTTTTACCCGACACCAGCGATACAACCGCCGTCGAAGGAACGTTTACTACTCAGGAACGCATAGAGATAGCAAAGAATGACCTGTTATGGTTTCGACTTAATCTGGCTTGCGGTGATATCAATCTTTACGCTCACCTGGAAAAAGATTCTGCGATGGCCGCAGGTGAGTGGCGTTTCCGCACGGTTGCACAGAATGTACATGATACCAGAATCTCACACTTGCGCAATGCCGAAGGAGTACCCATCGCCGATGTACCGTTTGAGATCATGCCACTTTTGAGCAGTCCTTACGACCTGTATTCATTGGCGGTAATGGCCGTGAGGATTTTTCTTGTCGACAACACTAATAGCCTGCCTGTAACCCTTGATGAAACGTTGAGCCTGCTTCACCAAATCGAAGCGGAGTATGATGAATCCGCCGGCCTGGAACAGCAGATAAGCAAAGTGTTCAAGGGTGACCAAAGATGGCAACAGTCATTGGGGCCACACCATTTGACTTTCGATGAGATTACTCCGGACGAGGCTTTTAGTCTTATACATCCTGAATTATGGTTGACAACGCTGGCCACAGTCCTGCGGATGTTTCCGGGGCCGAGTCCCTACAGTGAGTGCAGGGACTATGGCGATGCCCCACAAGGTGGCCTCCACAAGGTCTTTGAAAAAACAATCAGCAACTTGAATAATCTGATATTAAGAACCCGAAGCTTCATAGTTGCAGACTGGAAATCCAACCAGGAAATCGCCGCTGTAATCCAGAAATTTCTTGTTTAGGTCTTCATAGCGAAAAGAATACAAACTGAGTAGCCTTCTTGGTAAAGTGAACAAACATTGTGAAAGTAATTTGAAGAAATGAAGGGAGTTGCTAATGAACACAGTACTGTGGAAATACAAAATTTTTGGGGTTCTCGTGGTTTCTCTGATTGCAGGAGGATGTAGTGGGATTCCAAGAAATCGGTCTATTAGTCTTACCGCAACTGGGGATGTTTGTAAAAAATCGGTTGAGGTCCACCTGGTTGGTGTCAACAGGTCCGAAAAGGAACAGTGGGAACAGGTGTCAATGACCGAATACTGGCAACCAAAAAACCAGTTGAGGGACAGTGCTAAGGAGTATACACACGTGTTCCACTTCGGACAAGAGCCCTGCGAAAAAATCTTAAGCAAAAAAGACCCGATCCAGAAGGTATGGAAGAAGAAACGGAAAGCGGGATACTTATTTGTTCTGGCGGACCTGCCCGGAATATTTCCAGATATGGATGGTAACGCTGATGCGAGGCGCCTGCAGCTGCCGGCTCCAAACTCAAAATGCTGGGAGCTTCTACAAACCGAAATCAGGCTTGAGATCGATAGCAGCAAAATCGTTTCTTTGACCGTCCCCAAACCAGAATGTGAATAAAACTTCACCCTATTAGCTTATTATAAGGTAGTGGGCGAATGGCAACTTTTGGCCGTTACGAGACTGTCCGCGAAATCCACCGGACGGGATATACTACAGTCTATACTGGGCGGTCCCCGGAAAGCACCGAAGAACAGTTTGCCATCAAAGTTTTTCAGCCACCTTCTCTTTTACTTGAGGCAGGGCAGGCAAAAACTGAAATTGACCTGTTCCTCAAAGGCATTGAAGCACAGCAAAAAGCAGCCACTGGTGATGCTAAACATTGGGCACCAGTTCACCAGCACGGCTCAAGCCCGGGGGGTGCATTCTACGTTACCGACAAGTATGAGCATTCACTCCAACAGTTCCTTGATATTCGCCTCAAGATCAATAGCAACATTCTCCTTGCCATTGTGGAGTCAGTTGCTAAGGGCCTTATGGAATTAAAAGATTCGTGTGGACGGCCACACGGAAATCTCAAAGCCACAAATGTTCTGATTGGTGAAACGGAAGACATTTCACAGGGAAAAATCGTTTTATGTGATCCGATGCCGGACGGGCACATCGACACCAAAGTGCATTGGGACAGTGACCTGAAGGCTCTTGCAGAACTCATCTATCAGCTTGTAGTGCACAGACAATCGCCCCGTGTGGATGGTTGGCAGGCACCTGATTCAAAAGAATGGCGCAGTCTCGGAAGAAACGCTGCCTCTTGGAGAAACCTGTGCAATCGATTACTAAACGCCGCTGCGAAGCCGGGTACTATTACTATTGAAACCGTTTTAGAAGACCTGGCTCAATTAAAAAAAACGAAACCATTTCTCTCACCTGGTCGGCTTGTCGCGGCTGCCCTTATTATCATCGTCTGTACCCTTACCTTGGTTATTTTTTGGCCAAGCCCCCCCGCAACGAAAGAAGATTGGAAACAACTTTGCAACGAGTATTTTGCCTGGGTAGGCACCTTATACGAGCAGGGATTGGGCTTAAACAGGAAAACGGGAAATTCGAGAGCGGAGCGATGGCGTGAAGACCAACATCTGAAAACAATGCTGAAAAGCATTAAAGCAGCGGGATATCCTTATGAGTTCGCCAAAGACGAAGGTATGGAAGTTAAGTATATAGTAGACACTCCCGGGATTGGTGAGGATACTAAAAAAGGACTTGCAGCCATTGAAGCTGTCAGAAGCTTCTTCAATGCCGATTCGAACAGTCCATGGCCCCTGCTGTTGGAGATGCGTGAAGATGCAAAAAGGTTCGAAGAACGTGGGTGGGAAAAGCCTGCAGAATATCTTGTTCAGCTCGTAAGTTCAATAAGGCCCGAACCAAATAAGCCGATTGCCGAGAACGTTGACAAGATACTTAATCTCAAAAAAGAAAATCCCCTGGAAAAGATTGAATCCTCTCGAAAACAGATTACCAAAGACCAAACAACAGTCAAAAGCTTAAATGACCCGATACTCAACAAATTTGATGATGTGTTTGTTAACAGAGAAGTTACTTCGATTGCGGGCGTGGGCAATGGAGAGGTTCTAAGCAGGCTGCAGAACAAACTTGAAGAAATAGAAGTTTTGGGCCGGAAGATTGCCGGGTTTATTGAAGACAAATGGGAAAAAGAAGTGGACCAGCAGGCTTTCTTCGATGATCACAAGAACGATACCGCAGAAACTGTAATAAACGAGACTCTTGTCAAAAGGCTCACTGTAATAAGGGGGTACTCCTATCTGCGCCCTGATCCACGCGAAGCTGTGTTCAAATTGGTTAGTGATATCGAAGGTTACATTCGACAGGCGCAGGTCTCTAATCCCGGAGAAGCAGACGCATGTGCCAAAAACCTGGGTGAGTTCAGGTCGAACATCGAAGTAATCCGGAAGATCAAAGCTATAGAGAAACACCGCGCTGAGATCGAGGAAAAGATTGATGACTATAAGCCTAAACTTGTAAAGCTCAAGGACAGGGCTCTAAGAGCAATAGAAACCGCAAAGGAATACTGGGACCGCATCACGAAGGTGTCCACAATCGCTCGTTCGGAAGAAATCAACACAAAATGGAATATTATCCGGGATGGCTTGCTCAAGAAATACCCGCTGCCCAATATTACCGACAATCTGGAATTATACTCAGGGCTGCGACACAAAATTGATGATGTAAATGCAATTCTTGTTAAACTGGACGAGGAACTGCAGAGAGAACTGCTCTTTGAGATCGACGTGCCTCTGAAAGAAACGGACTGGAACAGCAAGGTCAAAGAAGCCTATGGGCTACAAAGAAAACAGTCCATCAGCCGCATCCTGCAGGAGCTCACCCTCAAGGAGGACATTCCGGACTTAAACGGGCAGGAATTCACGCAATCAAAGCAGGCTGAATTTACAGCATTCAAACAGCTTCGCCATGATTTAACCGGAATCGTCACGGCCTTCAACGCAATCGAAGATGCCCTCGATGCCTGCTATCTGCTCGATGACCAAATGCCCGGGAAAGTGCAGGATCTCCCGACTATCCGTGCGCTCTGGGCGGCGTGGAAAGAAAATAAAATCCTGAAACAGCCGATATTCACTAAAGTATTCACCATTCCTGTCGCAAGGATCACCGAGTTCGAAAGGCTGGATACAGAAACCAACATACAGGTTCTCACAGACAAAGCCCTTGCTCCGGACGCCGGACGCGAGATCAAATACGCCGCATGGATAAGACTCGGATCACTTTCGCCGCCGTGGCCAAATGATTTTGAAGATGTGAACAAAGACAGGGCTATTCGCGATACTCTCAAAACGGAATTTGAAACGATTAGACAGAAAGATGAAGAGCACGGAGCTTCCCTTATCGAGACTCTTGCCGGCACTGGGATTGACCATGAAGTAGCGTTCATTGAAAAGAACTGTTCCACAGATAAGATACTCATCAAATTCGATGAGTTCGCCACAAAAGAAAAAGGAAACGCTACATTGTCTGAACTTGAGAAACTCGGAGGTCTTGCCGAGACGCTTGCCGACTTTGTCTCGGACCCCGATTGGCCGCAGGAATTCCGCGCCGACCTCCTTGCCGATGACCAAAGCCAGCTCTACAACAAATCCACCCTCACGGCAGAAGATTTCCAGCACTGGCTCAGGGAAGTCACCCTTTATAAGAAGCTGGAGCAAGACCCACGCACAGCACATCCTTGGGAAGAGAAAATTGCTGAAATAACAAAGCTTATCGAAGACGAGCTCGGCCCCAGGCAGGACGACTCTTCAAAACAAAATCCCGCAAAACCTGATGGGAATCCTTTGTTTGGGAAAATCACTGAAATCACACGCCCTCTTGAAAATGTACTACGCCGAAAACAGGCCGGCCCCTCAAAACAGAATCTCGCTAAACTCGAGCTGGAATACACCAGGTTTGCCGTCACCGTGCAGGACGTGAACAACCTGCTTGCGCTGCCTGCTATCGAAAAGAACAAAGACAAGATTGATGCAAATATCTGCAATGATCTCTGGGAAAATTTGCAGGCTCATGAAGCGGCGATAAAGTTGATAATCAAACCTGAATACTGCAAGTATCTGGAGCTTATGGAAGGCAAAGTCCAACGTCTCGTTTTTGCCAAAACAACAGAGATAGGTAAGAATTTTGAGCCTCTAAATATTAACCAGTTACAGTCCTCCACCGAGAAGAAAACACCTATCGAGGCCGTCACCAACTTCGTCCAGGGTACCGCCGATAGTATTCTCTCGCTTTCCAGACTCACAAAAATCCTCAACAAACTGCCGCTTTCCGAAGTTGGAGAACTCCTCAGCAAAACGGTCGAGGTCGCCGGCTGGGACGAAATAAGACAGGCTGTCAAAGATAAACAGATAAAATGGCTCGATTTCTTTCATACGATCGATCTCAATAATGCCAAAAATGTCGGCTGGCCAAAATATATCGTGTCAAAAAAAGATCCCAGCATGATACTCAGATTCATCCCCGCAGGCACCGGCAATCCTGACCCGTTTTACATGGCCATTCACGAAATAAGCAATAGTCAATACAGGCTCTTCCTCGAAAAAGATGGAGCAAAACGAGGCGGACCTAAACTCCAGGGATGGTCAATATTCACAGATCAGAGTAACACAACGTTGATGCAATGCACTGCCACGGACAAACCACCTTGTGCTATAAAGTGGGACGGGTCAGGAAATGTTTTCACTGTCGCCGATGCTGAGACAGATTCTCCCGTGACATGGGTGACATACGACGGAGCGCAATCTTATTCAACCTGGCTCGGCGCAGAATTACCCACAGCCTCGCAGCACGAATATGGGTGCCAGGCAGGAACCGGCAATATACATCCTTGGGGAAATGACCACTCACAGATTGCAGACTACGCGCATGTAAGAGGAGCTGCCTATCAAAAGGCGGTCATTGATTGGAACCGCGACAAAGATAGAACAGTGCCCCCACTGCCGATTGCACCGGTTGGGGCAGTGGAAGATTATCAGTCGGAAACGGAGAAGACGCTGGACGAAACGGCAATAGTTCATGAACAGGATCCGTATCAGTCCGTCTGGCCCGTTGCAGGCGCTCAGGTACCAAATGCGTGGGAGTTGTATGATATGATTGGAAATGTGTGGGAATGGTGCAAAAAAGATACAACCGGCACCCAATCTGTAATCTGCGGCGGCTCCTGTGTGTCACCACCGAAATATATTTTCCTGGATTCTCCGGCAGATTACCAAATAGACTTCAACAACATGGATAATGATGTCGGATTTCGCGCTATCGCCCCGGCTAAGTAAATGACATCAAGAACAGGACACGCCGATGCAAAAGCCCATCAGACGGATCCCCAACCGGCTTTTCGGTCTCAGTAGCTTATCGCTGTAGTGAATCTCGGTACAACTATATACCCAATGCTTCCTGCATCCGAATCTGAACTACAGCGGTCCTTATCGCATCACCTTCTGTTAATCGCGGGATGTATCTACCCATAACAAACGCCATAGACCTGTCCGTGGGCCAGCCAATATCAGTACTTAAAATCTCGACATAACCTGTGAGAGAAGAAATCGTTTGCCCGGCTAAGTCATAATCCGTCCCGTCGCCCACGTGAAGGGCCAGTTCCTGGCGGAATGAAGCCATCTGCTCATCGGAAATGCTGGCAAGTGTAGAGAAGGACTGCCCCACGACAACTCGCAGCGCCGCAATCCGCCTACCCTCGGTATCTTCCAGCATCGGGATTAACTTCTGAAGTTTCTCGGCCGCCTTGAACAAACGCAGGTCCGTATTAAGGGTATTAATACCCGATTTCTCGTCTCGGAAAGCTCTCGCTAAGTATGGATGGACACCGATCCCCAATTCTTCCAACAACGCTATCAATGCCTCCATATCGGGCTCTTCCACTGCACCCTGCTCTTCCGGTTCCTCCAGCTTGGGTGGCACGATGGGAGCCTCTTCCCGCTTCTTCAAAACTTGGGTAAAAAGCAAATCTCTGCCACGTAAAACGTATGTTCCAAGGTAAAGCCCGTCGGCAAGTAGGCTGGGATTATCCACATAAGGCAGCGCCTCATTAGCTATGGCCATACTTACGTCTTCAGAACTTCGTGAAATAACCTCGAGTCTCCTGACGGTGGAGCCCGGAAGTGAATTCTCAAAGGCTTCGGTAAACGTTACCGTATCATAAGCGTCGATTGCAAGCGTCCCAATTTCGGTTAGGGACTTGTTATCAATCCATACGAACCCGGAACCCATATCCACATTGCCACTATAGTTACTACCAAGATAAATCGCAACATCAACCGGATCGCCGCGCAGGTCGGTTGGAGTGAAAAAATCGACCAAAAAACTCAGGCGGTCATCAAATTGAGTTGGGTCGTAAGTCCCGTTTGCAGTCAAAACAGCATCGGGGCCAATCTTTAAATCCTTATATGGGCTCCAAATCACAATTGCGGCCTTTGTACCAAGCTCCGGCCAGTATGGATAAATCAAGTCCACCCCAATGTCTGCACTTTCATCAGAGTAACCGGTTATGGGAGCATTGAGAGTGTCGCCGGCACCAGGTGTATAGATACTACCACCATAAGATACCACCTTCACACCCCCCTCGTGAGAAAGTAAGCCGGTTGCGGCAATTTTTATATCACCTGTCCCTGTCAGTTCTATATTGTCTTTCGCCTCGGCCGTTATCGATTGCCACGAATCCGCCGTCGACGATGTAACTGAGCCATCCGTGCTGTTGGCAACAAGATCAGTATCCTCGTCGTTGGTCACAGAGAAGGCCGCCATGTCAATCGCATCATTCTGAGTCAGAGTGAGAGTTTTGTCGTCAGCCTGCATAGTGATAAGCCCGGCAGTTATCGATCCACCTGTTGCCTCAACTTTCAGATGGCCTTCAGCCGTTAAAGTCTTACCGGCTGCAACTGTCACGTTACCGCTGGCTTTCAGCATCTCATCATCAGCAACGGTGGCATTGTCTTCCAGAGCCAAATTGCCGCCTTGGACATCTACAGTGCCGTCAAGGTCAATACCCGTAGCTCCGCCAAGGGTCAAATCGCCCGCCGCCTTGGTAATACTCTTAGCCGTCAACGTGCCTGCGCCAGCGTCAAACATCTGGGCTGCAACGCCATCAGCGGTGGCATTATCGTCAAGAGTTATGCTCCCGCCGGTAACATCACCTTTAAGGCTAAGACCGGCATTGCCACCGAGGGTCAAAACTGCGCCGCTGTTATTGGTGATATCACCTTCCGCTGTCAGCGTGCCTGTTGTCGCATCGAACGTCTGGGCTACAAGACCGTCTGCTGTGACAGGAGCAGCAAAGGTTATTCCAACACCTTCTACATCGGCTTTTACGTTAATAGCTGTCGTACCTGCATCGCCAACATTGACCTGGCTGTCGCCGGTAACTTTACCGTCAAGATCTACAAGAGTATCACCGAGAAGGGTCAGAGCGCCATTGGTCTTGTCGATCGTATCCTTGGCCCAAAGCGTGCCGGTTGTCGCATCGAACGTCTGGGCCGCGCCACCATCGGCAGTAACCGCACCGGAGAAGGTCAAGCCTACGGCAGTCATACTGCCACCGAGTGTCGAGTCTCCCTTGAAGTGGATATCAATGGCGGTTCCGCTCGTTGTAGCACTTTCGGCATATGTGCCGGCTTCGACGTTGACCGTCTCTGTAGCGGAGGCAGCGTCCACACCATCCTGAATGTTACTCCAGATGCTGCCCAGCAGCACCCCTCCGCCAGTGTCCACGGTCACGGCCTTATCAAACGTGTTGTTGGCTAACGTGTCAGCGATATTCAGCGTACCTGCATCACGCTGTACCTGCTTGGTATTGTTTGTGAAGCTGTTACCGCTGATACTATTGAACTGCAGGTCCGTACCATACCGTGCCCGAATACCCAAATCGTTGTTGCTGATTGTGTTATCAGTTATCGTAGCAGTAAGCGTCGAGCCGACGTTACCACTGGTGCCCACATGGATGCCATATTGGAAATTCTGTATCTCGTTGCCGTTGCCGGCCGTGCCGATATCAACATTACTGAACGTCTGACCACCAGCTAAATCAATAAAGCGTATGCCATAAAATCCATCGGTAAGGTTGCTGTTTATTTCGTTATTGGTAACCTCGACATTGCTGGCTTCAATGCTGACACCCGAGAAGAGGTAGCCATCAATCACGTTGTTGTTAATCTTGATGCCGGTGCCGGGACCCGGATTAATATAAACACCTTCACCCATACCGTCGGCATCACCATGAATCGTGTTGCCCTGGATAAGAAGATTGCTCACGTCGGCGTTCTTACCCGTCTGAATAGCCGTGCCACTACCGGTAACGGCGCCTATTGCGCTGCCGTCACCAGTATAAATTTCATTATTAAGAATCTGTACGTTCGTAGCGTCAGGCCCTCCCAAGTCGCTTACTACAATACCTGTACCCGGACGGTCATCCGTCGAACCGCTGAAGTCCAGCGTGAAATCCTGGACCACCACATCACTTGAAGTGATCTTTATGTCGTACACACCAGCAGCAGGAGTGGCTGTGGGTTGAAGAATCGCTGCCTGGCTCGAACCGTCCAGTGTCAGCGACTTGGCGATCAGTAACTGCTCGTCATACGTGTCGCCCAGAACGGTAACGGCCGCACCGGGCGCGGCAATGTCGATGGCATCCTGAATACTTGCGGCGTTCGAGGCAACGCCAATTGAAGTCGAAGTACCAGACATCGTTCCACTGCCTGGATTCAGGTCCGCCCCGAGAGTGACCAAACCCGAATGGTTTATAGCAATGTCCCCACCGTTAGTGCTGATGATTCCGCCTGTGTTGTCAAATGTTGTGCCACTGGATGTAAAATTACCACCGTATGTATCTATTGAT